>JAQXBV010000122.1 GCA_029252195.1 Yoonia sp.
TTTCTGGAAGGTGAACCAAAGGGCCAACTCACCGACGTCCGCTTTGATCTGGCGCTGGTCGACGGGCAAGGTCAGGTCCAGATCGTGGAAAATGCGTTCGGCGAGGCCTGACCCGTTGAACAACCGCCCGTCCTGCGCCATGTATCAGACCACAACCGTTTTAACCCGAGGTCTGATATGTCGTTGAAAGTTGCCATCCAAATGGACCCGATCGGTCCGATCAATATCAATGCCGACAGCACATTCCGGATCGCCGAAGAGGCGCAAGCGCGCGGGCATAGCCTGTTTTACTACACGCCTGACAAGCTGGCCTATCAAGAAGGCAAGGTCACGGCACGCGGCTGGCCGCTGACGGTGCAGCGGGTGCAGGGCAACCACTTCACGCTGGGCGAAGAGCAAGAGGTCGACCTGTCGACATTCGACGTTGTCTGGATGCGCCAAGACCCGCCGTTCGATATGGGTTATATCACCACGACCCATATCCTCGACATGATCCACCCTAAGACACTTGTGGTGAACGATCCGTTTTGGGTGCGTAACTACCCTGAAAAGCTGCTGGTGCTGAATTTCCCTGATCTGACACCGCCGACCATGGTTGCGCGCGATCTCGAAACGCTCAAATCGTTCCGCGCCAAACATGGCGACGTGATTTTGAAGCCACTTTACGGTAACGGCGGCGCGGGTGTGTTCAAACTGACGAAAGATGACGGCAATCTGGCATCGTTGCACGAGTTGTTCGCGGGCATCAATCGCGAGCCGTTGATTATGCAAAAGTTCCTGCCGGATGTTTCTAAAGGCGACAAGCGTGTGATTTTGGTCGATGGCGAACCCGTAGGCGCGATCAACCGCGTGCCTGCTGCGGGCGAGACCCGCTCTAACATGCACGTCGGTGGGCGCCCTGAAAAGGTGGCACTGACCGACCGCGACCGCGAAATCTGCGCGGCCATCGGGCCGCTATTGCGCGAAAAGGGGCAGATTTTTGTTGGTATCGACGTGATCGGCAATTGGCTGACCGAGATCAACGTGACCTCACCGACGGGCATTCAAGAGCTTGAGCGTTTTGATGGCACCAATGTCGCCGCGAAAATCTGGGAAGCGATCGAAGCGCGGCGGGCCTAGATTGGGACAAAGCCTTCGCCTGCGTATCGCGACAATTGGGGCAAGGCTGACTGTGCGACGCGCGCTTTTTGCGCATAAAGACCCCTAATCGGGCCAAAAAGCGCATTGATCGGCTGGCCAGATTGACGCTGAATGTCCCGCCGTTTCTCGGTCATCTTTCTGAAACGGTCGAAGATTTGCCGTTCAATTGGCTGAGCTTGGGACCTCCTCATCGAGCGGGGCTATGATCCGAGCGACGTCATACTTGGCGGCGATAGCTCGGGGTGTGGGCTGGTGCTGGCTTTGTTCGCGGATCTGAACCAGCGTGATATCGTGCCTGCGGGGGCTTTTGCCATGTCCCCTTGGACGGATCTCAGGTTGTGAGGTGCCTCATTGTCAGCGTCAACCGAAGCCATGGTTCCCGTCGAGCGTCTGGAAAATGCGGTTGCACTTTATCTCAATAGGGCGGCACGGAATGACCCGCGCGCTTCACCGCTTTTCGCGCAATTTCTCAAGCCGCCCTCCGTCTTGATCCAGGTCGGCAAGGGCGAGGGCCTTGCCGATGATGCCTGCGGAATGGCAAGGGTTTTGCGCGAGGCAGGCAGTAACGTCACACTCGATGAATGGGATACGTCCTTGCATGTATTCCAAATTCTCGACGGTTGGGTGCCAGAGGCGCGCCGCGCCTTGCGTGAGATAGCGCAGTTTGTTCAGACCTCTTTGGACAGCGCCAAGCGGCAGCTGACGGCCTCCGCGATATGGGGCTGGCCGATTGTTTCTACCCCTTCAAGATCCGCAATCGTGCGCGCCACCCGCAAGACCCGATGATAACCGCGCGCCGACAGCCCAAACCGCTCTGCAACGCGCGTCAACATTTCGCGCCCTGCGTCGTCTGGCGTGGCGATTTGTTCCAAGATGCGCCCCTCTGCATCCGCATTGACCCTGGCGTGGGGCGTGTCGGCGAACCGTTGCGCTTGAATGTTGCGGGCATTGGCGACCCTGCGTCCGATGGTTTCCGATGTCTCCCCGTCTGGCGGCAGATCAAGGTCGGTGAAGGCCACAGGCGGCACCTCGATACGCAAATCAAACCGGTCCATCAGCGGGCCGGAAATGCGCCCCATATAATCCTCGCCGCAAATCGGCGCGCGCGCAGGCGCGGGCGGGGTCTGCTAGATACCCGCATTTACAAGGGTTTGCCGCTGCAACGAGCATAAACCGGCAGGGGTATTTGATATGCGCTTTGGCGCGGGCCACCACGACTTCGCCGGTTTCAATCCGTTGGCGCAGGGTTTCGAGCACGGTGCGCGGGAACTCCGGAAATTCATCCATGAACAGCACCCCGTTATGGGCGAGGCTGATTTCACCGGGCTTGGCGCCTCTGCCGCCGCCGACAATCGCGGCCATAGAGGCCGTGTGATGCGGTTCGCGGAACGGGCGTTCGCGGTTGATTCCGCCCTCATCAAGCAGTCCGGACACCGAGTGGATCATCGAAGTTTCAAGCGCTTCTGTCGGCGTGAGAGGCGGCAAAATGCCAGAAATCCGCGCGGCGAGCATGGATTTCCCCGATCCGGGCGATCCGACCAGAAGCACATGATGCCGCCCCGCCGCCGCGATCTCAATCGCGCGCTTGGCGCGTTCCTGACCTTTGACTTCGGACATGTCGCGCAACGTCGTGCTTTGCGAGACCTCCCCCGGTTTGGACGGTGCAATCACCGCTTGTCCGTTATAATGGCGGATCACATCGGCAAGCGTTCGGGCTGCAATAACATTGGCTTCACCGACCCATGCCGCCTCTGCGCCGCAAGCTTTCGGGCAGAGCAAATGTTTGTCTTCGGATGCCGCAGCCATTGCAGCGGGCAGGGTACCAACGACAGGCACCAAGTTACCGTTCAGCGACAATTCTCCCAAGGCGACCGTGCGGGCGGCATCCTCGGCCGGGATGATATCGAGCGCGGCCAGCAAGGCCACAGCAATCGGCAAGTCGAAGTGCGACCCTATTTTTGGCAGATCGGCGGGCGACAGGTTGATGGTGATCCGTTTGGACGGCAGCGCGATGGCCATCGCAGAGAGCGCCGCACGCACCCTTTCGCGCGCCTCCGAGACGGCTTTGTCGGGCAGGCCCACGATCCCGAAAGCAGGGATGCCCGGTGCGACCGCACATTGCACCTCCACCAAGCGCGCCTCGATTCCTTCAAAGGCGACCGTATAAGTCAGCGCAGTCATCCCGCCCCCGTTTTTAAACTTGGTTAACGGGTAGCGGGTTACTCTTTATGAATGGTTAACGCGCCTCAAGCAGGGCCATGAATTGCGGCCATGCGGCGGGGTCGTTGACGGTTTTGTCGCGACAAAAAGCGTTGCAAAAGCCGAACGCGCGCCCTTGGGTTTCCATCAGATGCGTGACGGGCAGGCCCGAGTAGGGACAGGCGTCATTCTCTGACGTGCCGGTTTCAATCGCTTTGGCAGCCATCGGGGTGGGACCACGCCAAGTGACCTCTTCAAAATCGCTTTCAAACGCGGGAAGTTCCGCTTCATTGGCCAGCCCCATCGCCCGCCAGCGTCGCAAGGACGGATCGGCCAAATGCGCTGCGACATAGGCCTTGGAGGTCGGGCGCGTGTCGAACCCGTAAGTGGCCAGCCGCGTGGCCATAGGGGCGAAGATAGCGTCCGCGATGCTATAGTCTCCGCACAGCCAAGGGCCTTTGGCACCGGTCACTTTGCGGGCATGGGTCCAGATTTCTTCAAGGCGTTCAAGCTCTGGGGTGATGTCATCGGGTGGCGTGACGGTTTTGTAAGCGGTGCGCAGGTTGACGGGCCAGCGGCTGCGCAATCCGCCAAAAGATGAATGCATCTCGTTTGCCAAAGCACGCGCGGTGCCACGGGCCAAGGGATCACGCGGCCAGAACGGAATATCTGCATGGCGGCTGGCCAGCTCTTCGGCAATGGCCATGCTGTCGTTGAGCAGCGCGCCTTCAGGCGTGATCGCCGTAGGCAGGGTGCGTGCGGGCGCAAGATCGGCCAACATCGGGCGCAAGGCGGCCTCGCTCTCTGGGCGGAAAATCGTGGTTTTGACCTGATCCTCAAGGCCAAACCGGTTGAACATCAGATAGGCCGCAATCGACCAGCTAAAATAAAGCCGGTTTCCGAGATAGAGTTTATAGGTCATGTAATTGCTCGCGTTTGGGTCGTTGTATCGCAAACCTAGCGGCAGATGGGCGCAGTTGCGAACGACAATGCGTGCTGTCTGCAATCACGGTTCGTGATTGATCATCTCGGCGGCCCATGTGGACCCTTTGACGGAAATTTTTGTCAGTGACAGGTTTTCGATCCGCTGGGCAAAGGCATCATAGGCGCTGATCCCTAAGGCGCGCTGCACTTGTGTAAGGATCACGCCAAAATGCGCCACGATAATCAGGTCCTGATGCCCTTGCGCCAGATAGCTGTCGATCGCCTGATCGGCCCTGGCGCGAACCGCGTTCCAGCTTTCGCCCTCTGGCGGGGCCACGTCGCCGGGCGTTTCCCAATAGGCGCGGATCAGCTCCGGATCGGTTTGCTCGGCCTGTGTGAAGGTTTTGCCATCCCATTGGCCAAAATTGATTTCGCGCAAATGCCTGTCATGGGGCAGGCGGGGTTGCAGGCCTAAAGCGTCGGCGGTTTGCACGGCCCGCATGAGGTCTGACGACACAACAGGAGCTTGCGGAAGGGCCGCACGCAAACGGTCAATTTTTGCAGTTTCCGACAGGTCGGCAGGCAAGTCCGTCCAGCCGATCATCGCCTTGGCATGGGTCGGCCCGTGGCGGATCAACCAAAGGCGGGTCATTGCGGCACCGTGCCTTTGAGCGTCAAAGGCAGGCCTGCCATAACCGCCACCACCAAATTCGCTTGCGCGGCTATGGTTTGGTTCAAGCCACCTTGCGCATTACGGAACCTGCGCGAAAGGGCGTTGTCTGGCACGATCCCCTGTCCAACCTCGTTGGAGACAACCACGACAGGGGCCGCACAGTTTGCGAGCGCCGCCATCAAACGGGTGATCTCTGCCTCAAGATCATACTCGCCCAAAATGACATTGGTGAGCCAAAGCGTGGCGCAATCGAGTAACACAACATCCGTAGGGGTCGCCTGCACGAGCGCCGCGCCCACATCGACAGGCGCTTCGACAGTTTTCCAGCCTGTACCGCGTTGGGTCAAATGCTTGGCAACTTTTTGGGCCATCTCATCGTCATAGACCTGCGCCGTGGCGACATAGAGCTTGGTTAATCCAGAGTGCTGGCAAAGCTGTTCGGCAAACCGCGATTTGCCGCTGGCCGCGCCGCCAAGGACCAAAGTGAGAGCAGGCAACTGTGTCATCAAACTATTTCTGATCCGGTCCAAAGGGGGGTGCGTAAGAGAACTAAATAGCACGTTAAAACCGCTAAACAAGCCAAAGGGGACTGTCATGGGTATTGCAACGACTGACCAAGGATTCACACGGGGCGCGATGCGCGCAGAGATGCTCGACGCAGAGACCGAGCTTGCACTCGCCTATGCTTGGCGCGACCAGCGTGACGAGCAAGCGCTGCACCGTCTGATCACCGCCTATATGCGGTTGGCGATTTCGATGGCGGGTAAATTCCGCCGCTATGGCGCGCCGATGAACGATCTCATTCAAGAGGCCTCTGTCGGTCTGATGAAAGCCGCCGACAAATTTGACCCCGACCGTGGCGTGCGCTTTTCGACTTATGCGGTTTGGTGGATCAAGGCCTCTATCCAAGATTATGTGATGCGCAACTGGTCAATGGTGCGCACTGGCTCGACATCCTCGCAAAAATCGCTGTTTTTCAACATGCGCCGCGTGCAGGCGCGTCTGGAACGAGAGGCCACAGCGGCGGGCATTGTGCTGGAAGGCCACGTGCTTCATGCGCAAATCGCCGCCGAACTGGGTGTGCCTGTGCATGACGTGGAAATGATGGACGGACGTCTGTCTGGATCCGATTTCTCGTTGGACGCCACCCAATCGGTCGAGGACGAAGGCCGCTCATGGATCGACGCCCTTGAGGACGATGGTCCGCAGGCCGAAGAGGTTGTGACCAATAGCCACGACAATGCGACCCTGCGCCATTGGCTGCTCAATGCGTTCTCAACGCTCAATGAACGCGAACAATATATCGTGCGCGAGCGCAAACTGCGTGAAGAGCCACGCACTCTCGAAAGCCTCGGCGGCGAGCTGGGGCTGAGCAAAGAGCGGGTGCGCCAGCTTGAGGCGGCAGCTTTTGGCAAGATGCGCAAAAGCCTTGAAGCGAACGGACCCGAGGTTGCGGCCTTCTTGCAGTGACAAATGACATTGTCTTTTTGGTATCATCTGCCCTAGTGTCGGGCGGTGATACCAAGGGGCAAAACCATGTTGGCTGACAAACGCATTCTTCTGATTATTGGTGGCGGGATCGCCGCGTTTAAAGCGCTGGATTTGATTCGGCGGCTGCGTGAGACGGGCGCGACAGTGACCCCTGTTCTGACGCGATCGGGCGCGCAGTTTGTGACCCCGCTGAGCGTGTCTGCGCTGGCGGGCGAAAAGCTATACCAAGATCTGTTTGACCTGACCGCCGAAGCCGAGATGGGGCATATTGAACTATCGCGTTCTGCGGATCTGATCGTAGTGGCCCCTGCGACCGCCGATCTGATGGCGAAGATGGCGGGCGGGCTGGCCAATGATCTGGCCTCGACACTGCTTTTGGCCACTGACAAGCGGGTGCTGGTTGCGCCGTCAATGAATGTGCGGATGTGGGAGCATCCCGCCACGCAGCGCAATCTGGCGCAACTGATATCCGATGGCGTTTTGGTCGTGGGGCCGAACGAGGGCGATATGGCTTGCGGTGAATACGGCTATGGCAGGCTCGCCGAGCCGCTTGAGATTGTGGGCGCAATTGATGCCGCCTTGTCGGATGGCCCGTTGAAGGGCAAACATATTCTGGTGACATCGGGGCCGACACACGAGCCGATAGATCCCGTGCGATATATCGCGAACCGCTCGTCTGGGGCGCAAGGCACGGCGATTGCAAAAGCGCTCGCAGCACTGGGCGCAGACGTGACATTTGTGACGGGGCCCGCCGATGTGCCGCCGCCAAGCGGTGTTCGTGTGGTCAGCGTGCAAACGGCGGCGCAAATGCTTGCGGCGGTACAAGCGGCACCCGTCGCCGACGCCGCTGTTTTCGCCGCCGCCGTGGCCGATTGGCGGGTCGCAAATGCGGGTCCGTCCAAGATCAAGAAGGACGGGAACGGGTTGCCGACCTTGGAATTTGCCGAGAACCCCGACATTCTCGCGACGGTTTCCCAAATGACGCAGGGACGCCCGTCTTTGGTGGTGGGCTTTGCTGCAGAAACCGACGACGTGATCGCCCATGCGACGGCGAAGCGGCTGCGCAAGGGCTGTGACTGGATCGTGGCCAATGATGTCTCGCCTGAAACGGGGATCATGGGCGGTGCGGAAAATGTGGTGACGCTGATTTCGGATGCGGGCGCGGAAAGCTGGCCTCGTATGGGCAAGCAAGAGGTCGCAACCCGTTTGGCCCGGAAAATTGCCGATGCGATTGGCTGAGAGATGCGCCTCCGGCGGGAGTTTAAGGGGACATGGAAAATGAGGAGCGGGGCATGATTGTGCAATTGGCGTGGGCCGAGGGCGCGGACCGGAGTTTGCCACTGCCGCGCTATGAGACGGCGGGGGCCGCGGGCGCGGATATTTGTGCGAACCTTGAAGGCGGGGGGGCGGTCGTTTTGCAGCCAGGTGCGCGCCATCTAATCCCGACGGGGTTGCATATTACCGTCGCCAAAGGCTTTGAGATCCAGATCAGGCCGCGGTCAGGTTTGGCGTTGAAGCATGGGATCGCTCTGGTGAATGCACCCGGCACGATTGACAGCGATTATCGCGGCCCTGTTGGCGTGATCGTGATCAATCTTGGTGAGGCGCCGTTTGAAGTGGTGCATGGCATGCGCATCGCGCAAATGGTTGTGGCTCCTGTGACCACGGCCGATTTTGTTCTCGTGGAAGATCTTGATGAGACCCCGCGCGGTGCGGGCGGATTTGGGTCAACCGGACAATGATGACTGTATTTGCGATGATCGCCGTTTTGTGGGGCATTGGCATGGCGATGGGCACGCCCAAACGCGCCCGCTGGATCATGATCGGGGTTTTGTTGGCGGCGGTCATCGGGCTTCAGCTGGCTTTGCCCGACGGGCACCCTTTGCGCGAGGCAACGGGGGGGGATGTGCGGCTTTGGGGGCTTCTGCTCGGTTTCGGGGCTGTGGGTTACGGCTACCGCGCCTTGTTGCGTGCGGTCCGTGCGCGCGCTAATGAACCTGCGGTTCCGGTTGTGGCGACGGGCAGTTTCACCGACAGCGAGCTTGACCGCTACGCCCGCCATATCATGCTGCGCGAAGTGGGGGGGCGCGGCCAAAAGGCCCTGAAATCTGCGAAGGTTTTGGTCGTTGGCGCCGGGGGGTTAGGTGCCCCTGCGCTCCAGTATCTCGCTGCTGCGGGTGTTGGCACGATCGGGGTTATTGACGATGATGTCGTCGAAAATACGAACCTGCACCGCCAAGTGATACACACGGATGCGCGGATCGGGATGCCAAAGGTCATGTCGGCCACCGAGGCCATGACCGCGCAAAACCCGTTTGTGACGGTGCGGCCTTATGGGCGCAAATTGACCGAAGATATCGCGGCGGACCTGATCGCGGAGTACGACCTTGTGCTTGATGGCACGGATAATTTCGCGACACGCTACGTCGTGAACCAAGCGTGCGCTGCGCTGGGCAAACCACTGATCGCGGGTGCCTTGACCCAATGGGAAGGACAAGTGAGCCTCTATGATCCAGCGCGCGGCGCTCCTTGCTATGCCTGTGTATTTCCGCAGGCGCCCGACCCTGCACTGGTGCCCAATTGTGCCGAGTCAGGGGTGATTGGCCCGTTGCCTGGTGTGATCGGGTCGATCATGGCGCTTGAGGCGGTCAAGGAGATCACGAAGGCGGGCGAGGGGCTTCGCGGGCGATTGCTGATTTATGATGCGCTTTATGCTCAAACACGGCTGATTAAAATCAAGCGGCGTGACGATTGCGCGGTCTGCGCTGGACTCCATTGAATGGCGCGCAATAGACTTGCTCAAAACCATAGTATCCGGGGACCAAACACTATGAAATTTATCACTGCATTCACCGCCGCCGCTCTGATGGGGACACTGGCGCAGGCCGATAGCCATCTGCCAAATCTTGAGGGCAAGGAAATTGTCGTCGTGACGGAAAACGCCTATCCGCCATTGCAGTTTGTGGATGCAGACGGCGCTGCGGTCGGCTGGGAATATGACGCGATGGCCGAGATCGCGACCCGCCTCAATGCGACCGTGGCCTATGAAAACATCAGCTGGGATGCGATGATCCCTGCGGTATCTGAGGGGCAGTTCGACATAGGCATGACAGGGATCACGATCCGCGATGACCGCACGGAAGTGGTCGACTTTTCTGACAGCTACATGACGTCGGAAATGGTGATGCTGGTGCGCGGCGGTGAGGCGCGGTTTGCCGATGCGGCCTCATTTGCGGCGAACCCTGATCTGATGATGGCCGCCCAACCGGGCACAACGCCGTTTTATGTGGGCGTCTATGACGTGCTGGACGGCGACGAGGCGAACCCGCGTATTCAATTGATGGAGACATTCGGCGCCACGGTTCAGGCCTTGCGCGCGGGCGATGTTGATCTGGTCCTGACCGATGGGACGGCTGGCAACGGCTATGTCGCGGCCTCCGAGGGCGCGCTCAAGATCGTGGGCGAAAAGCTTGGCACAGAGGACTTCGGGTTTATCTTCCCGAAGGGCTCTGATCTGGTCGCGCCGATCAATGCGGCGATTGCGGATATGCGGGCCGATGGCACGATTGACGCGCTGAACACCAAGTGGTTCCTTGATTTCAAGGTCGGCGAATAATTTGCCGAAAAGGACGGCCCTGCGCGCGTCGCGGGGCCAAGCTAGCCCGTGATCCCAACTTCTCCGAATGACAAAGACTTTCCGTGGTGGCTTTTGGCCGTTGCGGCCATCGGTGCGTGGATGTTCTGGCAGGTCTTGTCGGACGATACTTATGCGGGGGTCTTGTCGATCCTGCGCAAAGGGATCTGGACAACAATTTATGTGACCGTCGTGGCCTATGTGTTGGCCTGCGCGATGGGGCTTTTGCTTGCGCTGGCGGGCATGTCGCGCTGGATGGTTTTGCGACAGGCCTCGCGGTTTTACATCGAGATTGTGCGCGGTATTCCGATCATTGTGTTGCTTTTGTATGTGGCCTTTGTCGTGGCACCAGCCTTGGTCCTTTTGTGGAACTGGATCACCGGTTTGCTGGGCTTCGACCCCATCCGCACCCGCGATTTCTCTCTGTTGTGGCGCGCGGTTATCGCGCTGACGCTGGCTTATGCCTCGTTTCTGGCCGAGGTCTTTCGCGCGGGGCTGCAATCGGTCGACAAGGGGCAGATCGAGGCCGCAGAGGCGTTGGGCCTGTCAGGCTGGCAACGCTTTCGCCATATCGTTTTCCCGCAGGCCTTGCGCACGATCCTGCCGCCCTTGGGCAATGACTTTGTGGCGATGGTCAAGGATTCCTCGCTGGTCTCTGTGCTGGGTGTGACGGATATCACGCAGCTTGGCAAAGTGACGGCGGCGGGCAATTTTCGCTACTTTGAAACCTATAATGTCGTGGCGCTGGTCTATCTGACGATGACGATCACCCTGTCGATTGCCTTGCGCAGCTTCGAGCGCAGAATGCGGCAGCGTTAGGTCAGGGCTGGCGCAATGGCTGTGGGGCACATAGGTTGTGCCCAAAGGAGACATTCCCATGACCAATCCGCTTTTGTCCGACTGGGACACCCCGTTTGATTTGCCGCCCTTCGCACAGATTTCCGACAATGATTTCACGCCCGCACTTGAGGCCGCGTTAGAGGCCGCCAAGGCCAATATCACGGCAATCACGCAGACGGACCAGCCGCCGACCTTTGCCAATACGATTGAAAAACTGGAGTTGGCGGACGCGCTTTTAAGCCGCGTTTTGGGCACGTTCTATACTGTCGCGGGGGCCGATAGTAATCCTGCACGCGAGGCTTTGCAGCGGGAATTTGCGCCAAAGCTAAGCGCTTACGGGTCGTGGGTCACGGCCAATGCGGCGCTGTTTGAGCGGGTGGAATCGCTTTGGGATCAAAGGGATACGCTTGAGTTGACTGACGAGCAGACGCGGGTGCTGATGCTGACGCGGCGCGGCTTTGTGCGCTCTGGCGCACAGTTGCAGGGCGCGCAGGCGGACCGGTTGCGCGATGTGAAATCGCGGCTTTCGGTTTTGGGAACGGATTTTACGCAAAACTTGCTGGCTGACGAGCGGGACTGGTACATGGCTCTCGATCAGGACGGGCTGGCGGGCTTGCCTGATTTTGTCGTAGCCACGGCGTGGTCTGCGGGCCGCGAAAAGGACGCGGGCGGCCCTGTTGTGACACTGTCGCGGTCCCTGATTGTGCCGTTTTTGCAATTCTCCGGGCGGCGCGATTTGCGCCAGAAAGCCTATGAGGCCTGGGTTGCACGCGGGGCAAATGGCGGCAAGACGGATAACCGCGCGATTGCGGCCGAAACCTTGAAGCTGCGCGCAGAGCGGGCCAATTTGCTCGGCTATGACACCTTTGCCGATTACAAGCTTGAGACCGAAATGGCAGGTAATCCTGCGGCTGTCCGCGCGTTGCTTATGCAGGTCTGGGAGCCCGCGAAGGCAAGTGCCGGGGCTGATGCCAAAGTGCTGGAGCGGATGCTTCATGCGGATGGCTGGGACGGTCCGCTGGAGGCTTGGGACTGGCGGTATTATTCCGAGAAACGCCGCAAGCAATTGCATGATCTGGATGAGGCGGAGCTGAAGCCCTATCTGCAACTGGACCGGATGATTGAGGCGACGTTTGCCTGTTCCAATCGTCTATTCGGGTTGAGCTTCGAGCAGATCGACGCGCCGACATATCATCCCGATGTGCGCGTCTGGAATGTGACGCGTGACGGCGCTCATATCGCTGTTTTCATTGGGGATTATTTCGCCAGAGGGTCAAAGCGGTCCGGGGCGTGGTGTTCGGCAATGCGGTCCCAGCAGAAACTTGCGGGCGACATTCGCCCCCATGTCATTAATGTCTGCAACTTTGCCAAGCCCGAGACGGGGCAGCCGGCGCTTTTGTCTTACGATGATGCGCGCACGTTGTTTCACGAGTTTGGCCATGCGCTCCACCAGATGCTCTCGGATGTGACTTACGAAAGTATCAGCGGCACCTCTGTGGCCCGCGATTTTGTGGAACTGCCAAGCCAGCTTTACGAGCATTGGCTTGAGGTGCCCGAGGTGCTGGCGGAATTTGCGACCCATGCGCAAACCGGCGAACCGATGCCCGCAGATTTGCTCACCCGCATGTTGGGTGCCGCGACCTATGATATGGGCTTTACGACGGTGGAATATGTGGCCTCTGCACTGGTTGATCTGGGCTTTCACGAGGGGCCACCACCGGCGGACCCGATGCAGAAGCAGGCCGAAATCCTTGAAGACATCGGGATGCCCGCCGCTATTCGGATGCGCCACGCGACCCCGCATTTCGCCCATGTTTTTGCGGGCGACGGATATTCTTGCGGCTACTACAGCTACATGTGGTCAGAGGTGATGGATGCGGATGCATTTGCGGCCTTTGACGAGATCGGCAACCCGTTTGATGCAGATTTGGCCAAGCGGCTGGAAGAGACGATTTTATCCTCCGGCGGGTCGGTCGATGCGGCGGAGCTTTACGTCAAGTTCCGTGGTCGGTTGCCCGGTGTCGCGGCGCTTTTGAAAGGGCGCGGATTGGCGGCGGCTGGGTAAAAATAGCGCCGTGGCTACCTGTCGTCGTTGGGATGCTTTTCGACGCCGACAGGGTCTTTGTGGATGAGCACGTCAGCGCGGGGATAGGCGTTAGTGATGGCGCGGCGCAAGGCTGCACCAATTGTATGGGCCTCTTCAAGCGTTTGATCGCCGTCCAGTTCAATATGCATATTCACGAAGACGCGGCTGCCAGCGACGCGTGTTTTCAGGTCGTGAAACCCGTGCACGCCCTCAAAACTCCGTGTGATCTCCGCGATGCCTGCGATCATGCCCGTGTCGGCTTGTCTGTCCATCAGCGCGTCAAAGGCGGCTTTGCCAATGCGCAGCGCCCCAAACGCGAGCAGGGCAGCGGCGGCGAGGGCCACGATACTGTCGATCTGCCCGATCCCGTATTTCGCAGAGGCCCAAAGGGCGAGCAGTGCGCCGACATTGGGGATCAGGTCGCCAAGATAGTGCAGGCTATCGGCCGCCACGACGCGGTTGCCTGTTTGCTTGGCCACGCGTCTTTGCCACGCGACCAATCCGACCGTGACGGTGATGGAAAACACGAGCACCGCCATGCCGCTGGCTTCGCGTTCGGGCAGCGCCACTGCGTCGTCCAGCAGGCGCAGGATAGCCGCGACTGCGATCACCGTGGCCGAGATCAGAATAAAGATGGATTGCCCAAGTGCGGCAAGGTCTTCAGCGGATGTATGCCCGAAGTTGTGGTCGTCGTCCGCAGGTTTGGCGGCGTATGCAATGGCCACAAGTCCGCCCAGCGACATCATCAAATCCATCGCGCTATCGGCCAAGGTCGCGGCGATCGAGAGCGAGCCTGTTTCGCCAAAGGCCCAGAGCTTGGCAATCACCAAGACGAGGGCCACTGTCACTGACAAAAGCCCTGCGGAGAGATTAAGCTTGGTTTCTGATTTCACGTCCATGCCGCTGGTTTAGCGGGCTACGGCGGCGGCGAAAACCCCTACTCGAGAATCTCGTCTTTGCCGACGCCCCAAAGCGCGTCTTTCGTGGCCCAGCCCTTGTAGCCGCCGGCCCTCAGTTTGCACCACTCAAGGGCGCATTCTTCTATTGTGCCGATCACGCCCTGTTCGAGAACAGCATTTTCGGGCGCACCTGCATCCGCACGGCTGCGCAAGGGCAGCATATTCTGGTCGACGATCACCGTCCGCGCGCCCGACAGCATGGTGTAATGCACCCAGCCGCCTTGCCCGTCGCGGTCGATCACACGCCGCCAGTGGCCGTATTCCGCGACCACTTGCAGCGGCATGTCACGCCGCTGAAACACCCAATCGATCCGATGGGTCAGCGACGGGCCGCGCCGCACATTGGCGTCCGAAGCCTTCAAAGAGACAAAGCGCGGCAAAGGCAGATTGGTTTCAGGGCCGATCGAAGTGGCAGAGGCGGCCGCTGTGTCAGGGCTTGCCTCTTGCGCCAAAGCGGGGGAAGCGAACAGGACCGCTGCACAAATGATCTTTGCCCATGAAAACATTGCCTGATTGCCTTTTATCACTACTCAATCGGGGCTTAGGTTCTTGTGCCTTGCCTCCGTATCTTGCAACCTGACACTACGTGAGTGATTTGGGAAGCAAGGGAGTGCGGATCATGCCAGGTAAACGCTTGAGTGTTGTTGTGACGCGACGGTTGCCCGATGTCGTGGAGACACGGTTGTGCGAGTTGTTCGATGTGACGCTGCGGGATGACGATACTCCGATGAGCCGTGAGGCCTTGGCCGAAGCGATGAAAACCGCCGATGTGCTGGTGTCGACGATCACCGACCAGATTGATGCGGCTTTGCTTGCGGGGGCGGGCGAAAAGCTCCGGCTGATCGCGCAATACGGGGCTGGTGTGGATAATATCGATGTGGCTACCGCCCGTCAGCGCGGGATTCAGGTGTCGAACACGCCAGGCGTCACCACAGATGATACGGCTGATATGGCGCTGGCGCTGATGTTGGCTGTGACGCGGCGCATTCCCGAAGGGTTGCGCGTCATGCAGGACGGGACTTGGGCGGGCTGGAGCCCGACGGCTATGCT
>JAQXBV010000123.1 GCA_029252195.1 Yoonia sp.
GCATTCATGCGCGAAACCATCCCGCATGAATGGACGAAATTCCGCGAAAAGGTGTCAGACAACTTCCGCGTCATAACCCACGAGAACTTTCGGATTTTGGAGTAGCAGCGGTATAAAAATGTATTTTGTTCCAAAGAGTTTTCGTAAAAAAAAGGGCCGAAAATGGCAGATGATATCTTTATTGGTGGCGGTGGTGCGGATTATGGCGTGGCACAGGTGCTATTGTTGGACAAATCGAACCGTCACGGGCTTGTCGCTGGAGCCACGGGCACAGGTAAAACCGTCACTTTGCAGATCATGGCCGAAGGCTTTTCTAACGCGGGTGTTCCGGTGTTTTTGTCCGACATCAAGGGTGATCTGTCAGGACTCGCAGTTGCGGGGTCAGAGACGTTCAAGCTGCACGACGCCTTTATGTCGCGGGCCGAAATCATCGGGCTCGATCTGCAATATGACAGCTTTCCTGTCACATTTTGGGATTTGTTTGGCCAGCAGGGGCATCCGATCCGCGCGACAGTGGCTGAAATGGGGCCGCTTTTGCTGTCACGCCTCATGGAGCTTACCGATGTGCAAGAGGGCGTTCTAAACGTCGCGTTCCGCGTGGCCGATGAAGAGGGGCTCCCGCTGCTCGATCTCAAAGACCTGCAAGCGCTGCTTGTTTGGGTTGGTCAAAATGCGGCCGACCTGTCGTTGCGCTATGGCAACGTTGCGGCCTCGTCAGTCGGCGCGATCCAGCGCCAGCTTTTGGTGTTGGAAAATCAAGGCGGTGCCGCGCTGTTTGGCGAACCTGCACTGGAGTTGGCCGATTTGATGCGCGTGCGCCCCGATGGCAAAGGCGAGATCAACATTCTGGCCGCCGACCAATTGATGGGCAGCCCGCGGCTTTATGCGACCTTCCTGCTGTGGCTTTTGTCGGAACTGTTCGAGGAACTGCCCGAAGTCGGCAACCCTGACAAACCCAAGCTGGTGTTCTTCTTTGACGAAGCGCACCTCTTGTTTGACGGCGCGCCCAAAGCCTTGGTTGATAAGGTCGAGCAAGTGGCCCGCTTGATCCGGTCCAAAGGGGTCGGCGTCTATTTTGTCACGCAAAACCCCGCCGATATCCCAGATGATGTCTTGGGGCAGCTTGGCAACCGCGTGCAACACGCCCTGCGGGCTTTTACGGCCAAAGACCGCAAGGATTTGAAAACCGCTGCGGAAACCTATCGCGACAACCCCGCGTTTGATACTGCCGAAGCGATCCAGCAGGTTGGCACGGGCGAGGCTGTCACATCTTTCTTAGATAAGAAAGGCATTCCGCAAGTCGTTGAACGCACATTGATCCGGCCACCTGCCTCGCAGCTTGGGCCGATCGAGAAGATCACCCGTGACGCGATCATGGCGGGCTCTGATATGGCGGGTAAATATGACGTCACTCTTGACCGCGAGAGTGCATCCTAGATGCTGGCAAAACGTGCCGAAATGGCCGCGAAAGAGGCCGAAGCGGCTCAATCCCGCGAGGACGCATTGGACGCAGAAGAGCGCGAATTCCGCCAAGCGCGCCGCTATGATGGCGGTGCAAAACCCGGCAACCGCAGTCGTACCAAAGAAACCGATAAGGGCTTTGGCGGGGCCTTGGCCAATGTGGTGATCAAAAAGCTCAAACGCACCACCGGACGCCGCATCGTGCGCGGCATCTTGGGCGGGCATTTTAAGGGGCGTTAAATCAGAGAGGGTGGATTTTTAGAGAGGCGATGCGATTTTCATCCTTCTCGACCACCTCAAAACGGAACCCGTGGAAGCTAAAGACCTGACCTTCCACGGGGATCATCTGCGCCTCGTGGATCACCAGACCCGCGATGGTGTTGGCCTCGTCATCAGGCAAGTTCCAGTCATGCGCGCGGTTCAAGTCGCGGATCGTCATGCCACCTTCAACAAGAAACGCACCGTCGGAGGTTTCTTCAAATTGCGCGGTTTCGTCGAGGTCAAACTCATCGGCAATTTCGCCGACGATTTCCTCAAGAATATCCTCAAGCGTGATCAGCCCTTCCAGACTGCCGTATTCATCCACAACGAGTGCAAAATGCGTCTTACGGTGCAAAAACTCGCGCATCTGGTCGCCCAAAGTGGTTGTTTCGGGAATGAAGTAGGGCTGCATCGCAACCGTCAGAATATCGAAATCTGCGTATGATTTCGGATCAATGGTCCCGTGGTCCATCAATTTATGCAAAGCCCGCAGCAAGTCTTTGGCATGCACAACGCCGACAATGTTCTCGGGGTCATCGCGGTAAAGCGGCAGGCGGGTAAAGTTGCTTTGGAGGCATTGTGCAAGAATGTCTTGAATGGGCTGATTGATGTCGATGACCTCAATGCTGGAACGGTGAAGCATGATTTCCTCAACCATACGCTCGTTCAGATCAAGCGCGCCCAAAATCCGGTCTCGGTCCTCTTTTTCAACAATGCCTTCGGAGTGTCCAAGGTGTAAGGCGCCTGCGATTTCTTCATGAACGGCCAGGATCTGGCTGTCGGGATCGGTGCGCACGCCGAACAGGAACAAAACACCGCGCACCAAGACCCGCACGGCCCCCACTATGGGCGAAAAGACGAGCACGATCATCGCGATGGGGCTTGCGACGCTCGAGGCCACTTTTTCAGGGTTGGTGATCGCATAAGTCTTTGGCAAGACCTCTGCAAAGATCAGCACAAGCAAGGTCATGATCAGGGTTGCAAAGGCGACGCCGTTTTGCCCGAATAGCTTGGTCAAAAGTGCGGTCGCAAGCGAAGTCGCAAGAATATTGACGACGTTATTGCCCAATAAAACAGAGCCGATCAGACGCTCGTTATCCTCGGTGATGCGCAGCGCTTTTTCGGCACCACGATTGCCCTTATCAGCCGCCGTGCGCAGTTTTCCGCGCGATGCCGCTGTGAGGGCGGTTTCCGAGCCTGAGAAAAATGCAGAGAGCACCAGTAGCACCATAATAGCGCCAGCCGTCATCCAGAATGCTCCGTCGAAGAGAGACGTTTCCATCGTTCACTTTCATGTTGTGTAAGTGTGTTATGGGGGTTTGCTGCCCTGCGTTCAAGTCGTCGACAGCGCTTAAGAGGTCGAGCCTGTTGATTTGTGCGACAGCGGGTGGTGATCCATGACCAGCACGGTCAGCCGCTCATCAAGCACATGGGTGTAAATCTCGGTCGTTGCGACATCGGCGTGGCCCAACATTGTCTGAATGGCGCGCAAATCAGCGCCGCCCGCAAGCAGATGCGTGGCGAAAGCGTGCCGGATCGTATGCGGGGTCACTTTGGCAGGAGATACGCCGCCCGCCACGGCAAATTCCTTGATCAGTCCAAAGAAGCGGTGGCGGGTCAAATGCCCTGCCTTGCCGCGCGAGGGAAACAGGAATTTGGATGGCGCGGCTCCGGTCTTTAGGGCTGCTTCTTGGGCAGTTTCGCGTAGTTTCAACCAAGCGGCCATCGCGTCGCGGGCAGGCCGCGACAGCGGCACCATCCGTTCCTTGCCGCCCTTGCCCTGCACCAGAAGCATTGCCGGATGACCCCGCGCGGCGCTCACAGGCAGGCTAACCAATTCCGTGACGCGCATACCTGTGGCATAAAGCAATTCCATCAAGCAGCCATTGCGCAGACCGTCTTTGCTGCTGTGGGCGGCGGCCAAAAGCTGTTCAATTTCGACGACTGTCAGGGTCTTGGGCAAGGCCTTGGATTTGCCGGGCCCTTTGATGCGGATTGCAGGGTTGTCATTGCGCCAGCCTTCTTCAAAAGCAAAGCGATACAGTTGCTTGATAGCCGAAAGCCTGCGCGCGCGGGTTGATTTCGCCAGCCCTTGCGCCTCGCATTCGACCAAATACCCCTCGACCTCGTCTTGTGTCGCGGTGATAAAATGGCCTGATTTGGGTGCAAGCCAATCGGCAAAGTCGGTCAAGTCGCGCGCATATGCCAACTGGGTATTTGTGGCCGCGTCCAATTCGGCAGCCTGCGCCTCGATAAAGGCAGAAACCCAATGGGCCATGGGCTGTTTGGCCGATGTCATGTCTCGCGGTCCAAGATCAGCAACTGGAGTGATGCGCGGCGTGCGATATCTTCCAGCCCGACAAATCGCCAGAAGGCGATAACTTCTGTCAGCGCCATCATGTCGCCCGCAAAACCCTCGTTGAAGGCCGCTATACTCGCCAAAAGCGCTTCGCCAAGTTTGCCGTTGCGGGCCATCGCCTCCAGCTCGGCGGATGGTTCTGCGCCATCAAATGCGGCCTGGATGGCTTGCGACTTTGGATCATCTGCGCCCGCAGGCACGCCTTGGGCCAAGAGGGTCAGGAAGTCTTGGGTGTCGTGAGTTTGGGCGACCGCTTCATAATCGGGGGACAACAACACAACGCGGTAAGCAATGTCAGCGGCCTCGCCTCGGAGCGGTTGCATGGAAAGGGCAGGGCCATAAAGGCGCGCAAATGGCACCTCCAGTTTTGCAGCCTTCATAGCGTCCCACGTCGCGGGCAGCAGGCGTTCGACGGCTTCAGAGTCGCGTGATACGAGTGCCGCATCGAGCTTTTGCACGGCGCTGGCCCGATCCCACACGCCGCCAGAGGCCGCAGGTGCGCGCGCAAGATACTGGCCTTGCAGTATATTTTCAGAAACCGCACCACTGCGCGCCAGACGCTCAGCCGCCTCAAGCTGGCCTTTCCATCCGGTTGTATTGCGCAAATCGGAATGGGCAAAGGCATTGGGCAACCGCGCCGTGGGCAGGCCTTGGCCGATGGCCTCGCGCATACGGAAGACAAGTGGGCTTAAGCGTGTCGGTGGTGCCAGATCAGGCTCGTTCTCATAGAGTTCGGGATCAAGGAAGCGGGACAAGAGCGCTTCTTCTTCTTGGGTGATATCTCCCAGCACGCGGTGTGTGTTGAGCGTCAGTGCGGCAGCAGACCAATCCCCGCTGCGCGCTGTGCAGAAAATACGCGCCGCATAGGTAGGCGCGACGCTGGGGGTGTTTTTCATAGCGTCACAGGCGGCATTCTCTTGCCCCGTCAGCAACGACACATCAAACCAGCGGCGAAAGATGTCGGGCGATTGTGTATTGGCCTGCGCGAGCAGTTCGAGCGCGGGATCAAGCGCGCCTATGTCGAGCAACTTATCAACGCGCGCCAAAAACAAGGCCCCGTCAGAGCCTGCGCCGGCGGGTGGGGCGGCTTCTGCCAGTAGCAGGATCATCATCAGATCGTGCACGGCAGGCAGCGAATCGATGCGCTCCTTTTGCATCAAATCCACAAGCCGGGCGGTCTCGCTTTTGGCCCAAAGGTCGCGGGGCAAGCCCGTGACATCGCTGGACAAAAGACCGACGGGGTCGGGCGACTGCCCATCGAGCGACATGACGCTGATTTGCGGGACGTCTGCGGTGGTCGAGGCGGGCGGTTCGTTGATTGCATTGGGCCGCGCGTCGGGTTGCGCGATGGGGGTCTCGACACTTTTTGACAGCCAATCAATCGCCGACATCGGGCTTAGATCCTGAGCCATGAGCGGCATCGCGAATACACAGGCCAAAAAGGACGCACCCAATCGCTGCATTTAGTTGGTGTCCAAGGTGATCGGCGCGGTCACAGGCGCGCTTGGCGCCGCAAAATCGGCAGGGAAAAACAGCGGCCCCACATAGGCATAAGCCACAAGTGTGATGCCCGCTAAGATAATGAGGACAAGAAGAAATTTGATAAGTCGCCATAACATGATGGTATTGCCCCAGTTTTTGCCTGTTGCACGGTCTGAACGCCGTGACTTGCATTGTTTATATATGGCCTTTTGTGCAATATCACGCCATTCAGTTGAACAATTTTCAATTAAGCGGCAGAGAGCCGATTAACCGACTGTACGCTAAGGGCCAAATGCACATGTTGACCGCCGATCCGAAGCTGAAATTGCATCGCACCGTGGTTTTGGTGGGAATGATGGGCTCTGGGAAGACGGCCATCGGACGCGCACTTGCGGCGGCTTGTGGTGTGCCGTTTCTGGACAGTGACGCGGCGATTGAAGAGGCCGCAGCCTTGTCGATCGCGGAGATTTTCGAGCGTGACGGCGAGCCGTTCTTTCGGGATCGCGAGGCCGAAGTGATTGACCGGTTGCTGTCTGGACCGCCTGCGATCCTCTCGACGGGGGGCGGCGCCTTTCTGGCAGAGCGCAATCGGGACGCTATCGCTAAAAAGGGCGTGGCGGTCTGGCTGAATGCCGATCTGGGCACTTTGTGGGAGCGCGTGCGCCATAAGAACACGCGGCCCTTGTTGCGCACGGCTGACCCGCTGCAAACTCTCACCGATTTAATGCATGTCCGCACACCGATTTACCAGCTTGCAGGGATTCATATCCCGATATTGCCGACAGCCAGCATCGACGAAACAACCGCCAGCGTGATCGAAATCCTCGCGCAGAACCCTGATATTTTGGAGATCGCGCCATGACATCCCCCGCTTCAACCGTGCATGTGAACCTGCCGGGTCGTGAATACGACATTCACATCGGACCTGATCTGTTGGGGGATTCAGGGGCGTATATCGCGCCTTTGGGGGGGCGCAAACATGTGGCGATTGTGACCGATGAGACGGTTGCGGGGTTGCATTTGAAGGCCTTGCAGGACGGGTTGACCGCCGCTGGGCTGACGTCGGACGCGCTGGCATTGCCTGCTGGCGAAAGCACCAAAAGCTGGCCGCAATTGCAGCGCACCTGCGAATGGTTGCTCGATCAAAAGGTAGAGCGCGGCGATGTTGTCATCGCCTTTGGCGGCGGTGTGATTGGCGACTTGGTCGGGTTTGCTGCAGCCATTCTGCGCCGCGGAGTCCGCTTCGTGCAAATTCCCACAACCCTTTTGGCCCAAGTTGACAGCTCTGTCGGCGGCAAAACAGGGATCAACGCCCCCCACGGCAAAAACCTGATCGGAGCGTTTCACCAGCCGTCTTTGGTGTTGGCCGATACGGCCTTGCTGGGCACCTTGGCGCCGCGCGATTTTTTGGCGGGCTACGGCGAGGTCTTGAAATACGGGCTTTTGGGTGATTCTGATTATTTCGCATGGCTTGAGACAATGGGGCCCGCGCTGGCGGCGGGCGATATGGCGGCCCGTGTGCAGGCGGTGACGCGTGCCGTGCAGATGAAGGCCGAGATCGTCCAGCGCGATGAAACCGAACAGGGTGACCGCGCTTTGCTCAATTTGGGCCATACATTTTGTCATGCACTTGAGGCGGCGACAGGGTATTCGGACCGCTTGCTTCACGGCGAAGGCGTGGCGATCGGCTGTGTGATGGCGTTTGAACTTTCCGCGCGGCTTGGGCTTTGCAGTCAGGAAAGCCCAAGCCGCGTGCGCGCGCATATTCGTAATATGGGGATGAAAACCGATTTGCGCGATATCGAGGGTGATCTGCCAGATGCCGAAACGCTCTTGGGATTGATGGGCCAAGATAAGAAAGTCGTTGCAGGCAAGCTGCGGTTTATTCTGGCGCGTGAAATCGGCGATGCGTTTATCACGTCAGATGTGCCGCGAGACAAGGTGCTTGGCGTCCTCAAGGACGCGCTCGCGGAAAGGTAGGATGGGTTAAAACCCATCCTACGCAGGTGTTTTAGAACGGAATTTCGTCGTCCATATCGGAGCGGCCGCCACCGGCAGAGCCACCAGAATTGCCGCCGCCGTAACCGCCATCTTGGTTGCCGCCACCGTAGCCACCCTGATCGCCGCCGCCGTAGCTGCCGCCACCGCCTTGACCACCGTCATAGCCGCCACCTTGACTGCCGCCTTCACCACGACCGTCGAGCATGGTGAGTGTGCCGCCAAAGCCTTGCAAGACAACTTCCGTGCTGTAGCGGTCGGTCCCGTCTGGCGCCTGGTATTTGCGTGTTTGCAGCGCGCCCTCGATATAGACTTTGGAGCCTTTGCGCAGGTATTGCTCGGCGATCCGTACAAGCCCGTCGTTGAAAATGGCAACCGAGTGCCATTCGGTTTTTTCGCGGCGCTCGCCTGTATTTTTGTCTTTCCATGTCTCGGAGGTCGCGATGCGCAAGTTGCACACCTTGCCGCCGTTTCCGAATGTCCGCACTTCTGGGTCGCGTCCCAGATTGCCGATCAAGATGACTTTGTTGACACTTCCGGCCATGGTAATTCCCTTCACGATTCTGTTCTTTGGATCGTTGTGACAGATTGCGACGACAAGGTTAACAGTTCTTTGACTTGCGCCAAGGGCTAGCAGTTTTTGTTCAATAGGCTATTGTGCCGTGAAGATTGTCATCTGGGATCCTGAGCATATGAGACGTGTTGTTATTCTCGCAAGTGTTGTTGCCTCTATGATTCCTGTTCACGTCATGGCTGATAACGTGTCGACGCGCTCGCGCACGGCCTTGTTTCAAAACCAGCTGAGCGTTCTGGATAGTCGCTCTGCCACCCAATATAGCAACTCTGTCCGCCTGCAGCCGCCGCGTGTTGTCGTGCCAAGCACGGAGGGGACTGCGCCTACTTATGGTGGCCGCTATACGGGGCCGCTTTTGGATGTGGCCCGCGCCGCTGCGCGCAAGCACAATGTGCCAGAGGATCTTTTCCTGCGTCTGGTCCAGCAAGAAAGCGGCTGGAACCCGAACGCGCAGTCACACAAGGGGGCGATGGGGCTTGCACAGTTGTTGCCGCAGACAGCCCATGCTTTGGGTGTCAATCCGCGCGACCCGCGTCAGAACCTTGAAGGTGGGGCCCTCTATTTGCGCCGTCAGTATGAGACTTTTGGCAATTGGCGCCTTGCGCTTGCGGCCTATAATGCCGGTCCGGGTGCGGTTGAGAAGTATAACGGTATCCCGCCTTACCAGGAAACACGCAATTATGTGCGGGTGATCTGGGGCAGTTAGCAGATTTTTTTGCAAAATCTGCGGCCTCCGGCGGAGGTAGTTTTGGCCAAAAGAAGATGAGACGGCGCGTGGATCACACGCGCCGCTTTTGTTTATTCCGCAGCCATTTTGATGACGGGTTCCATCGTGGCCAATTCTGTATCTGGCAGGTGGCACTTGATTTGATGCCCTTCGGCCATGGTGCGCATCGGGGGCACTTCTTTTTCGCACAGACCTAGTGCGACTTTTGACTTCCAGTTGCAGCGCGTCTGGAACGGGCAGCCTGGTGGCGGGTTCATTGCCGAGGGGATATCGCCTTCGAGCACGACGTGCTTTTTCTTGATCTTCGTGTCCGCAATTGGCACCGCAGAGAGCAGTGCTTCGGTATAGGGGTGGTAGGGCGGCGAGAAAACAGCATCGGTCGAGCCGATTTCGACCACATGGCCCAGATACATCACCATGACCCGATCCGAGAGGTACCGCACGATTGACAGATCGTGGCTGATGAACAGCAACGTCGTTTTATGTTCGCGCTGAATTTCCATCAGCAGATCGGTCACGGCGGCTTGCACCGACACGTCAAGCGCGGAGACAGGCTCGTCTGCCACCACGATCCGCGCGTCACCGGCAAAGGCCCGCGCGATCCCGACGCGCTGTTTTTGACCGCCTGACAGTTGCCGCGGCATCCGGTCGGCAAAGGCGCGCGGCAGTTTGACAAGATCAAGGAGCGTCAGCATTCGGTCCCGCCGCTCGGCATCGTTTTTGCCGATTTTGAAGATCTCCAAGGCCCGCATAATTTGCCGACCCACCGTCATGGAGGGGTTGAGCGTATCAAAGGGGTTTTGGAAAACCATCTGGATATCGGCCACGGTTTTGGTGTTACGGTCTGCAATGGCCGTGGAGCCGATGTCGCGCCCGTCGAACAAGATTTGCCCAGAGGTCGCGGTTTCTAACCCCATGAGAACCTTCGCAAATGTGGATTTGCCGCAGCCGGATTCGCCCACAATCGCCAGCGTTTCGGACTCGCGCGCCTCAAAGGACAGCGTCTCGTTGGCTTTCACCACTTTTTTGTCGCCACCGCCAAAGAGCGCATTTGCCGCCACTTCGTAGTATTTCTTGAGGTTGTCCATTTTGAGAACGACCTCGCCGATGGGCGCTTTTTCCTTAGTTTCTCCGAGGGTTATAGGAGCGTTCCAGTCGATTTCTGTATTGCGCAGGCAGCGAGTTTGGTGTCGCTCGCCGCCCTTGACCTGCACCATCGAGATGTAGCCTTGGTCGCACCGGCCTTCTTGGAAATAATCGCAGCGTGGCCCGAAGTTACAGCCCACCGGCCGCTCGTGTGGGAGTGGGAAGTTACCTGGAATGGCCACCAGTGGGCGCGCGTTCTTATCGGCACCCGGCAGCGGGATGGAGCGGAACAGCGCTTGTGTATAGGGGTGTTGCATGTCGTCGAAGACGTCTTCAATGGAGCCACGCTCCACCGCTTCGCCCGAATACATCACGCAGATCCGGTCACAGGTTTCCAAAACGAGGCCAAGGTTGTGCGAGATGAACAGCATTGAGGTGCCGTATTTCTTGCCCAAGTCTTTGACCAGTTCCACAACGGCGGCCTCAACGGTCACGTCAAGCGCGGTTGTCGGCTCGTCGAGGATCAGCAAAGACGGCTTTGACATCAAGGCCATTGCGATCACGATCCGTTGTTGCTGACCGCCAGAAAGCTGGTGCGGGTAGGATTTCAGAATACGCGCAGGGTCGGGGAGTTTGACGTCGGTGACGACCTCCAAGGCCCGCTGATAGGCCACGTCGCGCGACACGCCTTCGTGGATCATTGGCACTTCCATAAGCTGTTCGGCAATCCGCATAGCCGGGTTTAGAGAGGCCATAGGCTCTTGATAAATCATCGCAATTTCCGAGCCACGGATATCGCGCAGGCGCTCTGGCGACATAGTGTTCATCTCTTCGCCTTTGAACTTGATCGACCCGCCAACAATGCGGCCGTTCACGCCCAGATCCTGCATGACCCCAAGTGCGACGGTGGATTTACCGCAGCCCGATTCGCCAACGATCCCAAGGGCCTCGCCCGGCATGATGGAGGCGGAAAAGTCCATTACGGCGGGGATTTCTCGCAGGCGTGTGAAGAAGGAAATGGACAGTTTGTCGATCTCAAGGATCGGTCCGTCATAGGGTTTCTTTTCCATCAGAAGAATCCTCCCGAAAGGGGTGTGATTTGCGTGCACTGCGCGTGCCCCAAGCATGCACTGAATGGTGTCGGATATGTCATCATCAATCCTTCAAGCTTTCCTCACGCAGGCCGTCGGCCAGCAGGTTTAGGCCCAGTACGAGCGACAGAAGTGCGATCGCAGGTGGTAGAGCAGGGTGGGCGACGATCAGGAGAAGCTTGCGTCCCTCGTTGATGGTCGATCCCCAGTCAGGGCTTTCTGGTGGCAGGCCAAGGCCAAAGAAGCCCAATGTGCCCAAAAGGATCGTGGTGTAGCCAATGCGCAGACAGAAATCCACGATCAGCGGCCCGCGCGCATTGGGCAGGATTTCCCACAGCATGATGTACCATGAGCCTTCGCCACGGGTTTGGGCTGCGGCCACATAGTCGCGGGTGTGCAGATCAAGCACCAAGCCGCGCACAATACGGAAAACCGTGGGCGAGTTCACGAAGACCACCGAGACGAACACCACAAGGATACCGTGATTGATGTCAAACCCGTCGAGCGCTGCGGGCATGAAGTTGAACGCGGTCCCAGCCTGCGAGATCAGCGACAGATAGAGCCAGCCCAAAACGCCAAGCACAACGATCAGCATGGGCGTCCGCTTGGACGGTTGTGTGTAATAGCGTGAGTTCAGCAAGACCGCAAAAAACACGATCGGAAAGATGAACAGGAAAGCGGCCATGAAGGACGGGATCCCTGTCGCCACGATTTCCGGTGTGACGAGCAGATAGAAAAGCAAGATCACGGGGAAGGCGAGGATGAGGTTCGCAAGGAAGGACAGAACTGTGTCGAGCTTGCCGCCAAAATAACCCGCAGGCAGCCCCAGTGTGATCCCGACCATAAAGGCGAATAGCGTGGCCAAGGGCGCGATGGCGATGACGATCACAGAGCCTTTGATCACGCGGCTGAAGATGTCACGCGCGAGGTTGTCACCCCCAAGCAGGTAATGCGGCCAATCGCCAGCCGTCCCTTCAGGCAAAACAACACCGGGCACTTTGTTCTTGAGGCCCGAGATCTGGGCCAGCGGATCATGGGTGATCAGCATATCAAAGCCGCCGGCAAAGAATGCGATAAAGACCCAGAACATAACAAGGCCAAATCCGATCATCCCGACGGTGCTATCGAAAAGTTTGCCGTAGAGGCCAAGCTTGCGCTTGAATTTGATCGAGAGCGCGAAGGTCAGGATTAACCCGATCCAGACGGGCAAGAGCCGCTTGGATATGGCCCCGATAATGCCCGCTTTGCCATAGGGCATCAGCACGCCAAGCAGCAGATAGAATATGGCCGCCAGCAGCACCATCATGAAAGCGACTTTGGTCACGCGCTCGATGCCCGAGTGAATGCCTCCGCGTTGCGCAAGTGTGCCGTCCGCGTTTGATTGCAATGTCAGTTCGGCGACAAAGAATGACATGACGAATTGGATGATCAGCGACAACGCGAGGCATGCGATGCTGATCAAAAGGATTGGGTTCAAAAAGGCGCCAATTGCGCCGGTCCAGCTCAGCGGTTCCATGTGCAATATTCCTTTAAGAGATGCGAATGCGTGGGTTCAAGAAGACGTAGCCGATATCGGAGATCAGCTGTGTCGAGAGCACCACGATGACCGAGACCACCGAAACGCCAAGCAACAGTTCGATGTCATTGGTGGAGGCGGCCTCGACAAGGGTCCAGCCGAAGCCTTTGTAACTAAACAAGCTTTCGACGATCACGACCCCGTTCAGCAGCCATGGGAATTGCAGCATAATTACGGTGAATGGCGCGATCAGTGCGTTACGCAACGCGTGTTTCAACACGATCGTCCGAAAGGCCACGCCTTTCAGCCGCGCCGTGCGGATATATTGCGCCGTCATGACTTCGGTCATGGAGGCGCGGGTCATCCGCGCGATATAGCCCATGCCGTAAAGTGCGATAGTCAGGACCGGCAGGGTAAAGTTCTCAAAGGTCGCGTTATCCATCGCAGAGTTGGCGTTGCCTTTAAAGATTTGCATCCCGAAGGTGGCCGTGCCGAACAGCGCGATCAGAACGACACCCGAAACATATTCAGGGGTCGCAGTTGAGATGATCGAGAAAGTCGACAAGGTCCGGTCTGTCCGCGAGCCCTCGCGCATGCCAGCCAGCACCCCGATGATCAGCGCACCCGGCACCATAACGAGCATGACAAGCCCCATAAGCTTGGCCGTGTGACCAAGGCGGGTTGATATGATCTGGCTCACGTCTTCTTTGAAGCGGGTCGAGAAGCCCCATTCGCCCTGCAGCACCCCGCAGAACTTCGGCGCGTCGGTCGGGTTCATGCCAGGTTCCGCGCAGCGACCACGCAGTTCACCATCCGTGCCTTCGATCACATACCCGGGCAAAAGCCCGATCCACTGGCCGTATTTGATTGGCAGTGGTTGTGAATAGCCGCGGTTCTCAAGGAAAGTGACAACCGCCTCGTCCGACATGCGCGCGTTGCCTTGCGTTTTGGCGAGTTTTTCAAGGTTTGGTGTGAGGTTTGTCAGCCAGAAGACAACAAATGTCAGGCATATGGCCGTGAGGATCATAACCCCAAGGCGTCGCAAAATGAACAGTCCCATGTAGACCCCTGTATGTCAGGTAATGACGCGCGTGTTGCGCGTTCTTTTTATCGGTCGAAAAGGCCGCCCCTCGTGAGAAGGGCGGCCTGATTTTTAAGCTGCGAAACCGATCTTATAGATCTGTGGCAGGTATGCGATGTGCATATCCCAGCCAACCAGACCCGGCTTGGCGTGACGGAAGATGGAGCGCCAGTATGGCTGAACCACAACGCCTTCTTCGGTCATGATCGCCTGCAGTTTCGCCATCACTTCACGGCGTGTGTCTGCATCAGCAAGGCTGTTTGCCTGAACCAGAAGCGCATCGAACTCTGCGTTTGCGAAACCGGTTTCGTTCCATGCTTCGCCCGACTTATACGCCAGCGCCAGCACTTGCGTGCCAAGAGGGCGGTGGTTCCAGTTGGTCGAGGAGAACGGATACTTCGTCCAGTCGTTCCAGAAGGTCGAACCTGGGATCACTGTACGCTTCACGTTGAAGCCTGCGTCGCGCATTTGTGCGGCGACCACGTCGTTGGTGTTCTTGAGCCAGTCATCGTCCACAGAGATCAGTTCGAACTCATAGTCCTGCATGCCTGCTTCGGTCATCAATGCCATGGCTTTGGCTGGATCGAAGCCAAGCGATGGAACGTCAGCCCACTCAGGGTGCATCGGGCCGACGTGCTGGTTGCGCGCAGGTTGACCAAGTCCAGCCACACCAAGCTCAAGGCAAACGGCGTTATCAACGGCCATTGCAATTGCCTGACGGACGCGCTTGTCGCCGTATGGCTTGATGCCGTCGACTTCGGCAATCTGGTTTGGACGCACGGCAACAGTCGCACCGGATGCAACTTCCGAACGATCCCAGCCCAAGCTGTCGAGAACTTCGATGAAGTCGCCCGTTGTTTCATAGAGCATGTCGATTTCGTCAGAGGCCGCAGCCGCTGCAATCGCGGATGGGTCTGTGCCAAGGTCAACATATGTGATCTTGTCCATATAGGCGCCTTTGCCAGCCGCATATCCCCACCAGTCGTGGTCGGCATTGCGCACGAGAACGGCCTTGACGCCGGCTTCGTTTGTTTCTGGCAGATATGGGCCCGTGCCGATTGGCGTGGAGAGCATATCTTCGACGTTGTTGTCTTTGTGCGTGATCGCTGCCGGATAGTCGGACATGCCCGCGATGAGCGAGATGTCTGGCGTTGGCAAGTTCAGCTGCACGGTGTGGTCATCGACAACAACGATAGCGCCGTCGACGGCTTTGCCAGTTGCTTCGTCAATCAGAACAGCAAAACGGCCAGCCATGGAGTTGCCTTCAACGGCCTTGTCACACCAGCCAGTGATATTGCGTGCAACATCCTCAGCAGTGAAATCGTCACCATTGTTCCACTTCACGCCCTGACGGACATTCAGCGTGTACTGGGTGGAGTCGTCGTTTACGGTCCAACCTTCGAGCAACATTGGCAAGAAGGAACCGTCATTGTTGTACTCAACCAGATATTCCAGCCAGCCAGAGGACACATAAGCAAACTCTGTCCAGTCATAAGTGCGTGGGTCTTTTGGCGCATAAACCGTCATGGCAATGCGAACTTCGCCGCCTTGCTGCGCGTGGGCTGCAGCTTGGGCAGGGGCGTTCAGGCCAAGAAGGCCATAAGCAGCAGCTGCGGTCACGCCGAGCGATGTTGTGCGTGCCAAGAATTCACGGCGGCTCAGTTTGCCGGCCTTTTCTTCGTTGGCATACATCAGCGCGGCTGGGTGCATCTGCTTGGTATTTGAGTGCGTCATTCGTCTCTCCCTGTGACACGTATTTTGAGCGGTGAAACCATTTCGGAAATCTGGCAATTGTTTTTATGCCATGATTTTCCAAATGATCCGATCTCGTGCATTCGGCACGCTTTTTGACTGGACGTCAATAATTGGTTTTAATCTTGAGGTCACATTTGCGACATTTCACTGGCCCGATAACGACATCGCGTTGTGATTTCCCACCGCCAGCGAAAATGCTGCAGATGCATTAACTAAATCGGTAGTTTTGCTGCGTTGCGGCGCCGAATTTGCGGAATTTGCTTGGGGTGGCGCCTGTTTGCGCGGCGAAGCTGCGCGAGAAGTAAGCGGCGGACTGAAACCCCAATTGCGCCGCGATCTCGTTCACGGGTGTGCGGGTTTCGCGCAGCATAACACAGGCTTCATAGTGAACGCGGTCACGCAGCAAGGCCAGCGCGGATTTTCCGCAGGTCTGGTTGCAGCAGCGCGTCAAATGGGTGGGCGTGACCCCGAGCGCATGGGCATATTCCGCGACGCCGTGATCGGACCTGTATCCGCGCGCGATCAAACCGGTAAAGGCCGCGACCAAACGCGCCGAGGTGGTTTGAGACCGCGCCTTGAATGTGTCCGACGGTGTGGCGGTGAGTTGCCGCTCAAAGAAGACAGCAAACAGGCCAAGATGATAATGCGCGGCCCGAGCATGGGTCTGCGCCGATGATTTCAGCTCGCGCTCAAGGGATTCGATGATGTTGGACAATTCTTTTTGCGCGCCCACGTCACGCAACCGCAGATGCGTCGCCTCATCGGGCCATTCTGACGCCATCGCGGCTGGAATCGTCATCATCTGCCCAAAGACCGTCTGCCCCACGTCAAACCCGTACATTGTGTTGGCGGGGATGAACATCAGGTTGTTGGGTCCGTAACCGCTCGTCAGCCCTGCGATTGTGATCCGGCCTTGGCCCTTGGAAATGATGATCAGCCGCGGGGTTGCATGGCTGCGCATCGCTTCGGTGCGCCAGCGGCCATGCGCGGGGTTTTGTGCGATAGGGGTCAATGCAAGTGCTGTCTTTAGGGTTTCAGAGGCGAATTGCATTGCGGGTCCTTGCGATCGGTTTCTTTCGGCAAGCGTGCACTTTTACCGCCCACGAAACAACGGAAAACTTACGCTTGCAGATCAAAGGCTGTGGACAAAGTTGTGGATGAAATATCCAGATGGATCCAGTCTTTGTGCTTGGACCGGAACCATGTTCGCTGTCGTTTGGCATATTGCCGCGAGGCGACGATTGCCGCTTGGGTTGCCGTCTCTAACGTGAGCAACCCTTGCAAATGCTGGATCATTTCGGGCGCGCCAATGGCTTTGGCTGATTGATGGCTGGGGTCCCAATAGGGCAGCATGGCCTGCGCCTCTGCAAGCGCGCCCTCATGAAGCATCATACCGAACCGTTTTTCGATCCGCGCATTCAGCCAATCGGTCGGCACGTCCAGCGTGATTTTGACCGCGTTGTCGGGGGGCAAAAGCGGCGGCGGCGTGTCGTCTTGCCAATCTGCCAAACCGCGCCCCGTTTGCTGCAAAACCTCCCACGCCCGCTGCACGCGCATCCGGTTGAGGGTATCGATCCGCGCTGTTGTCTTGGCATCAAGTGCAGCCAGAAGATCTCGGTGTGACAGCATGTTACCTTGCACTCTTAATGCAAGGTTCGTGGCCGGAATATCGGCAAGCCCCATCGTGAGAGCATGAAAGTTAAGCCCTGTGCCGCCCACAATGATCGGCCTCTGCGGGCCTGTTAGAAAGGGCGTGAGCTCGCGCAGCCACTGCCCCGTCGAATAGGGTGCGTCAAAGGGCACATGCCCGTATAGCGCGTGCGGCGCTTGCGCCAATTCCGCCGCATCGGGCCGCGCCGTCAGGATGCGCCAGCCGTCAAACACCTGAAGCGCATCTGCATTCACAATGACGCCGCCTTGCGTTTTGGCGATATGCAACGCCAGCGCCGATTTGCCAGAGGCGGTCGGGCCTGCGATCAGGACGGGTTGATGGGGGGCAATTGTGATCATGTGGCGCTCTTTAAGCCAGCTTACGCCGTCAATCTAGACTTTTGCCGAAAAGGACAGGCTTTGCCGCATTGATACTTGCCCTGATTTGCGACATTTTACACCCCGATACATTTCAAAGCTTTAGAGGGCCGCACATGACCGAGACACCACCAAAATCCTACGACCGCGTGATGCTCAAGATTTCTGGTGAGGCCTTGATGGGTGACACCTCTTACGGGTTGCATCCGCCAACTGTGCAGCGCATCGCCCGCGAGGTGAAAACCGTGCATGATATGGGTGTCGAGATTTGTATGGTTATCGGTGGCGGCAATATCTTCCGCGGGTTGCAGGGCTCTGCCCAAGGCATGGAGCGCACGACGGCGGATTACATGGGGATGCTGGCCACGGTGATGAACGCTTTGGCGATGCAGTCTGCGCTGGAAGAACTCGGCATTCATACCCGCGTTATCTCGGCTATTCCGATGGATCAGGTTTGCGAGCCTTACATCCGTCGCCGCGCCGTGCGTCACTTGGAGAAGAAGCGCGTTTGTATCTTCGCGGCAGGCACGGGAAACCCTTATTTCACGACAGATACAGCCGCGACCTTGCGCGCCAACGAGATGGCCTGTCAGGCGATTTTCAAGGGCACCAAGGTTGATGGCGTCTACGACAAGGATCCCAAGAAACACGTCGACGCCAAGCGCTATGACACTGTGACATATGACGAGGTGCTGCAAAAGCATCTGGCGGTGATGGATGCCTCTGCGATCGCGCTGGCCCGTGACAACAACTTGCCGATCATCGTGTTCAGCCTTGATGAGCCGGGCGGGTTCCGCGGAATTTTGGCAGGTAAGGGCACCTATACAAAGGTGCACGGTTAAGGCCGCGCGCTTGCTACTCTACTAAAAGCCAACAAATCCCCCAATATTCGCCCAAAGCGCGGCGGAATATTGGGGGTGTTTCGCTTAATCCGTTGGTCGGCGGTTCTGATGTCTATACATTTCCCAAATGCTGGCATAGTAAAGCTTCAACAAAAGAATAGCCGCTGAGGACCGCATGTCTGACGATTTTATGCTCGATACCGATGATCTTGAACGCCGTATGGACGGTGCCATTGCCAATTTGCGTGTGGAGTTTGCCTCCTTGCGCACAGGCCGCGCCTCTGGATCCATGCTTGAACCAGTGATGGTCGATGCCTATGGCACCATGACCCCAATCAATCAAGTGGGCACAGTCAACGTGCCAGAGCCGCGCATGGTCACAATCAACGTTTGGGACAAGGCGCTGGTCTCTAAAGTTGAAAAAGCGATTTTGAACAGTGGCTTGGGTATCAATCCTCAGTTGAACGGCACGATCATCATGTTGCCGATCCCCGAATTGAACGAAGAGCGCCGCACGCAGTTGACCAAAGTTGCTGGCGACTATGCCGAGCGCGCCCGCGTGTCCGTGCGCAACTTGCGCCGCGACGGTATGGACCAGATCAAAAAAGCGAAGGCCGACGGCCTGTCCGAAGACGATCAGAAGTTTTGGGAAAGCACCGTTCAGGATATTACAAATGCTTACATCAAGAAGGTTGACGAGACCCTTGAGACCAAGCAAGTCGAGATTATGCAGGTCTGACCCAAGGGGGGCCAATTGATGGCCAAAGACGTCACGGATTCCAAAGGCGGCCCTGCCCATGTTGCCATTATTATGGATGGAAATGGTCGCTGGGCACAGCAGCGCGGCCGGCCGCGCCTGTTCGGCCACCATGCGGGCGCAAAGCGCGTCCGTGAGATCGTTGCCGCTTGCCCCGATCTCGGCGTCAAGTACCTGACAATATTCGCCTTTTCGACCGAAAACTGGAAGCGCACCCAATCGGAAGTCGCCGGTCTCATGCGGCTTTTCCGGCGCTATATCGAACGCGAGGCTATGGCCCTGATCGAAGACGGGGTCCGCGTCCGGTTTATCGGTGACCGCATCAAGCTGGACGAAAAGCTTGTGTCATTAATGGATAACCTTGAACTTGCGACGGCGCATAACGACAAGGTGCATTTGACGATTGCGCTCAATTACGGTGGCCGCGACGAGGTGACCCGTGCGGCGCAATTGATGGCCCTTGAAATCGAACAGGGCCGCCTGAGCCATAAGGAAGTGGACGCAGAGACATTATCGCGTTTCCTCGATACACGTTTCCTGCCTGACCCGGATCTGGTGATCCGCACGAGTGGCGAGGCCCGCATCTCTAATTTCTTGCTCTGGCAATCGGCCTATGCCGAATATGAGTTTGTCGATACCCTTTGGCCCGATTTTACTGCCGGTGAATTTGGCGAAATCTTAGCAGGCTTTGGAGGACGCGAGCGCCGCTTTGGCGCGGCGACGGTGTAACATATGGCAAGCAATTGGGACGATCTATCAGACCGCACGATGTCAGCCGCCGTCATGGTGGTGATCGGTGCGTCGGCGGATTATGCGGGCGGTCTGTGGTTTCAGATGACGGTGGTTTTTGCGACAGCTGTGATGATCTGGGAACTGTGGTCCATGATTGCGCCGAGCCGCACGACGGCGGCGGCCTTGCTGGCGGCCTTGTCTGCGGCGGTGCTCTCTGCGCAATTGGCCGAGCCAAACGCGCGCGTTGTGCTTTTGTTCTTGGTGGTTCCTGTGCTTGGGGCCGTCTTGCTCAAGAAATTGCAGGCCGCTTTTGCGCTTTATGCGCTGGTGATCATGGTCGCGGGTTTTGCTTTGGTTCAGTTCCGCAACGACTTTGGCGCGCTGTGGATTCTCTGGCTGTTACTGGTGGTCATCGCTTCTGATGTGCTGGGCTATTTTGCGGGCCGCACTTTTGGCGGGCCTAAATTCTGGCCGGCGATTAGCCCCAAGAAGACATGGAGCGGCACAATTGCCGGCTGGGTCGGGGCAGGGTGCGTGGGCCTGTTGTTCGCTATGCTGACGGATGCCAGCATGATCTTGGTGCCGCTCTCGATGCTTTTGAGCTTTGCCGGTCAGTTGGGCGATATTGCCGAAAGCGCCATCAAGCGGCGCACGGGAATCAAAGATAGCTCGACGCTTATTCCGGGTCATGGCGGCTTGCTCGACCGATTTGATGCGCTGTTGGGCGTGGCACTTGTTATGTTCATCGTCACGCTGCTCTTCAGCCTGCCTGGGGTTGTTTTTTGAAGTCGGTCACAATTTTCGGAGCGACGGGGTCAGTAGGGCAAAGCGCGATTGATCTGATCGCCCGCGCGCCTGATGAGTATGACGTCGTGGCCCTGACGGGCGGGCGTAATCTCGCGCTTTTGGCCGCAGATGCCCTGCGCCTGAAGGCTAAGGTCGCGGTCACCTGTCACGCTGAATTATATAGCGACTTGAAGGACTTGCTGGCCGGAACAGGTGTCGAGGTTGCCGCGGGCACTTTGGCTGTGACTGAGGCGGCCCATCTTCCGGCTGATTGGACATTGTCCGCTATTATAGGTGCGGCGGGGCTCGTGCCGAGCTTTACCGCCTTGTCGCACGGGCGCACTCTGGCGCTGGCCAATAAGGAAAGCCTTGTGACTGCCGGTCCGCTTTTGATGCAGGCCGCAAAGGATCACCGCGCGACGATCTTGCCCGTCGATAGCGAACATTCGGCAGTGTTTCAGGCGCTTGTCGGAGAAGATATGGCGGCTGTCGAGCGTGTGATCATTACCGCCTCTGGGGGAGCGTTTCGCGATTGGCCGATCGAAAAGCTCGCGGGTGCGACTTTGACCGAGGCTTCTTCCCATCCGAATTGGAATATGGGCCAGCGGATCACCATTGATAGCGCGTCTATGTTTAACAAAGGCATGGAGCTTATTGAAACCAAAGAGTTCTTCGGCGTTGATCCAAAGATGATCGAGGTTTTGGTGCACCGTGAGAGCCTTGTGCATGCGCTTGTCGGGTTCACCGACGGCGCGCTGATGGCCCATGTCGGACCGCCTGATATGCGCCATGCGATCGGCTATGCGTTGCATTGGCCCAACCGCGGTGTTTTGCCCGTCGAGCGGCTTGATCTAGCCAAGATCGGGCAATTGAGCTTCGAGGCGGCGGACCCTGCGCGCTACCCTGCGCTTCAAATAGCCGCCGATGTGATGTCCTCGGGAGGCCTTGCCGGCGCCGCGTTTAATGCCGCCAAAGAGCGCGCCTTGGATCTTTTTATCGCGGGCGAGATCGGCTTTGTGGACATGGCGCGGATCGTTTCACGGGTTCTTGACAAGATGTTGGCCTCAGATGGGCTGCAAAATGCCCTAATTACGTTAGATAATGTACTTGAAATAGACGCTTTAGCGCGTAAGCGCGCGGACGAAGCCAAGACAGAACTAGGATAAACCGTTGGATTTTGCTCAAATTTTGCCGTCATTTGGTGGTGCCGCATTTACAATTATTGCTTTTGTGGTGGCATTGTCGGTTATCGTCGCAATCCACGAATATGGACATTACATCGTCGGGCGCTGGTGCGGCATTCATGCAGAGGTCTTTAGCCTCGGCTTTGGGCCCGTGCTTGCCTCGCGCTTTGACAAGCGGGGCACACGTTGGCAGATCGCCGCCTTGCCCTTTGGCGGTTATGTCCGTTTTCTGGGCGACACGAACGCGGCGGGGATTGGCCCTGAGGGCGAGGTATCCGAGGCTGACAAACGCCGCTCGATGGCGGGTGCGCCGCTTTGGGCGCGTGCGCTGACAGTGTTGGCGGGCCCCGTGTTTAACTTCATTCTCGCCATAGCGATTTTCGCGGCTGTCGCCATGAGTGAAGGCCAGTCCAAAGATCCGCTGACCTTTGAGAGCAGTTTGGATTTGCCCGCGCAATATGTCTCCGAGTTTCAGGCAGGAGATGAAGTTGTCTCCGTGGAAGGTCAGGTCTTTGGCGAGGAAAGCTTTGATATCACGGCCCTCCCTTACGAGCCAGTTCTTACCTATCAAATCCGGCGCGACGGTATGGAGTTGGCGATCAAAGGCCCTTATCTGATGCCTGCCGCGATCACGGGGATCAATCCACGCACGGCTGCCGATGATGCGGGCCTGCGCAAGGGTGACGTAATCGTCGCGATCGACGGGGCGCCAGTTGTCGCGTTTGACCAGATTGTACAGGCGGTGAAAGCTGTCGATGGCGCGCCGCTGACATTGGATGTCTGGCGCGCGGGCGCAGTATCGCAGTTCACCCTATCGCCGCGCCGCGTGGATATTCCGCTGCAAGCGGGCGGGTTTGAAACCCGTTGGCTTATCGGGATTACAGGAAGCGTCTTTTTCATCGAAGCGACCGAGACACTGGGACTCTGGGAATCGCTCCAAAGAGCCACGACGCAGCTTTACTTCATCCTGAAGTCGTCATTGTCGGGCCTTTGGCATGTGGCGACGGGCGCGATTTCAACTTGTAACCTTTCCGGCCCCGTGGGCATCGCCCAAACAAGTGGGACGATGGCCGCGCAAGGGGCGACAAGCTTTATCTGGTTTGTGGGCATGTTGTCGGCGGCCGTGGGTCTGTTGAACCTGTTCCCGGTCCCGATCCTTGATGGTGGCCATCTGGTGTTTCACGCCTATGAGGCGGTGTTCCGCAAAAAGCCGTCGGACGCTGCATTTAATGTGCTGATGATGATGGGGCTTGCGTTGATCGGGGCCATGATGATCTTTGCGATGCTCAACGATTTGGTGCTTTGTCCCTAATAGTGACACTGGCTTGCCACATTCTCGCCTTGTTTGGCGGGCAGTTTGAGTCAAGTTTAGTGGAGTTAGTGATATGCAAACGATTAGTCAGGGCTACAAAGGTCTTTCATTTTTGGTCAAGCTGAGTGCTGACCGATTGATGATCATGGTCACATTGGTCACGGCGCTTTATGTCGGCTCGTATCTCGCGCTGGTTTAATCGCGCAACACATCAAACGTCAGCAAAAACGCGCCCATTGTGGCGCGTTTGTTCGTTTTGACATCGCGGCTTAGGTCCGTTAGTCCGTAGGGTACTGGGATGTCATAACAGGCGAAAATAATGAACCGTACAATTGTTCGCGCTCAGGCGCACACTACCACCGTCCTGCAGCGACTATTTTTCGTTTTGTTTCTTGGGGTTGCAGCGATTTTTGCGACCCAGTCAAGCGCCCAAAGCTACACGTTTACTGCGGTGCAAATTGACGGGAACCTCCGTGTTGAGGACGGCACGATCCTGTCATTTGCGGGAATCAGCCGTGGCGTGACGATTTCAGCGGGTGAATTGAACGATGCGGCCCAGCGTATTCGTGATTCTGGCCTTTTTGAATCCGTTGATGTGATCCCGCAGGGGGCGACGCTTGTGATTGCTGTCGTCGAGGCGCCGACGATCAACCAGATCAATGTTGAAGGCAACACCAAGGTCCGCGATGCCGAGCTGCTCGCCGTGGTCCAATCCCAGCCGCGCCGCGTTTACAGCGCCGCTCAGGCAGAGCGCGATACAGCAGCAATATCAGAAATTTACGCTTCCAAGGGCCGTGTGAACGCCATCGTACGTCCGCGCATCATCAAACGCTCTGACAACCGTGTCGATCTGGTGTTTGAAGTGGTTGAGGCGGGTGTTACCGAAATTGAGCGGATTTCCTTTGTCGGCAACCGCACCTATTCCGAGAACCGTCTGCGCCGTGTGCTGGAAACCAAGCAGGCGGGTATTTTGCGCGCCCTTATTTCCCGCGATACCTTTGTTGAGGACCGGATTGCCTTTGACCGCCGCGCTTTGACCGATTTTTATCAGTCGCGTGGGTACGTTGATTTTCAGGTGCAAAACGTCGACGTGGCTCTGACCCGCGAGCGCGATGCCTATCTTGTGACTTTCAACGTGCAAGAGGGCCAGCAGTTTACCTTTGGCGAAATCTCGGTCACGAGCGACATCCCTGAGGCGGACGCTGAGGTTTTCCGTAACGAGCTGCGCTTGCAGTCGGGGGGCGTCTACACGCCCACTGCGATCGAGACAGAGATTTCCCGCTTGGAGCGCTTGGCGCTGAAGATGGGGGTTAACTTCTTGCAGGTCGATCCGCGGGTTACCCGCAATGACCGCGATTTGAAGCTGAACGTCGAATTCGCTTTGGTCCGTGGCGAGCGTATCTTTGTCGAGCGTATCGATATCGAAGGCAATAACACGACGCTTGACCGTATCGTGCGCAACCAGTTCCGCACCGTTGAGGGCGATCCGTTCAACCCCCGCGAAATCCGCGAAAGTGCGGAACGGATCCGCGCACTGGGGTTCTTTGCGAATGCCGACGTGCAGGCGCGCGAGGGCTCCACGCCCAACCAGATTATCGTGGATGTTAACGTCGAAGAGGCCAATACAGGCTCGCTGTCGTTCGGGGCCAATTACAACTCTGACAATGGTTTCGGGTTGATTGCTTCATATCGTCAGACCAACTTCTTGGGTCGTGGCCAGACCGTGAATGCGCAGCTTTCGACCGCAGTCGCCAACCGCGTGTTGTCTTTCTCCTTTCAAGAGCCTCAGTTGCTTGGCCGTGATTTAGGGTTTGGCTTTGAGTTTGATTACCGCACCACAAACAACGAGAACGCGACCTACGATACGGAAACCTTCCGCTTTAAGCCGTCGCTGACCTTCCCTGTGAGCGAAAATGGCCGTCTGCAGGTGTTCTATGCCTATGATTACACCAGCCTGACGGACATGAGCGCAAACACCAGCCCGATTATCACCGTGGATGAGGGATCGGTTGGCGCAAGCTCGCTTGGCTATCAATATAGTTTCGACAGCCGCCGCACGGGCATTGATCCAAATACCGGCGTTGTGCTGCGGTTCGGCCAAGAGTTTGGATTTGGCGATGCGCAATACATCAAATCCACCGCTTTGGCGGCGGTTGAGACGAAAGTCTTGAATGAAGAAATCACCCTGCGTGCGACGATTGAGGGTGGCTATCTGGATTATACGAAGGGTAACAGCCGGATTACTGACCGTTTCTTTTTGAACAGCCGCCAGATGCGTGGTTTTGAGCCGGGTGGGATTGGGCCGCGTGATTTTGATGATATTACCGATCCTGCAAACGTGATTAACGACGCCTTGGGTGGAAACGCCTTTGCTGTGATCCGTCTTGAGACCGAATTCCCGATTGGCTTGCCAAGCGAATACGGCATTTCAGGCGGCGCGTTTGTCGATTATGGCTCCGTTTGGGATGTGGGCCGCCCAGATGTTCCGTTCTACGACGAGTTCACGCCGCGCACTGTGGCGGGTGTCTCGTTGTTCTGGACGACCCCGATTGGTCCGTTGCGTTTCAACTTCTCGGATGTGTTGGACAAGCAAAAGCTCGACACCGCCAAGAATTTTGACGTGACGATTTCGACAAACTTCTGATGCGCGCAAGCTTGCTCTTATTGTCTGTGCTCTGTGCGGCAGCGATTGCCGTGCAGACACAGGCGCAAGAGGCGCCGAGCCTTGGCACCACCTTATCCAACGTGGTCGTCATCGACACCGATGAGCTTTATCGCGGCACAAAGATGGGACGGCGTATTGCCGTCAATCTTGAAGAGCGGGCCCGCGCCTTACAGGCCGAAAACGAACAGATCACAGCCGCGCTGACAGCCGAGGAAAAAAGCCTCACAGAGCGGCGCACTGCGATGGATCCGGTGTTATTCCGCAAGGAGGCCGCTGATTTTAACACCCGCGTGCAGGGCATTCGCCGTGCGCGGGATGCGGCGATTGCGGCCTTTGAGGCAGAGCGCGACGCAGCACCGCGCGTGTTTCTGGAACGTGTCCGCAATGTTATTGGCGATCTGATGATTGAACGCGGCGCGGTTGCGGTACTAGACCAACGCATCGTGTTTTTGAGCCTCAGCAGCGCGGATATCACCCGCGCGGCCATTGCTCGCATTGATCAGGTCATGGGCGACGGCACAGACGCCACGACGACAGCCCCAACGCCCGAGAACTAGGCTTTCCTTGCTCGCTGTGACGGGCTTTGCTAGGAATGCGGGATGAAATCATGAATGGACCCGAGCCGATGACCGACACGCCAACAACCGCCGATATCAAGCTGATCAAAAAGATTATTCCGCACCGCTATCCCTTCCTGTTGGTGGATAAGGTGCGCGATATTGACGGGATCAAATCTGCGGTAGGTATCAAGAATGTGACAATGAACGAGCCTCATTTTCAGGGGCACTTTCCGGGCAACCCGATCATGCCTGGTGTGACGATTGTCGAAGCCATGGCGCAGACGGCTGCCGTGATGATCGGCACCAGCCTTGGCCTGACAGACGGCAATCTGAACGTCTATTTCATGGCGATTGATAACTGCAAATTCCGCCGCATGGTCGTGCCGGGTGATGTGCTCGAAATGCATCTTGAGACGACACGCGGCAAGGCGGGCGGCAAAGTCTGGCGCTTTAAGGGCGTGGCCACGGTTGACGGCGAAATGGCCGCAGAGGCCGAGTTCACAGCCATGATGGATCTGAAGGCCTAATGTCCGGCGTCCACCCTTCGGCGGTGATTGAGGCTGGTGCTGTCATCGGAGAGGGCTGTGTTATCGGCCCGTTCTGTGTCGTCGGGCCAGAGGTGGTTCTGGCCAAGGGCGTTGTGCTCAAGTCTCATATCGTTGTCACGGGTGACACGCATATCGGCGAAGGCACAGTGGTTTTCCCGTTCTCGGTGATTGGTGAAATCCCGCAAGACCTCAAGTTTGGCGGGGAGAAAACCCGTCTGCGGATCGGGGAGCGCAACCGTATCCGCGAACACGTGACGATGAACACCGGCACCGCTGGCGGCGGCGGCGAGACGCGGATCGGTGACGACGGCCTGTTTATGGCGGGCTGTCACATTGCCCATGATGCGATCATTGGCAACCGCGTAATCGTGGTCAATTCCAGCGCCGTGGCAGGGCATTGTCACATCGAGGATGACGTGATTATCGGCGGTCTCTGCGGCATTCACCAATGGGTGCGGATCGGGCAGGGTGCTATTATCGGTGCGCTGTCGATGGTCACAAATGATGTGGTGCCGCATGGGTTGGTCATGGGGCCGCGTGGCACGCTGGACGGGCTGAACCTTGTCGGATTGAAGCGCAAGGGCGTGCCGCGTGCTGATATCACGGCGCTGCGGGCCGCATTTCAGGCGCTCAAGGATGGCGAGGGCACGTTTCACGATCGCGCGGCGCGTTTGGCTGAAGAAAGCGAAAGCGATTACGTCCAGCAGATGGTCGCGTTTATCCTCGGAGAGACGGACCGCAACTTTCTGACACCAAGCTGATGTTGGCGTTGATTGCAGGCACGGGCGCTTTGCCGCCGGCTCTCATTGCGGGCCGCTCGGATGTTTATGTCTGCGCGATGGCTGGGTTTCCGCCCGCCGTGCCAGTTAATATCACCTTTCGGATCGAGCATTTGGGGTCGCTTCTGGCGCATCTCAAGGGGCGGGGTGTGAAAGAGGTTTGCTTTGCGGGCGCGGTCAAGCGTCCCGTGATTGATCCTGCGGCAATTGACGCTGCCACCGCGCCTTTGGTTCCTGTGATCGCTGGTGCGATTGCTGCAGGCGATGACGGGGCGTTACGCGCGATTATCGGGATTTTCGAGGCGGCCGGATTTGTCGTGCGTGCGGCGCATGAACTTGCCCCGCACCTCCTTCCCGTTGCGGGTGTGCCGACGCTGCGCAAACCAAACGCTGCGATGATGGCCGAAGCGGTGCTGGGCCAGCGCGTTTTGATCAAGCTCGGCAAGCGGGATCTCGGGCAGGCCTGCGTCATAGCCCAAGAGGCCTTGGTCGCCCGAGAGGGGCCCGAGGGCACGGATGCGATGCTTGCTTCTGTGACGGCTCGGTGCGGTATTTTATTCAAAGGGCCAAAGCCAGATCAGGATCTCCGCGCAGACTTGCCGGTGATCGGGCTGCAAACCGCGAAGGCGATTGTCGCGGCGGGGCTGGACGGCATCGTGATCACCGCAGGCGGCGTCATGGTGCTTGATATCGACGCGGTAACGGACTGGCTTGATGCCCATGACAAGGTGCTTTGGGTCCGTCCGGAGGCAAACGTCTGATGCGGGTGTTTGTGATCGCAGGCGAGGCCTCTGGCGACAAGCTGGGCGCGGCATTGATGGCGGGGCTTACGGCGCTTGTGGAGGTCAGCTTTGACGGTGTCGGCGGGCCGCTGATGCAGGCCGAAGGGCTGGAAAGCCGCTTTGACATGGATGAGCTATCCGTCATGGGGCTGGCCGAGATTCTGCCAAAATACCGCAGCCTGAAAGCGCGCGTGGACCAAATGGCCGCAGCGGTCGTTGCCTCTCAGCCTGACGTTTTGATTACAATTGATAGCCCCGATTTTGGCCTGCGGGTGGCCAAGATCGTCAAGTCACAGTCCGCTGTGCGCTGTGTGCATTACGTTGCGCCAACAGTTTGGGCGTGGCGGCCCAAGCGCGCCGCCAAAATGGCCGCGTTTATTGATCAGGTTCTCGCACTCTTCCCGTTCGAGCCGCCCTACATGGAAGCGGCGGGCATGCGGTGTGATTTTGTCGGCCATCCAGTGGTGACGGATCAATTGGCCACTGCGCCAGAGGCCGCGGCTTGGGCGGGCGAGGGGCCTTTGGTCCTCGTCTTGCCGGGCAGTCGGCGCGGCGAGGTCTCGCGGCTTATGGCGCGTTTCGGCCAAGCGGCCGGGCTGATCGCGCAGACCCATCCCAACGCCCGTTTTGTGATCCCGACAACAGCGAATGTCACCGCATTGGTGCAAGATCAGGTCCGGTCGTGGCCTGTCGCGGCACAGGTGTTGCCCGCAGAGGCCAAGGCCGAAAAGCGGGGGGTTTTTCGCGCGGCGGATGTCGCCTTGGCGGCCTCCGGCACAGTGTCTTTGGAATTGGCCGCCAATGATACGCCGATGGTCATCGCCTATGATATGGCGTGGCTTAGCCGCATTATCATCAGCCGCATGTTGTTTGTGGATACGGTCACGCTGGTCAATTTGGTCAGTGAGACCCGCGTCATCCCCGAGTTTATCGGTAAGGATTGCCAGCCCGCACCCATTGCGGCGGCGGTCTTGGATGTGCTGGCTGATCCGTCACGCCAACACGCGGCCATGGCGGTTACGATGGCGCGCTTGGGGCAAGGTGCCGAAGCCCCCGGACTGCGGGCGGCTAAGGCCGTTTTGGACGGGATAAGAGGCGCCCGTTCAAAATAAGCAGGCCCACGGCAAGGATGCCAAAGCCGATGTAGGCGTTGAGCGAAAGAGCCTCGCCCAAGGTCACAGCGCCAAGGATGATGGCGACAGGGGCCACGGTGAGCGTCACAAGCATCAGGTTGCCCGACCCCGCCAAAGCCAACACGCGGTAATAGAGCAGATAGGCCACGGCGGTTGCGATGATGGCGTAATAGGCGATGGCGAGCCATGTGTGCAGGGTCAGATCCAGAGAGATCGGACCTTCGACGATCCATGCCATGGGGATCGTGATCACGCTTGCGCCGGTGACCATGCCCGCAGCGGCGACTTGCGGCTTGAGGTGCCCGATCGTCTTGCGCGCCCAGACGCCCGCGAGTGCATAGGACATGGTGCCGCCGATCACGGCCAGTTGTGCGATGCTCCGCAGGTCAAACTGGGCGAGGTATTGCAGGCCGATGGCTGTCGCGACCCCGATAAAGCCGAGAGTGACACCCAATCCTTTGCGCCAGCTGAGTTTCTCATCCACGAAGAAAACGGCTGCAAAGATCACGCCGAAGATGGCCGTCGAGGCATTCAGGATCGCCGTCAGCCCCGTTTCAATATGCAACTGCGCCCAAGCCATCAGCGAAAACGGGATCACGTTGTTCAAAAGCCCCATCACGAGGAAGGCCGCCCAAATGCGCGGCTCGCGCGGGATGTCGAGCTTGCGGGCAAAGATATACCCCCACAGGATCAGCATCGCCCAGCCTGTACGGTGCGCCACAGCGGTCAGCGGTCCGATTTCGGCCAAAGCGACATGGACTGACAGGAATGATCCGCCCCAGATAAAGGAGAGGATTATGAGAAGCAGCCACGCGTGGGCGGAGATGGTTTTTTGGGTCATGTGGATGTGTTGCCTGTGTCAGCGCAATCTTCAACCCGTTTCCTGCGCAACAAAAAAGCCCCGCCATGGTGACGGGGCTCTTTAAGTGATCAAAGCCTGTGGCTTAGTAGGTGTAAGCGACCTTCAGGCCGATTGCGACGGCAGAGTTGTCGGCGAATTCAGCGCCGATTCCCTCGGTTGTTGCATCGCCCGCGATGATGTAGCGGACACCACCTGTCAACTCGATGCCATTGGGCATCGTGTATGTGCCGCCCACAGAAACCGACGTATAGCCATCGGTTGGGGACAGGTTGCTGGACAAACCGCCCTGTGCCTCTTCATAGCCTACGGAAATCGCGCCAGAGAATGTGTCAGAGAATTTGCGACCAACACCCAAAGTATAGGTCAACACGTCTTGGTCCCAAGTCACCAGATCGCCCGCGATTGTGTCGGTGATGTTGCCTTCACTCCACTCAGCCCAACGGACCGAACCGAAAACCAATGTGTTCGCTGCAACGCCTGACTGGAAATCCAAGTTTACGGATTGTGGCATTGTCGCGTTCATATCACCGAGGCTACCGTCAAGATTAAGTTCGACCGCGCTGCTATAGGTTAAAGCCACGCGCAGTGCGATATCTTTACGCTCGTAGGCTGCACCAGCAACATAACCTGCGCCCGACCCTGCAGAGTAGGTTGATGAATATTGCGGAACACCACTTACAACCGCGGTGTAGTGACCGCTCGCCGTCAGGTAACGTGGACCAAAGTGCACGCTCAGGTTTTCGTTAAATTTGTAGCGGCCAACAGCGGTGATTGACGCTGTTTTCACTTGGGCACTGGACCCAATGGTCTGGCTTGCGATGCCTGCGAGCGGATAATTCAATTCATCGTAGGTCACATCGGCACCAAATGGCTGGTCGGCGATCAAGGCCAAGGACACTTTGTCATTGACGTCTGTTTTGAACGCAAAGCCGGCAGAGCCGTAGCTTGATGCGACGTTGCCGGAGCCGAGCTCAAGACCAGCAGCAGGACCGGCAGGCACAGTAAACACGCCCGACACAGAAGGTGTCACATAGCCGTAGCTGAGTTCTACATATTTGCCGTCTTCGAAGATCGCGCCGATGCTTTGGCCCGAACGGTCGATGCCACCAGCGGTTGCGGCGGTTGTTGTGAGCATCAGTGCTGCACCAACGGTCAGAAAGTTCTTCATGTCTCCATCCCTGTCATGAAATTTCGTTAGGAGAGACTAGAGAAGTAAGTCGGTTAACGGTCAATTAATAACGCGGCGTCATTCCTTACGAAGGCCAAAAGCGTCACAAAAATACACTGCTATCTGCCTGATTTCGCCTGTCCGAATGCGATATTGAGGTAATTGCCAAAGAAAATCAGAGCTCCACCAAGGAAGATCAGCACGTCGACCGGCTCGTTGTAAAGGATGATTCCCACAACGGCGATCACTGGCAGCCGCGCGAAATCGATGGGCATCACGATTGATGCAGGCGCGATGGAAAGCGCTTTGGTCATGCAGAAATGCGCAATCAGCCCCGCGACCCCGATCAAGATGACCCAAGGCAGCGTTTGTGCGTTGGGCAAAGCGATGTCTCCGTCGAATCCTGCGAAGATCAACCCAAAGGCGCCTTGGATCGTGGTGAGGAAAAACATGATGCAGGTTATCGTTTCGGTGCGGGTCAATTTACGCGTCGCAATGGCGGTGAGTGCAAAGGCAATGGCGCAAAGTGCAGCGGCGACGATGCCCGCGTTGAGCGCATTGGGATCAGGTCGCGCCACGATCAGGATCCCGACAAACCCCATAAGGGCCGCAATACCCCCGATCTTTGTGATCCGTTCCCCCAAAAGGAGAGGTGACAGGATGATGACCCAAATCGGTGTCGTAAACTCCAGCGCGAAAACCTGCGCCACAGGGATCACGGTGATGGCATAAAACCACAGGTTTTGGCCCGTGAAGTGGGCTGCGTTGCGCATCAGATGCAAGCGGAGCTTGTCAGGGCGGATTTGACCCAGCGTGCCTGCAAATGACCCCGCGACAAGGACGATCAAAATGCCGACCAAGGATCGGTAAAGCATGATTTCGAATGTATCGAGATTGCTGGCCGCTGCCCGCCCCGCCACGGCCATAGAGGTGAAGGCCGTAATCGCGCCGATCATCCAGAGTGCCGCTCGCAAAGTATGTGTCATCAGGATTTCTCGCCGCTCGGAATTAGCAGCCTTATTCCCACTCAATCGTCCCGGGAGGTTTCGATGTGATGTCATAGGTCACGCGATTGATCCCTTGCACCTCGTTGATGATTCGCGTGGCGGTTTCGCCCAAGAATTCATGGGTGAAGGGGTAATAATCGGCCGTCATCCCGTCCACGGACGTTACTGCGCGCAAGGCACAGGCGAAGTCGTAAGTGCGCCCGTCGCCCATGACGCCAACCGTGCGCACCGGCAGAATGGCAACAAAGGCTTGCCAGATTTCGTCATAAAGACCGTGCTTGCGGATTTGGTCGATGTAAACGGCGTCGGCCTTGCGCAGGATTTCCAGCTTTTCGGAGGTAATTTCCCCCGGGCAACGGATCGCCAGACCCGGACCAGGAAAAGGGTGACGCCCGATAAAGGATTTCGGCAGGCCAAGCTCGACGCCCAGCGCGCGGACCTCATCTTTGAACAGTTCGCGCAGGGGTTCCACGAGTTTGAGACCCATCTTCTCAGGCAGACCGCCCACGTTGTGGTGGCTTTTGATGGTCACGGAAGGGCCACCAGAAAAGCTAACGCTTTCAATCACATCGGGGTAAAGTGTCCCTTGGGCAAGGAACTCTGCGCCTTCAATCGTATTGGCGTGTTTCTGGAACACGTCGATGAAAAGGCGGCCAATGATCTTGCGCTTGGTTTCAGGGTCCGACTGGCCCTCAAGCTCGCCCATGAAAAGGTCGCGCTCGTCGGCATAAATCAGCGGAATATTGTAATTCTCGCGGAACATTTTGAGGACTTCTTCGGCCTCGCCTTGGCGCAGCAGGCCGTTATTGACGAAAACGCAGGTCAACTGATCGCCGATCGCTTCGTGAATCAGCACAGCCGCCACGGACGAATCGACGCCGCCAGACAGACCGCAGATCACCTGCTTGTCGCCAACCTGCTCGCGAATCGCTGCAATGGCTTGCTCGCGGTAGGCGCCCATCGTCCAGTCGCCCGAAAAGCCCGCGAGTTTAATGAAGTTCTCGTAGAGTTTCGCACCGTTTGGCGTGTGGTGCACCTCTGGGTGGAACTGCACGGCATAGAAATGGCGCGACACATCGGCGGTAATCGCAAACGGTGCATTGGGCGAGGTGCCATAGACCTCAAAGCCGGGAGCAATCTCGGAGACATGGTCGCCGTGGCTCATCCAGACTTGTTCTTTTCCTTCGCTAAACCAACCCTTTAGGAGGGGAAGTTCATTTACTGGCGTAACAAAAGCACGGCCAAATTCGGCGGTGCCATGGCCGCGATCAACCTGTCCGCCAAGTTGCTGCATCATGGTTTGCTGACCATAGCAGATGCCCAGAACAGGCACGCCCATGGTGAACACCTCAGCCGCAGCACGCGGGCTGCCTTCGCGTGTGACGCTATCGGGACCGCCCGAGAGGATCACTGCCTTTGGCGCAAAATCGGCCAGAAAGGCGTTGGTCACGCTCTGATAAGGGTGAATTTCACAATAGACATTCAGCTCGCGAAGCCTGCGCGCAATAAGCTGCGTTACCTGGCTGCCGAAGTCGATGATAAGGAGGCGTTCGTGCGATTGTATATCCATGACGCGTTTTAGACGGGGACATGGCAGGTGTGCAAGAGTGTGCAATGTCGCTTTTGCGCCCCAAGTGGCGTTAATTTCGCAAGGCGCGGCGCGGTCTCGTCGTATCACAGCCGCAAGTAATTGAATTTGGGAGAAGTCGTATGTCTGAGGCACAAGAAAATACAGGTCGTCGCGCTCGCGGGGGCGGTGGTGCGGCACGGCGTGCAGAACGCACAGCCGTCAGCGTCGAGACTGCGAAATACATCGAGCGGAATATTCCGAACTATGAAGTTCTGGACGAGGCCGCGCTGGAAATCATCGAGCGCAACGCCGAGACCGTTCTGGCCGAGATCGGCGTAAACTTTGTCGACAGCCCTGAGGCGCTGGAGCGGTGGCGCTCTGTTGGTGCCGAGATTGACGGCGAGCGTGTGCGAATCCCCCGCGGTCTGGCACGCAAATTGTGCGCAACAGCGCCTGCGACCTTTACACAGCATGCCCGCAACCCCGAGCGGAATGTCGTCATCGGTGGCAAAAACCTTGTTCTTGCCCCAGTTTACGGCCCGCCATTCGTGCGCGATGCCGAAGGTGGCCGCCGTTATGCAACCATGGCCGATTTCGAAAAATTCGTGAAGCTTGGCTATATGTCCAAGTGGTTGCACCATTCGGGCGGCACGGTCTGCGAGCCGACAGATGTTCCGGTGAACAAGCGTCACCTTGATATGCTTTTGGCCCACATGACCTTGTCCGACAAGCCATTCATGGGCTCGGTCACAGAGCCAAGCCGTGCGCAGGATTCGGTTGATATGTGCGGCATTCTGTTTGGCGAAGAGTTCGTTCAAAACAACACTGTCATGACCTCTCTGATCAACATCAACAGCCCGATGACGTTCGACAGCATCATGATGGGTGCTTTGGAAGTGTTTGCGAAAAACAACCAAGCCTCGATCATTTCGCCGTTTATCGTGGGTGGTGCGATGGCGCCTGTGTCTGTTGCTGGCACATTGACCCAAGTTATGGCCGAGTGCCTTGCTGGTATCGCTTATAGCCAGATCATCCGTCCGGGTGCGCCTGTGATCATGGGGGCATTCGTGACCTCGATCGACATGAACTCTGGCGCGCCGACATTCGGCACACCAGAAGCCGCGCATATCACCTACGGCGTAGGGCAGTTGGCCCGCCGCTTGGGCGTGCCTTACCGCTCTGCGGGCTCGTTCTGCGGCTCCAAGCTGCCAGACGCGCAAGCGGCCTATGAGACCTCAAACAGCCTTCAGATGGGTCTGCTGTCCGGTGTGAATTTCATGCTGCACGCATGCGGTTGGCTCGAGGGCGGATTGGTGGCTTCGTTCGAAAAGTTCGTAATGGACGCAGACCAATTGGGCACGCTGCACCACTTTGCACGCGGTGTGGACATGTCCGAGAACGGTCAGGCGATGGGCGCGATAGCGGAAGTGGGCCCAAGCGGCCATTACCTCGGGTGCGAGCATACGCAGGCCAACTTCAAGTCGGCGTTCTGGCGGTCTGACCTGTTCGACTACAAGCCATTCGAGACATGGGACGAGGAAGGCGCACGCGATACGCAAGCGCTTGCCTCGATCCGCGTCAAAAAGATGATCAACACCTACCAGCAGCCGCACCTCGACCCAGAGATCGAGGCGCGTTTGCGGGCCTATGTGGCCGAGAAGAAAGCGAGCATGCCTGACGCCTTCATGTAGGGCGTGAGCTGGCCGCAAAGTTCTGCGCTTCGGCCATAATAGCAATGATTACATCGACATGGCGGGCCACTGAATAAGTGGCCTGCTTTTCTTTGCGCGCGTCATTCAGCATCGATTCGATGTCGAGCAGCGCCATAAGGGCAGGGGCGGGGCGCGGTTGATCTCGGATTTCAGAATCTGCTTGAGATGGGTGTTGCGCACATAGTCATCGAGGCCAAATCGGGCCGCCTTGATCAGCAGTTCAGGGCGGCGAAGTTTGGCAACGCGTGTTTGAATATCGAGCATGATGTGGTCCTTTTGCGAGCAGTCATTGCCAGAAACCTACACGGGCTTTTCACCTGTTGCTCAAACCGCCCGTCAACCGTTCGGTGTGCACGGATTTATTTAGGATTTGGAAACAATAGTGAGTGGAGTTGGAAACAATTAACTTTTGAGCAACCAAAACACGCTTAGGTTGTAAAAGTGATATTTGGCTCCGTTGTTATATGTTTTTGGTCTTTGAGAGATGAGTACCACGAGGTTTAGGACATGCAGGACACACTACCTACAGCAAGACCGAACCCGCTGCCGGCCTGGGTTCCTCAAGCTGTGGCCCACTATCTTGCCCACACAGAACGTGGGTGCTCAATTCGAGAGCTGGCGCGCAAACACGCCTTTCATCCCTCGACAATTTTACGCCAAGTGCGCCGCTACGAGGCGCGCCGCGATGATCCATTGATCGACGCGGCGCTCACGGCGCTTTCACTGGCGGCTCACGGACATCAGAAAGCTCGAACGAAGGAAACCAACGATATGACGTTTGTACAGCGCAAGGGGGGGGCTCCATCGGAAGGCCTATCAAAGGAGCGTATTGATCAGGAGGCGAAGCGGATTTTGTTGCGCTAAAGCGAACCTGGCGCCGTTCTTGCGGTCGCGCGCGAGATGGAAACAGCGGTGGTTGTGCGGTCTGCTCCTGATGGGGCGCAACTGCGGACGGCCGTTGTCGAGCGCGAAATCGCGCAGGCAATGGCGCTGAAAGAGTGGATATCCTGCCCCGACGCCTCGGGCCGCGTTGCCCGCTATTTCATTACAAATGCGGGGCGCACGGCGTTACGCAGGCTGGCCGCACAAGGCGAGAATGCGGCGCTCGGATTTGGCGACGCCCATGCAAAAATGATGAAAGACGGCGCGTGGGATATCGCCAGCGTTGATGGCGATGACCGTGACCGATCTGCAATCCGCGCAACGATTGAAAGCCCCTTGGTCGGATTATCCCGGCGCCGTGATAAAGATGGAAAACCCTTTCTTACCAGAGACTTGGGGGCTGTTGGCGAGCGGTTGCGCGAAGACTTTGAACTGGCGAAAATGGGGCGTGCGATCCCGCGCAACTTGACCGCCTTCATGACGACAGAACCCTTGAAAGACGGACCACCTGGGGCTGCGGCTGGCCATTTGCGCGTTCAGGACGCCATGAAAGAGATCGGCGCGGGTCTTTCTGACATCGCATTTTATTGCTGTTGCTTGCTCGAAGGGCTTGAACTGACGGAAAAGGCGATGGGCTGGTCTGCGCGCTCTGGTAAGATCGTTTTGCGCATCGCGCTGCAACGTCTCAAGCGGCATTATGCTGAACAGTGAAAATTCGCGACGATGATCGGTTAGGCGATCGTGCGTCCGCGAACTGCTCACGCCTTATGTCCCGTTGTGCCTTAATGCAGTTGCATAACAGGTTTGCCACCTGTGCTGTTGTTGTCATGAGAGAATAACACTAAGTTGCAGGTAACTTCAAAAATGGGAAATTACCGTGCGCGACCTCAAAATCCCCGCTCAACGTCACCCTGAAAAGGCCAAGCGCCCTGATACGACCCAGCCGAAAAAGCCGGACTGGATCAGGGTCAAAGCCCCGACATCCGAGGGCTATAAGATCACGCGCGACATTATGCGCGAGCATAAACTGGTGACAGTCTGCGAAGAGGCTGGCTGTCCCAATGTGGGCGAATGCTGGTCTCAGGGCCATGCCACTATGATGATTATGGGCGAAGTTTGTACGCGCGCCTGCACGTTCTGCAATATCGCGACGGGCAAGCCGCCCGAGGATCTAGACGTTTTCGAGCCGGGGCGCGTGGCGGATGCGGTCAAGAAACTAGGCCTCAAGCATGTGGTGATCACGTCCGTGGACCGGGATGACGTGGAAGATGGCGGTGCCGCGCATTTCGCCCAAACGATTCGCGCGGTGCGCAAACAATCCCCCGATACGACTATTGAAATTTTGACGCCTGACTTTATCCGCTGCGACCCTGATGTGTTGCGCATTGTTGTCGAGGCGAAACCGGATGTTTTCAACCACAACCTTGAAACAGTGCCAGGCTTGTACCCCGAGGTTCGCCCTGGTGCGCGCTATTTCCATTCTTTGCGGTTGTTACAGCGTGTCAAAGAGCTTGATCCGACGATGTTCACAAAATCTGGGATCATGGTTGGTTTGGGCGAGGACAAGCAAGCCGTGACACAAGTCATGGAGGATATGCGCGCGGCCGACATCGATTTCCTGACGATTGGTCAGTATTTGCAGCCGACGCCAAAGCACCACGCCGTAGACCGTTTTGTGACGCCCGAGGAATTCGCGATCTATGAAAAGACCGCCTATAACAAGGGGTTCCTGATGGTGTCGGCGTCGCCGCTCACGCGTTCAAGCTATCACGCAGGTGACGATTTTGCGCGCTTGCGGGCGGCGCGGCTGAAGAAGTTGGGTCAGCCGACCTCCTGAAGGCGTTCTGGTCTCCAAAATTTTCCTAATGGTGCTGGGCGCGCAAACAAGAACCCTTGAACGAGCCGCACCCCGATTTTGCGCAGCGCATCGCGCTCTTCGGGGTGTTCTACACCTTCCGCTATCAGGCTCGCGCCGATTTCCGTGGCAAAATGAATCATCGCTGTCGCGAGTGACTGGCGTGCTGGGTCAACATAGATACCGGCAACCAAAGCGCGCTCAAGCTTCATAATGTCGGGACGCAGGCGTAAAACCGTACTGAGCCCCGAATATCCAGCCCCCAGATCATCAGTAGCGAAACGAACACCTTTCATACGCAGTTCGGCCATAGTCTTGAGCAACTTCACATGATCTTCGATGGCGTCGTGTTCTGTAATTTTTATAATGATTCGATCGGTAGGTGCGTTCTTGAGAACATCCGTAAGGTGCCCTGAAACGATGGTATCGGGTGATGCATTAAGTGAAATATAGATGTGAGGCGGCAAGAGGGGCATTTCGCTGAGCGCAGCGCGAATGGTTGCTATTTCAAGGTCGCATTGCAAGCCGACTTTTTTGGCGTCCGCAAACCAGATGTCGGGGGTTAGATAGATGTCTGATTCAAATCGGCTCAGGGCCTCCACGCCGACCATTTGATTGGTTTTCAGATCCACGATGGGCTGCCAATAGATCGCAAAGTTCTGCGTCGTGATTGTCTGCGCAATTCGTTCAGCCATCTTTTGCAGGTCGTTGGCTGTCTCTAGACTCTTGTTGAGAGTTTTGCCCGCGAAATTGGCGAACATCGTCGCGATATTGTAATCCCGCTCGTTCAAAGAGGGTTTCGGGCTTTGCGAGAAACAACAAAATGTCCCGTAAAAGTCGCCATTGCTGCGGAAAAGGGGGACGCTGACGTGCGATTCGACACCCATTTCTTTAGTGATCGGCAAATCGCGCGCGAGAGGAGTTTCCGAGACATGTGGCATCATGCGCGGCAATTTGCCCTCCAGCATATAGCCGCAGTACAATTCCGAAATTGGTCTGCTCCCCGTGACGTCAATGAGACCGAGCCCTTTGGGATCAGACACGCGCCGATAATGGACGGTGTTGTCAATCAGCTCCGCCATATACGATATGTCCATACTCAAATGCTCGCGCACCGTTTCAAGCGCTTCATGCATCACAATATCTGGATCAGAGTCTGCATGACTTTCGAATAGAGCAGATGTCGTTGCCATGGGTGATCCTTTTTCACAGTCCACTCAGATAAACGCGAAAGTCTGATTGAAAGGTTAAGGATCAAATTTCTCGAAATCCTATTCGCGCGCGTGGTTAATAGACGCGGCGGACCCGGTCTGCGGCCATCCAGTCAGGGGTGAGGCCGAGTTTTTCGGCCACAACGATGAGCACGCAAACACCGATGACGGCAGCAACGAGTTTCACGCGCCCCATGCTTGGCGGGTTTTGCGCCCAGCGTTTGGCCATCAGAAGCCAGCGCAAATTCATTGAGTGAATCTGACTTTGCCGACAAAGGGTAAATTCCGGTTCCGCTGTGCGAAATCGATTCCGTAGCCGACGACAAATTCGTCAGGAATTTCGAAACCGACCCAATCTGGTTTGAAATCCACTTCGCGGCGTGCCGGTTTATCCAAGAGAGCGATGGTGCGCATCCGCGCGGGCTTTTTGGTCATCAGATAGTCATGCACATGCGACAACGTATGGCCCGTGTCGATGATATCTTCGACGACAAGCACATCCCGCCCCTCAATTGTGCCGCGCAAGTCTTTGAAAATACGGACTTCTCGACTGCTCTCCATGCCATCGCCATAAGACGAGGCTTCGAGGAAATCGACCTCGACAGGCAGGTCCAATTCACGCACCAGATCAGCGATAAACACAAATGACCCCCGCAACAGCCCCACGACGACGAGCTTATCTGTGTCTTGGAACGTGGTCTGGATTTCGCGGCTGAGCTCTTCGATCCGTGCGGCGATAGATTTCGCGCTGATCATCGTATCAATCACATAAGGTCGGTGAGTCATACGGCCCCCAAATCTACGGCAAAGGGTTGATTTATCGCGCCCATTCTACGACATCGGTGGGTGAAGTCACCCGCGAAAGACAAAAATGACCAGTCATTCTGAGACCAAGTTCCTGCCTTATACGGCCGACCAGATGTATACGCTTGTTGCAGATGTCGCAAACTACCCGAAGTTTTTACCGTGGACAGCAGCGGCGCGGCTGCGCAGCCTCACGGATAAGGGGGAGTATACTGAAATGCTCGCGGATCTCGTGGTGTCGTTCAAAGTGTTCCGCGAGACATTCGGGAGCCGCGTCTTGCTGTGGCCTGCGCTGCGCCAGATCGACACGACCTATTTGGATGGACCGTTCAAGTATCTTGACAGCCGCTGGACGTTTGAAGACGCCGATGGCGGATGTAACGTGTCTTTCCGCGTGGATTTCGAATTTAAGAACAGGCTTTTACAGGGTGCTGCGGGCATGTTTTTCAATGAGGCCATGCACCGGATTGTGAGCGCTTTCGAAGCCCGCGCAAAGGAGCTTTATGATGCAGCCTGAGCTAAGCCTTGCCGAATTCGCGGCAACGGCGCAGCCCTCGGAAACAGCGCTGGACATGATGCGCCTGTCATTGATGGACTGGGCCGCTTGTGGGCTTGCGGGTGTGTCCGAGCCTTTGGCAAAAATTTTGCGCGACAAGGGATTGGGCGAGGGCGGTGCGCCGCAGGCTTCGGTGATTGGCGGCGGCAAATTGCCCGCGCCGCGTGCCGCTTTGATTAACGGTGCAATTAGCCATGCGCTGGATTATGACGACACCCATTTTGCGCATATCGGCCATACAAGCGTCGGCGTGATCCCCGCAGCCTTGGCGATTGCCGAAGCTGAGGGCGCAAGTCTGGAAGCGTTTCTGGACGCCTGTCTGATCGGTTCTGAAGCCGCCGTGCGTGTCGGTGTTTGGCTGGGACGCGACCATTATCAGGTTGGCTATCATCAGACCGCGACGGCAGGTGCCTTTGGCGCGACCTTGGCCGCGTTGCGGCTGATGGGGGCCGACCCTGCGCAAGTGGTCGGTGCGCTTGGCCTGGCGAGTACGAAGGCGGCGGGTCTGAAGGCGCAATTCGGCACCATGGGCAAACCGTTGAATGCGGGGCTTGCGGCGGAAACGGGTGTTGAGGCCGCGACATGGGCCATGGCGGGGCTCACGTCGACAAACGCAGGCTTGCGGGCATTCGGGGCGACCCATCACGGCATGGCAGATGCGACAGCCTTTGACGGGCTGGGCGAAGTCTGGCGAATGGAGGCGGTCAGTCACAAGTTTCATGCCTGCTGTCACGGCTTGCATGCGATGCTTGAGGCAATGGGGCAAATCGATGTGGCAGCGGCGGATGTCGCGGCCGTGCAGATTACGACCCATCCACGTTGGATGACCGTGTGCAACCAGCCAGCGCCGACAACAGGCTTGGCCGCGAAGTTCAGCTATGCCCAAACGGCGGCAATGGCGCTTTTGGGGATTGATACATCAGCGATTGCGTCGTTTACCGATGAGATTGCCAACGCCCCTGATGTGGTGGCCTTGCGGACGCGTGTTGCCGTGCAGGCGGACCCGGACCTTACTGAAATGCAGGCCGAGGTGCGGATCGTCTTGCACGACGGCACCCATATGGACGCCACCTATGATCTGGCAGCCCCTTTGCCCATGACGCAGCGGGCAGAAAAGCTGCGCCGGAAAGCGGTGGGGCTCCTTGGCGACATGCGCGCAGATGCGCTGTGGTCTGTGACGGATTTAGACGCATTGACCGCGATTTTGCGGGCATGAAAAAGGGGGCCAGTGGCCCCCGATTTCTATGTTTCGCATTCAAGTCTTAGGAGTTGAACTCGTAAGCCCGCTCGCCGTGAACAGCGAGGTCGAGGCCGTTGACCTCCGTTTCATGATCCACGCGCAGCGGTGTGATCGCCTTGCAGAGATAGACCAGCCCAACCGTGACGACAGTTGTGTAAACACCAACGATTGCAAGAGAGCCAAGCTGGGCCGCCCAAGTGCCCGCGCCGAAGACGGCAATCATGATTGTCCCGAAGATGCCGCCAACGCCATGCACCGCAAAGACGTCAAGTGTGTCGTCGATCTTGGTCTTGTTGCGGATAAAGATCACGCATTCCTGACACAAGATGCCTGCGACTGCACCAATAGCAAGCGCTTCGATGGGGCCCACAAAACCAGAGGCAGGCGTGATCGAGGCCAGACCCGCAATCGTGCCCGTGACAAGGCCCACAAGCGACGCGCGCCCGAATTTTATCCGCTCCCAGAGCGCCCAAGTCAGCGAGGCAGCGGCGGCAGAGAGGTGCGTGACCGTGATCGCCATAGCAGCACCACCGTCAGCAGCCAGTTGCGACCCGCCATTGAAACCGAACCAGCCAACCCAGAGCATCGCAGCACCAATCATGACCATCCCGGGGTTATGTGGTGGCTTGGACGGATCGCGACGCTCGCCAAGGAACACTGCAAGGATCAGCGCGGCAAGGCCAGCCGTTTCGTGGACCACAATCCCGCCCGCAAAGTCACGCACGCCAGTCTCGCCAAAAATGCCGCCAGCGCCAAGAAACCCGCCGCCCCAGACCCAATGCACCACAGGCGCGTAGCACAACAGCATCCACAGGCTGGAGAACAAGAGAACAAAGCCAAAGCCGATCCGCTCGACGTAAGCACCGACAATCAGCGCGGGCGTGATGATCGCAAAGGTCATCTGGAAGGCGAAGAACAGGATCTCGGGCAGGGTGCCTGCCAAAGTGTCGGCGGTGATGCCAGTCAGGAACATCTTGTCCAGCCCGCCCCAAAAGCCGTTGCCAGAACCGCCAAAGGCGATCGAATACCCGAAGGCAAACCACAGCACGCTCATCAGGCAGGCAATGGCATAACAATGCATGAAGACACTCAGCACATTGCGTGCGCGCACAAGCCCGCCGTAAAAAAGCGCGAGGCCTGGGAGTGTCATAAACAGGACCAGCGCTGTCGCGACCATGATCCAAGCGGTATCTGCACCGTTCATTGTAGGAATTCCTCATTCTTGCAAAACTTCGCGCTGTTAAGGCGGATTTTATGCGTGCGGAAAAGGCAGATCGCACTCAGGGTCGCCCAAAATAGGGGCGGTTTATGATCTGCTTAATATTTGAGCAGTTTTCTGCCTGACTGCCTAAGTCGGGGGCGAAACTGTGGGGGTGGCCGCAAGCAGTAAGTCAAGCGCATGGTTTGTCGCCGCGTCACGCACTTGCGCGCGGCCAAGCGCGCCGAAGGCAATCGTTTCGGTGGCGGTGCCTTTGGGGCCGGATATGCCAAAGCACACCAGCCCTTCGGGTTTATGCTCTGACGCGCCAGGGCCTGCGATCCCTGTGATGGCGACCGCGATCGGCGCGCCCGAACGGGCAATGGCCCCCAGTGCCATCTCGCGGGCGACCTGTTCGGACACGGCCCCGTATTGATCAAGCGTTTCAGGCAAGACACCCAGAAGGTCGCGTTTTGCCGCATTGGTATAGGTCACGAAACCACGGTCAAAAATCGCAGAACTGCCTGCAATATCGGTAATGGCCGCGCTCACCATGCCGCCTGTGCAGCTTTCGGCGGTGGCGATCATCACGCCTGCGTTGCGGGCCGCAATCAAGAGGTTTTCAGCGGTTTTCATTAGAAAAACGCGTGGTAAGAGCCGCCAAGGATCACGACGCATACCGCTGCAAAGGCGCCCGCAATGACATCGTCGAGCATCACACCTGTCGCGTCGTCGCGCTTGTCCGCCCATCCAACGAGCCAAGGTTTGGTAATATCAAAGAGCCGGAAAAAGACAAAGGCAGCGATCCATCCGGGCCAAAGGGCGAACGCATCGAGGCCCCGCGATGAAACGATACTGGCGACAGGAAGAAGGGCTATCCATTGACCAACCACCTCATCAATGACGATCTCTGACGGGTCGTGATTGGCTTTGCCCGCAGTCTCCGCCTTGGTTGCCCAAAGGCCCAGAGCATAGGCCACTAGTGACGCGAAGATGAGGCCGTAAAGCCCTGAATAGGTTATGATAACCCATGCGAACGGCAGGGCTGCAAGTGAGCCCCAAGTGCCGGGCGCAGGGCGCATATGGCCTGCGTAAAAGAAGGTCGCGATAATCTTGCTCATGATTTTACCAATGTTGCGGTCGCGATGGCGGCAATGCCTTCCTCGCGACCAGTGAAGCCGAGGCGCTCTGATGTTGTTGCCTTGACGCTTATCCGGTCCGCACCGATGCCCATGATAGCAGCAAGCGCTGTTTTCATGGCCGGCTGGTGAGGTCCGATTTTTGGATATTCGCAGACCAGAGTGCAGTCTACATTGCTGACTTTATAGCCATTATCTTCGGCCAACGCCACGGCATGGCGCAAAAAGATATGGCTTTGCGCGCCTTTCCACTGCGGGTCCGTGGGCGGGAAATGCTGGCCAATGTCGCCCATCCCTAGCGCGCCGTAAATCGCGTCAGTGACCGCGTGCATGCCGACGTCTGCATCAGAATGGCCTTGCAGGCTACGCCCGTGGGGCACTTTGATCCCGCAGAGCCAGACATGATCGCCGTCACCAAAGCGGTGCACGTCATAGCCGTTGCCACATCTTACATCCATGTCGAATCCTAACATATTGTTTGCGATCTCAAAATCATCTTTGGTCGTGATCTTAAGATTGCGTTCCTCACCCTTGATGATCGCGACATCTAGCCCTGCGGCGCGTGCCACGGCAACGTCGTCTGCGGCGGGTGAAGTAAGGTCTTTATGTGCTTGATAAATTTCAGAAAAATGAAAACCCTGCGGGGTTTGTGCCCGAAATAGCCCGTCGCGGTTTTGCGTGCCGTTCACAAGGCCGTTTTCACCCGTCCAAAGCGCGTCCGTGACCGTCAAAGCGGGCGCTGCGGCGCGAGATGTATCGAGCGCTGAGATGACCGCTTGAATGATCGCACCAGACACAAGAGGCCGCGCCGCATCGTGAATCAGAACGCGGTCGGGGGCCTGCGCCGCTAGGGCATCAAGGCCCGCACGCACGGAGGCATCCCTCGTCGCCCCACCGTACACCACATGGGCGGCAGTAAGGCCGGTCGCCTCCCATCGTTCTTGATCGTCAGGGCGCAGCACCACGCAGATTTCATCAACGTAGGGCCGTAAGGCATTGAAAGTATGTGATATGACGCTTTGACCACGCAGCATTTGCCATTGTTTCGGCAAGGTCCCGCCCGCGCGGGTGCCGCGTCCTGCGGCGACGATGATGGCGGCGATTTTCATAGCGCGTCCTTTTTGCTGCCATTGGTTTAATCGGAGTCATGCCTGCGTGCAATTCCAGAAGATGTGCTTAAAATTTGTGCATGAGATGATTTTTGCACTTTTTTTGCGCGCATGCGCGTTGTGCTATGTGCGGTTCCTGCGTATTCATTCTGAAACGTCCTTATGTTCGGTGATTGCCCTCGTGCCTCATGTTTCGTCCTTAGCGTTGTCAGCGGTGTCGCTGAGCCCGCCTGTTGCCTTGGCCCCTTTGGCGGGGATCACAGACTTGCCGTTCCGTCAGCTGGTCGCGTCTTTTGGTGCGGGCTGGGTCGTGAGCGAGATGGTGGCCAGTCAAGAGATGGTCCAAGCCAAGCCTGGCGTGCGCGAACGTGCCGAGTTGGGTTTTGATCAGGCCGGAACCGCGGTGCAGATCGCGGGGCGCGACGCTTATTGGATGGCTGAGGCGGCCAGGATGGTCGCTGACAATGGTGCTGCGATCATCGACATCAACATGGGATGTCCCGCCAAGAAGGTCACGAATGGCTATTCGGGTTCGGCCTTGCTGCGCGATCCCGATCATGCGCTCAGCCTCATCGAGGCGGTGGTCAACGCGGTGGATGTCCCGGTCACTCTCAAAACCCGCCTTGGCTGGGATGACGCCTGCCTGAACGCAGCCACCGTTGCGGCGCGCGCGCAGGCCGCTGGCGTGCAATTGGTCACAATCCACGGGCGCACGCGGTGTCAGTTCTACAAGGGCGCCGCCAATTGGGCCGCGATTGCCGAAATCAAGGATGCCGTGTCGATCCCTGTGATTGCCAACGGTGACATCGTGGATGTGGCGACGGCAAAAGAGGCGCTGCGCTTGTCGCGCTGTGACGGGGTGATGATCGGGCGCGGTGCGCAGGGGCGGCCGTGGCTTTTGGCGCAAGTGGCGTCTGCGCTACACGGCACGCAGGCGCCGACGGTCCCGCAGGGCTATGATCTCGAGCAGATGGTCTGCGGGCATTACGAGGCGATGCTGTCGTTTTACGGCACGGAACTGGGGCGTAAAATGGCGCGAAAACATTTGGGCTGGTATATGGATGACGCGCAAACTGCGCCCGATTTACGCCGTGCAGTTTTGACCGAAGCCACGCCGCAGGCCGTTATCCGATTGATCTCCGAGGCACTTGCCGGAAAGGTTGCCGCATGATCGAGGATAACGCGCTTTGGGCCTCGTTGCCAGTGCCGGCTCTCCTGTTGGATCGGGTCTATCATATTGTCGAAAGCAATCCCGCCGCTGAAAGTTTCCTAAACCTGTCGGCCAAAGTGCTGCGCGGCAAGTCGTTATGGGAGAAGGTGCTGATTGATGCGCCGCTAGAGGCGGCTTTCGGGCGCGCGCGCGACGGGCGTACCCCATTGTTTGTCAACGACGTGGATGTCGGGAGTGGCGAGCGCCCCCCCATGCAATGCAACATCCAGATTGCGCCGCATCAGGGTCAAGATGACCTGATGATCATGATGATCAGCCCGCGTGAAATCGCGAGCCGGATGACCAAAAGCCACAACACAGGCAAGGCTGCAAAATCTGCGATCGGCATGGCCGAAATGCTGGCCCATGAGATCAAGAACCCGCTTGCGGGGATTACTGGGGCGGCGCAGTTACTCGCCATGGGCCTGAGCCAAGAGGATCAGGAGTTGACCGACCTGATCGTCGAGGAAAGCCGCCGCATCGTAAAGCTGCTTGAACAGGTCGAGCAATTCGGCAACCTGCGCCCGCCACAGCTCAAGTCGCTCAACATTCACGATGTGCTTGATCGCGCGAAGAAATCCGCCGCCGTAGGATTTGGCGCACATATGCTTTTTGTTGAGGATTACGACCCGTCGTTGCCGCATGTACTGGCGGATGCCGATCAGCTTTTGCAGGTGTTCCTGAACCTTCTAAAGAATGCGGCTGAGGCCAATCCGCATGCCGGCACTGTGCGGTTGCACACCTTTTATGACCCCTCGCTCAGGATCCGGAAATCTGATGGCAGCCAAGCGCGGTTGCCCTTGCAGGTCGAGATCATTGATGACGGTCCGGGGTTACCTCCCGAAATCGCCAGCGATGTGTTCGAGCCCTTTATTTCGGGCCGCGAGAACGGGACGGGCCTCGGCTTGGCGCTGGTCTCGAAACTGATCGGCGATGCTGGCGGATGGATTTCTGTCGAGAGCGTACCCGGACGGACGGTTTTCCGTGTGTCTTTGCCGCTCGCCCCACTAATTGCAGGAGAGATCTAAATGGATGGCACCGTATTGATTGCGGACGACGACCGCACGATCCGCACCGTTTTGACCCAAGCGCTGACGCGGGCAGGGTGCAAGGTGCATGCCACCTCGTCCTTGGTCACATTGATGCGCTGGGTGGAAGAGGGTAAAGGCGATCTGGTAATTTCTGACGTGGTTATGCCCGATGGTAACGGCCTAGAGCAATTGCCCAAGATCAGTGCCGCGCGTCCCGGTTTGCCTGTGATTGTCATTTCGGCGCAGAACACGATCATGACGGCCATTCAGGCGGCGGAAGCCGACGCCTATGACTATTTGCCAAAACCGTTTGACCTGCCAGATCTGATGAAGCGAGCGGCCCGCGCATTGGAGATCAAGCGCCGTGCCCCATCCGTGCGGGGCAGCGCAGGTGAGGCCCCGCCGAGTGATTTGCCATTGGTGGGACGCACCGCGGCGATGCAGGGTCTTTACCGGATCGTTGCGCGAGTCATGAACACAACCATGCCTGTGTTGATTACAGGCGAAAGCGGCACGGGAAAATCTCTCATTGCGCGGGCGATCCACGACTTTTCTGATAGGCGAAACCTGCCGTTTGTTGTGGTCTCTGGTGTGGACCTTGAGGGGATGGAAGGGCCGCAAACGGCGCTTTCGCGCGCAAAAGGCGGATCGCTTGTGTTCGACGAGGTCAGTGACCTCTCGGATAGCGCGCAAGGGCGCATTGTGCGGATGCTCGATACACTGAGCGACGGTGCGCCGCGCATTATGTCGACCTCGCAATCCAATCTGATGGCGCGCCTTGAGGAGGGATCTTTTCGTGATGATCTGTTCTACCGCCTTGGCGGCGTGACGATCGACGTGCCCTCACTGCGTGAACGGGTGGACGATATTCCGCTTTTGGCCGAACACTTTCTGGCGCGCCTTGAACGTGAGGGTGCACCTGTGCGCAGGTTGGGCAATGGCGCGATGGACTTGGTGCGCGCCTATAGTTGGCCCGGCAACGTCCGCCAGCTTGATAATGCGATCCGCCGTTTGGTTTTCACCTCCGCCGAAGAAGAAATCACTCGCAGCGAAGTGGAGGATGTGCTGGGCAATCAGCCCGCGATGGAACCGCTGCGCAGTGGCACGCAGGGCGACAAATTGTCGGGGTCGGTGGCCAAGCACTTGCGGCGGTATTTTGATCTGCACGGCGGTGAATTGCCGCCGCCCGGACTTTACAATCGAATCCTGCGCGAGGTAGAGGGGCCGCTTTTGGAGATTGCATTGGATGCGACTGCGGGCAATCAGGCGAAATGCGCTGATTTGCTTGGGATAAACCGCAATACCTTGCGAAAGAAGATCACAGAGCTCGATATCCGCGTGACACGGCGCCGCAAATTGATGTAAAACCGCAACAGTGGCGTTGCAGCTTAGACGCAGCTATATCTAGGCCAAGTTACGTCAGTTGGTGGTTCGTGGGGGCAACCTCACCTTTATAAAGGGCGGATGCGCGTGCAGCGTAGCCTCACACGTTTGAATTTCGCGCGCTTTAGCCGCTGGCGGCGGTTGCGTGCTGTGCAAAATGCGATGGTGCTCGGGCTGGTCCTTTTAGGACCGGTTTTGGCAGTGATGACCTACGTTGTGCTGGGGCCTTTGGTGCAGCCCTCGACCTCTCCGTGGTTGCGATTGGTGCTGCTCGCCGACCTGATCTATGTTCTCGTCGTGGCTAGTCTGGTGATGCAGCGCGTGGCCCGTATGATCGCGGCGCGGCGGGCGCAATCGGCGGGCTCGCGGCTCCATATGCGTCTGACGGGCACCTTTGCTCTCTTGGCGCTAACGCCAACGGTCCTTGTGGCGATTTTTGCGATGTTATCTCTTAATGTCGGGCTTGAGGGCTGGTTCTCCGAGCGGGTGCGCTCGGTTTTGAGCACTTCTTTGACCACCGCACAGGCCTATGAGCGCGAAGAGCGGCAGGAATTGACCCGCGACGGTCAGGCGCTTGCCGCGTATCTCAACACCGAACGGCTGCGCAATTTCTTTATGGATGACGGGGACGTCAGGCTGGCGATTACGCAAGTCCAGAACCAGATCGATCGCGGCTTGTCCGAAGTCTATTTTATCGATGGCGCCGGAGATATTAAAACGCGCGGGGCAGGGTCTTATGACTTTGACTATGAGCGACCCGCGCCCGAGCAATTTGTCAACGCGGACGACGAAGGCATTCATATCATCGAAGATGCGCTTAACGATGAATATCGGGCCCTGATTTCAATGCCCAACTTTCAGGACCGCTATATTTATGTCACCCGTCAGGTGGATGGCGGCATTCTGGCCTTGCTTGATCAGACGACTGAAACAGTCGCCCTTTACGAGCAATTAGAGAACGACCGCGGGCGGCTTTTGTTCAATTTTGGCCTGATTTATCTTGGGTTTGCGGTGATCTTGATCCTTGCGGCCATCTGGCTGGGGCTTTGGTTCGCCGAGCGGTTGTCACGCCCCGTCGGGCGGCTGGTCACGGCCTCGCAACGGGTCGGTGCGGGTGATCTGGACGTGCAGGTGATCGAGGACGATGGCGATGACGAGATATCGCAATTGGGCATGTATTTTAACCAGATGACGACCCAATTGAAGCGGCAGCGTGACGAGCTTTTGGAAACCAACCGCACCTCAGAGCGGCGGCGTCGCTTGTTTGACAGCGTGCTGGGATCGGTCACATCCGGCGTGGTAGGGCTGGATTCCAAAGGGCAGGTGGCCTTTGTGAACCGCTCCGCCGAGCGGTTGCTTTCTGTCTCGGAGGCGCAGGAAACTGACGCGCTTTCGGTCGCTGTGCCCGAATTCGCCCCCTTGTTCGATCTGATGCGCACCGAAGAACGTGCCGTGGTACAAGATCAGGTCAGCCTTGTGCGCGATGGCAAGCAAGAAAGCCTCCTTGTGCGCATGTCGCCGCGGCGCAATGCGGATGGCGCGCTGGAAGGCTATGTTGTGGCCTTCGATGACGTGACCGATCTGGTCAGCGCGCAGCGCATGGCGGCTTGGGGCGATGTTGCCCGCCGCATCGCCCATGAGATCAAAAACCCGCTGACGCCGATCCAGCTTTCCGCCGAACGTATCAAGCGGAAATTCTCGAAAGAGGTGGATGACGTGGCCGCGCTTGAGCAAATGACAGATGTGATTGTGCGTCAAACCAATGGGTTACGACGCATTGTTGACGAGTTTTCGAAATTCGCGCGGATGCCGGAACCGGAACTGGCGGCGATTGACCTTACCGTGCTTGTGCGCGACGCGGTGATGTTGCAAGATGCAGGCCAGCCCGCAGTCAAGATCACCGCCACGTTGCCTGAGTTGCAGCAAAGGGTTGATCTGGACGAGACGATGATCTCGCAAGCGCTCACGAATTTGATTAAGAACGCGGGTGAAGCTACTGAAACATATATCGAAAAGAACGGCTCTGACGGCTATGTCCCCGAAGTGCGCGTCCAGATGATCTATTCGGAGACGCAGGCGGAAATCAGGATTAGCGATAATGGTGTCGGCCTGCCGCAAGACCGTGCGCGTTTGTTCGAGCCCTATGTCACGACACGCGACAGCGGGACGGGTCTCGGCCTGCCAATCGTTAAGAAAATCATCGAAGAACACGGCGGCACGCTGGCTTTGATGGATGCCGAAAAATTTGATGGCTGCGACCATATTGGCGCGATGGCCGTGATCAACCTTCCGCTTGCGCCCCGTGATGCAAGCGGAAAAAATTAACCTTAAGAGGGCAAAATGAGCGATATTCTAATCACTGATGACGAACGCGACATTCGGGAATTGATCTCAGATATCTTGCAAGATGAGGGGTTTACGACCCGTCTTGCCGGGACTTCCGACGAATGTATGGCCGAAATTGCCGCCAATCCGCCAGCCCTGATGATCCTCGATATCTGGCTCAAAGATAGCAACATGGACGGGATTGATATCCTGAAGACCGTCAAGCGCGATCATCCTGATATTCCGATTGTGATCATTTCCGGTCATGGCAATATTGAAATTGCGGTCGCCGCGATTAAGCAAGGGGCCTATGACTTTATCGAAAAGCCGTTCAATATTGATCAGCTTTTGGTCGTGATCCGCCGTGCGATGGAAACCTCGAAATTGCGCCGCGAGAATATCGAACTGAAACGGGGCGAAGTTGCCAGCGCTGAAATGGTGGGCGACAGTGCGGCGTTTCGGATGCTCAAAACCCAGCTTGATAAGGTCACAAAGTCGAATGGCCGCGTGATGCTGACGGGTCCTGCCGGCGTGGGTAAGGAAATTGCCGCTCGCTATATCCATGCCAACTCGAACCGAGCAGCGGCCCCCTTTGTGACCGTCAGCTCTGCGTCGATCGAACCTGATCGTATGGAAGAAGTGCTGTTTGGCCGCGAAGGCGGCCCCAAAGGTGTTGAAAAGGGCCTGCTTGAAGAGGCCAACGGTGGGGTGATCTATTTTGAAGAGGTCGCAGACATGCCGCTTGGCACCCAATCCAAAATTTTGCGAGTCCTCGTCGACCAGCGGTTCCAACGCGTTGGCGGCAATGACAAGGTGCAGGTCGATTTGCGCGTTATCTCTTCGACAAACCGCGATTTGGCAGCGGCCATCGAGGCAGGCACATTCCGTGAAGAACTCTATCATCGCTTGAATGTGGTTCCGATTGCGGTGCCAAGCCTTGAAGAGCGGCGCGAAGATATCCCGCTGCTGGCAGAGCATTTCATCGCGATGTTCAACAAGGTGCAGGGGCTGCCGTTGCGCAAGTTGGCCGAGGATGCCCGTGCCTTGCTGCAAACGATGCTTTGGCCCGGAAACGTGCGGCAGTTGAAGAATGTGGTCGAGCGTGTCTTGATCCTAGGAGAGACATCGGACGAGATTTCGGCCAAAGAGCTGCCCGCTTCCGACGAAGGCTCTGCGATGGACGAGGGGCGCATTGTGCTCTCTGGCGGGTTGGCGACATTGCCGCTGCGTGAGGCGCGCGAGCTTTTCGAGCGGGAATATCTGCTCACGCAAATCAACCGCTTTGGTGGAAATATTAGCCGCACCGCCTCTTTTGTTGGGATGGAACGGTCGGCGCTCCACCGCAAACTGAAATCGCTGGGCGTGGCCACCACCAATAAGGCGGGGGGCCGTGTCGCCTATGTCGAAAGCGAAAGCTGAATTGACGCCACTGCGCGGCTCTGTCACCTGTGAGCCGATCTGAGGAGAGACCCTATGAAAGTCATTATTTGTGGTGCGGGACAAGTTGGCTGGCAAATTGCGCGGCACCTGTCTGGCGAGAACAATGATGTCACTGTTGTCGATAACAACCCTGAACTGGTGCGCCGCGCCACGGATACGCTTGATGTGCAAGGGATTTGCGGCTTTGCAAGCTATCCCGATGTGCTGGATCGGGCGGGGGCGCGTGACGCGGATATGATCATCGCTGCGACCTATTCGGACGAGGTCAATATGGTCACCTGTCAGGTGGCGCATTCGGTCTTTCGAATCCAGCGCAAGATTGCGCGCCTGCGGGCGCAAAGCTACCTGACCGCGATTTACTCCGATCTGTATCGGCGTGATCACCTGCCAATCGACGTGGTGATTTCCCCTGAGAAAGAAGTGGCTGAGGCTGCCTTGCGGCGTTTGTCGGCCCCTGCGGCCTTTGACACCGAAAGCTTTTTCGAAGGCAAGGCACAGCTTTTGGGGATCACTATCTCGGCTGACTGTCCGGTCATCAATACGCCGCTGCGCCAGTTGACGGATCTGTTTTCGACGCTCAATGCCTTGGTGGTTGGCATTCGGCGTGAGGGAATGCTTTTCGTGCCCTCCGCGGGTGATCAGCTCTTCCCCGGTGACGAATGCTATCTTTTCGCCGAAGCAAAAGACGTCAGCCGCGCCTTGGAAATTTTCGGCAAAACCCAAGCCAAGCAAGAGCGCATTGTCATTATCGGCGGTGGCAACGTCGGTCTGGCGGTCGCCGCTGCCCTTGAGGCGCGGATGGACCGTGTCCGCGTGAAAGTGATCGAAAAGGATCGGGCAACCGCAGAAGCGGCCGCAGACGGTCTGGACCGTACGATTGTTTTGCACGGCGACGGTTTGAGCAGCGCCTTGCTGGAAGAGGCCAATATCGGGGCGGCGGATGCCGTCTTGGTGGTGACGGATGATGATAAGACCAACCTCCTGGCCTCCGTGCGCGCCAAAGAGATGGGCTGCAAGATGGCGATTGCCTTGGTGAACGATCCGACTTTGGTGCCGTTGATGGGGCCGTTGAGCATTGACGCCTATATCAACCCGCGCGCCACGACCGTGAGTTCGATTTTACGGCACATTCGCCACGGGCGGGTGCGCGGAGTCTATTCAATCGGCGACGCAGAGGCAGAGGTGATTGAGGCGCAGGTCCTTGGGACATCGCCGATTTCTGGACAGCGGGTGAAAGATATCAGTTTCCCCGAAGGCGCATTGGTCGCTTCTGTCCTGAAAAACGGTGTTGTGCTCAAGCCGACAGGCGAGATGCGGATCGACGAGGGTGATGTGATTGCTATTTTTGCGATGGCGGATGATGTCCCTGAAATTGAACGGCTCTTGCAGGTTTCAATCGACTTTTTCTGATGAGGGATTGGGTCAAAAAGCTACCGTTGTTTGTGATCCTGATGGGGATCGGGTCGTTTGCGATGCTTTTGCCTGCCGCCCATGCGCTTGCGCTTGGGGATCATACGGACAGTCGTATCTTCTTTTACGGGTTCATACTGTTCTCGGCACTGACGTTTGTTATTGGCTTGGCGACAGCAGGCTATCAGCCCGCGAGCGTGGCGCGCAGTCAGCTGGTGGCCCTTCTGGCGGCGTTTACCTGTCTGCCCTTGATGTTTGCGGTGCCATTCTATGAGGCTGTCGGGAACACCAGTTACCTGAATGCATGGTTCGAGATGGTGTCTTGCCTGACGACAACGGGGGCGACGGTCTATGACAATGCAGGTCGGTTAACGCCTTCGCTGCATTTATGGCGCGGCACTGTGGGGTGGCTTGGTGGATTGCTGGTCTGGATTACCGCCGTGTCAATCTTTGCGCCGATGAATTTGGGCGGTTTTGAGGTGCGCTCTACGGGATCTGCGGGCAAGGGGGCCATTGCCTCGGCCTTTACCCAGATCTCGCAGGTTTCGGACCCGTCCGAGCGGCTCTTGCGTTATGCCATCCGGCTGACACCGCTTTATGCAGGCTTTACCTTTATCCTCTGGATCGGGTTGGTCATCGCGGGTGAGCAACCCTATGTGGCCCTGATCCATGCGATGTCTGTGCTGTCGACCTCTGGGATCACGCCGATTGGCGGGCTTTACTATGCCGCCTCTGGGTTCTGGGGCGAATTGATTATCTTCGCTTTTTTCATTCTGGCCATCTCGCGGCTGAGCTTTAGCCAAGGCCTTTTGGGCGAAAAAGACAAAGGTCTGTTGTCGGACCCCGAGTTCCGGATGGGTGTGATCCTGATCGTGTCGGTGACGGGGCTTTTGTTCTTGCGGCATTTTGCGAACGCGATTGACGGGCAAGTGCCAACCAATCTGACGCTGATGGCCCGTGCGATTTGGGGGAGCCTGTTTACGGTGACCTCGTTCCTGACCACCACGGGCTTCGAATCGCAATATTGGATGAGCGCGGGCGATTGGTCGGGGATCCACACGCCCGGCTTGTTTCTGGTCGGCCTGGCCTTGATTGGCGGGGGCGTTGCGACCACAGCGGGCGGGGTCAAGCTTTTGCGTATTTATGCGCTTTTCCGGCACTCCGAGCGGGAACTTGAGCGACTGGTCCATCCCTCGTCGATTGGCGGCGGCGGACGCGAGGCACGGCGCATTCGCAAGCAAGGGGCCTATATCAGCTGGATCTTCTTCATGCTTTTTGCCATGTCGATTGCCTTGGTGATGCTGGCATTGTCGCTCACAGGGGTGCAGTTTGAAACCACCTTGATCCTTGCGATTTCGGCGCTTTCGACCACGGGGCCTTTGGCCGAGGTTGCCGCCGAAAGCCCGATCGCGTTTTCGGGTATTCCGGACGGGGCGAAAATTATCCTCGCGGCTGCCATGGTTTTGGGGCGGCTAGAGACACTGGCAATTGTGGCGTTGTTTAACCCCGAAATCTGGCGAAACTAAGGGTTAATTTTTAGGGGTGGAAACTCGTGTTTTTGCGTTACATACTGCCAGTATAAACGAGGAAGGTCGGTTCGCGACCGCAAGAATAAAAAAGGGGTCCCGCAATGGCGGCCGATAAAGCAAATCTTCAAGATGCATTCCTTAACCATGTCCGTAAGGCAAAAGTCCCTGTAACTATATTTTTGGTGAACGGTGTAAAACTGCAGGGCGTCATTACTTGGTTTGATAGTTTCTGCGTTCTTTTACGTCGTGACGGACAATCCCAACTGGTCTACAAAAGCGCAATTTCCACTATCATGCCTGCGCAACCGATCAGCCTTTATGAAGGCGAAGAATAACTTTGCTAGAGCACGATAAGCGCGCCACGCGTGCTTGGGTCATGCACCCAGATCTCAAGTCCGATTATTTCCGCAGAGAAGCGATTCCTGCGCTTGAAGAGGCCGTAGCCCTCGCCGCTGCACTGCCCGACCTAGAGGTCGTGGGCAGCACATCTGTGCGCCTGCCCAAAATGCATGCTGGCATGTTGTTCGGGAAGGGCAAGATCGAAGAGCTGCGCGTCATCTTCAAAGAGGCCGAGGTTGAGCTTGTCTTGATCGATGGCCCTGTCAGCCCCGTGCAGCAGCGCAACTTGGAAAAGGTTTGGAATGTCAAAATTCTTGACCGTACTGGCCTGATCCTTGAAATCTTCTCCGACCGCGCGCGCACATCCGAAGGTGTGCTGCAGGTCGAGATGGCGGCTCTGTCCTATCAACGCACCCGTCTTGTGCGCGCATGGACCCACCTTGAGCGTCAGCGTGGCGGTTTGGGCTTTGTGGGCGGTCCGGGTGAAACCCAGATCGAGGCGGACCGTCGCGCCATTGACGACCAGCTTGTGCGCCTGCGCGCCAAACTGGAGAAAGTGGTCAAGACCCGCGCGCTGCACCGTGCCTCGCGCGCCAAAGTGCCTTACCCGATTGTCGCGCTTGTGGGTTATACCAACGCGGGCAAATCCACGCTGTTTAACCGGCTGACGGGGGCCGAGGTCTTTGTGAAAGACATGCTCTTTGCGACCCTTGACCCGACCATGCGCAAGATCGAACTGCCCTCTGGTGACGAGATCATCATGTCTGACACGGTGGGCTTTATTTCGGATCTGCCGACCGAATTGGTGGCCGCGTTCCGTGCGACCTTGGAAGAAGTGCTTGATGCCGATCTGATCGTGCACGTCCGCGACATCAGCCACGAGCAGACCGAAGAGCAGGCCAAAAACGTCAAAACGATCCTTGCGTCTTTGGGGGTGTCGGAAACGGCACCTATGATCGAAGTCTGGAACAAGATCGACAAAATGCCTGACGACGAGCGGGCCGCGGTCGAGACCCAGTGCGCGCGCACCGATGATCTCTTTGCGATTTCGGCGATCACGGGTGACGGGCTTGACGATCTTTTGGCGTCATTGGCCGAGCACCTCAAAGACCCGCGCAGGGCCGAGATCTTTACGCTGACCTTTGCCGAGGGGCGCAAACGCGCGTGGCTCTTTGATCAGGGCATCGTTACCGACGAAAAGCAGCTTGATACAGGCTATGAGATCAGCGTCTTTTGGACGCTTTTGCAAAAAGAACGGTTCAGCCGCCTTTAATTCGCGGCTGGCACCAGCTCTGTAATTCCCACCGCCGCCGCCCGTGCAAGGTTCGGATCAAGCGACATCGGGATGTATTCTCCGCGCCGCCACAGCTCGCCCATGTTGTCATAGTAGCGCGACAGTGGATGACCTGATTGGCCCGTTGCGGTCACGAAAACAGAGCTGTCAGGATCGGCGAAATCATACACACCGCGATAGCCTGCGGCATGCACGTTCTGGAACGGGTTGGGATCAACGCCAGAGGTGCGCCCGCGCTGCAAAGTATTGTCGCCGCCGCTGGTGGATTGCCGGATATTGACGAACCAGTTCAGCACGGGAACCTCGCCCAGCACGGGGTGATCCTGGGTCGCTTGGTGTTGGTCGCCCCAACGCAGGGCCGCGATGCCATTGCCTACATTCTCTGCGATCCAGACTAGCGCGTCATCAAGTGCCAGCCTCGCGATGTCTGTGCAGGTCTCGACGGGGGCCGATTGCAGCACGTCACACCAGATTGCGGCACCGTCCACATTGCGAAACACCCGTTCGATAAACACTGGGTTCACATGAGGGAATTCACTGCTTAACGGGCCAAGCTCGTCTTTGATCAGCCGGTCCTGCAAATGGTGCAGCCAAGCGGCGTAAAGCAAAGGTTCGGGCAAATGCTCGTTCATTTCGCCGTTCCACGCGGCCAATAGCGTGAGCGCTTGTTGACGCTTGCGTTCTTGCGTCCCCGCAGGAGCGGCCTCGCCGGTGAACCACAGATCCGCCCCGATCAAGGGCAAAAGTGAGCGCGCCGTATAACTGACCGTATCGAGTTGCGCCTCAATAAAGCTTTCACGCGTATGCACCGCGCGGGATTCCATCAAGTGTTTCCAGCGATTGATCCGCTGCGTATCACCCCATTCATAAGACACATGGTTCGGGAACGGACGATCAACCGTTTTGTTGTTGGTGTTGCCCAAAATGCCGCTCTTCGGGTTCACAAATTCGGGGTTTGACGCATAGGGCAGGCGGCCCTCCCAACGGTTTGCCTCGATATATCCGTAAGACGGCAGGCGCCCTTTGCTTTGGCTTTGCGGGTTACGCGCGGGCATGGCGCCGATGGTTTTCATCGCAATCTGGTTGCGGTCAGCCAAGGTCAGGTTCTGGCTTGGCGCGATATAGGTTTCGGCGGCGGCGATGGCTTCTTGCACGGTCTGTGCTTTGGTCAGGGCGAGCGCCGCAGACATCGACGTATCTTTGTCGGACAAGGCTGTCCAACTGATAGCTGCGACATGTCCTGCGGGCGTAATCGCGCCCAGATCGTATTGCGTCGCTGGCATTATCGGGCCGTTCTGGCTCCATAAAAGCTTGAGCGTCACGGCAGACGCGTCTTTGATGTTGATGATGCTTTCACGGGTCCGGAACTTGGCCCAGCCTGTCGCGGTGCGGTATTCATTGGGGTTTTCGGGGTTCAGCTCTTCGAGGTAGACGTCCTGATCATCCAGATAGCTGCTCGTCAGCCCCCAGCCCAGATCGGCGCTGCGCCCCGTCATCACGGCGGGTATGCCCGGGATCGTGCCACCGATGACGCCGCCCGTCTGCAATTCAAGCCGCGCCAGATACCAGATCGTTGGCGCTGTCAGCCCAAGGTGCGGATCGTTGGCGAGCAATGTCGCGCCGGTCGCGGACCTTTCGGCGCTCGCTGCCCAAGCGTTTGATGCGCCAGCAAGATCAGGCGGCTGGGACGGGTTCAACGGGCCGTAAGCCAGCCGCATATTGGGCGTATAGCGCGGCAGGTCCGGCACAAGGGCGGCATAATCGGGCAGGGCCGCGATCCCGGTGCTTTGGTCGTCTGGCATGATGTCGGCAAGCCGCTCTGGGGCGAGCATCAGTGAGCTTCGTGCGCGCAAGACCTCCAGCTCAAGGTGCGACGAAAGTTGCAGCGCCATCAGCTTGAGAATGGCGATGCTATCGGCTGGCTGCCATGGGGCAATCGCTTGGTTAAAGAGCCACATTTCAGGCGCACCGCGGCCCCGCGCGCCTGCGTTGATCTCTGCCATCCAAGCATTGACCCCCGCAGAATATGCGGTTAGCGCCGCCTTGGTTTCATCGGTTTGCACCTCTACCGAGCCTACGGCCAGCGTATAAAGGTCAAAACGGCGTAGTACTTTGTCGATGCCCAAGGTCCGTTCGCCAAACAGTTCTGAGAGTCGACCCTGCGCCGTGCGCCGCAGCATCGTCATCTGCCAAAGCCGGTCTTGGGCATGGGCATAGCCGAGCGCGAAATAGACATCTTCGTCGTTCGCGCCAAAGATGTGGGGCACATTGGCGTTATCGCGCACGATCTCAACGGGCGCCTTCAGGCCAAGTGCCGCAGCCTGCGCATTATATTCCGGCAAGGAGCGCATGGCGAAATAGTAAGACACGCCAATGACCGCCACGAGAGCCACAATCAGGAATGAAGCAAGCCGTAGGAGCCAGCGGAAAATCAGCGCCATTGGGAGCTGTCCCTCGTGATAAAAGTTACAATCGTCTGTCCTGTTTACAGGTTTGCGTCTGGTTCTGCCAGCGCCAAGGCGGCGCGCGCGGCCATCTGCGGCGTCGTAAAGACGGGAATTCCGATATCTGCCAAAAGGGGGCCTGCGTCTTTCATTGAGGCTTGGGCGAGAATGACGGAATCGAAGCCGTCTGCGCGAATGCGCTGTCGTACTTCGCTTGCGATTCCTTGAGCGAATGCAGTGATGTCGCCCGCTTCAAAAACCGGCCAGAGATGATCGCACAACAGCGTCTGTGCCGCTAAATCGCCGCCGCCCGCGCAGTTCGCAAGCAAGGCCTCGGACGGGTCTCGCGTGCTTTCAAGGCAGATCACCAAAAGCACGCGGGGGCCGCAGATGATCGCTGCTTCAAAGGCGGGGCGGTCGATCCGAAAGACATGGCGCAAGTTCAGCGCGTCTGCGAAAGCCCCCAATGTGGAACAGGTGCAAACCACCGCGTCATAGGCCGACAGCGCCTGCAAAATCCCAAGGGTCTGTGCGCGGACGGCCTGTGCCCCATGGGTTTGGGCGGTTGCCAGCAGATCGGCTGCGACGTGGTGTACAACCTCTGCGCCACTTCCTTCCAGAAGCTTGTCAAAGGTTGCAACATGGACCTGCGCGGTATGAAGAAAGGCGATTTTCACCGTTCTGGCATGAGCCCTTTGGGACTAAACCTGAGGACCAGCAAGAGCACGAGCCCCATGGTGAACAGGCGGAAGTGTGCGGATGCGTCTTCCATGCGGATGCGGAACCAATGGTCTGGATCGAAACCAGCCGTTGTGACCTGCGCAATCCATTGGCCGAGTGGTTCAACCATGACCCACAGCCACCAGATCAGGAAACCGCCCAAGATCGAGCCAAAGTTATTGCCTGATCCACCCACGATCACCATCACCCAGATCAGGAAGGTAAAGCGCAGCGGTTGATAGGTGCCTGGTGTCAATTGACCGTCCAGCGTTGTCATCATCGCCCCGGCGATGCCGCAAATTGCAGACCCGAGGATAAAGATTTGTAGGTGGCGGGCGGTCACGTTCTTGCCCATCGCCTCTGCCGCGACCTCATTGTCACGGATAGCGCGCATCATGCGGCCCCATGGGCTTTGCAGCGCGCGTTGTGCGAGCCAAAGCAGGATGAGCAAAACGATCGTGAACAAAACCACATAGCCGATTTTGGTGTAAAGCGTGGAGGCTGTGACCGGATCAAGCCCCAAGGAGGCTGCGCGCTCGATAAACGATGGATCGACCTGCAAATCCGCCTCGTAAGGCACAGGGCGTGGCAGGCCCACGACGTTTTTGACGCCGCGCCCGAGCCAGTCTTCGTTCTTCATGACCGCGATGATGATCTCTGCGATGCCAAGTGTCGCGATTGCGAGGTAGTCAGAGCGCAGGCCAAGTGCAGTTTTGCCGATAATCCAAGCGGCCCCTGCGGCCAGCAAGCCACCGACAGGCCAAGCCACAATCGTGAGCCAGCCATTGGCCTTGTAGTTATCGCCGCCCCAGTTCAGCCCGCCGAGATAGCCTGTCGCCGCTGGATTGATCGCCTCAACGGCGGCAACGCCACCATCAAACACGGCACGGAACACAAAGAACCCACCGATCAGCAGCGCGAGGATCAGCGCAGAGCGCTTGCGCCCTTTTGGCAGCGAGCGAAACAAAAATACTGCGCCAATAATCGTCGCCGCGCCAAGAGCGAGCCCCAAGAGGATCTGCCATCCGCCAGCCGACCATGCCCCCGGTGTGGGTGGCATTGAAATCAGCACGGTCGCCAAACCGCCCAGCGCGACAAAGCCCATGATCCCGATATTAAACAGGCCCGCAAAGCCCCATTGCAGGTTCACGCCCAGCGCCATGATCGACCCGATCAGCGCGAAACTGATCATTTTCAGCGCGGAATCCCAAGAGCCTGAGAAAATCCAGAACGTCGTGGACCCTTCAAGGATGTAAAGCGCCGCAACTGCGACAACGAGGAGCGTATTTCGCATAGTGAGGGTCATACGGATTGTCCTTTAAACAGGCCCGTTGGCTTAAACAGCAGGACGATAATGAGGATCGCAAAGCTCACCGCGAATTTGTAATCGGTGGATAGCAATTGCACGAGGCTGTCTGGCTCCCATCCGCCTGGTGCCATATAGCCGATAACTTTTTTGAAGGCATATGTGATGGTGACCTCGGAGAAGGCAATCACAAACCCGCCGCCAATCGCGCCCAACGGGTTGCCCAGACCGCCCACGACGGCGCTGGCAAAGATTGGCAGAAGCAACTGGAAATATGTGAAGGCTTTGAAAGACTTATCAAGCCCGTAAAGCACGCCCGCCGTGGTCGCCAAGGCGGCTACGATCATCCATGTGACCATCACGACCTTTTCGGGGTTAATGCCAGACAGTAGCGCCAGATCCTCGTTATCCGAGAAGGCGCGCATGGATTTACCAGTGCGCGTCTTGTTGAGGAACCAGAACAACAACGCCACAGCAATCATCGCCACAACGACAGTGATGCCTTGGGTCGTCTTGATCGCGAGGCCTTCTTGCAGGCCCGTTAGCTTTTTGAAAGTCGGGACCGACATAATGAAACGCTCGCCGTCGGCAAATTGAATGTCCCGCACACCAATGGTGAAGCGTACGATCCCGTTCATGATGAACATCACACCCATCGACACGATCACAAGGATCACCGGATCTGCCTTTTGTGCGCGGTAAAACCGGTAAACCACGCGGTCGGTGACCAGCACCAGAACGCAGGTCAGCATGATCGCAAACGGCAGGGCGAGCAGGGCGGTTGGCAGCGGACCAAAGGTGATCCCAAGCGCCAGCAAGCCGTTCGTCAGTATAATCGTCATGGCGGTGCCAAAGGCCATGGTGTCGCCGTGGGCAAAGTTCGAGAAGCGCAAAATGCCGTAGATTAGCGTGACACCCAGTGCCCCGAGGGCAAGCTGTGCGCCATAGGCAAGGCCGGGCACGATCACATAATTCGCAAGGGCCACAAGGGCGTTTAGAATGTCCATGGTTTATCCCCCCAAGAAGCTGCGGCGCACTTCGTCATCCGCGAGCAATTCTTTGCCGGTGCCGGTATGGGCATTGCGCCCCTGCACGAGCACATAGGCTTTGTCCGCGATTTCAAGCGCTTGGCGTGCGTTTTGCTCGACCATCAGGATCGGAATGCCGGTCCGCGCGACCTCAATGATCCGGTCGAAAAGTTCGTCCATCACGATGGGCGACACACCTGCCGTCGGCTCGTCGAGCATCAAAACCTTGGGTTTGGTCATCAAGGCGCGGCCCACCGCCACCTGTTGACGCTGACCGCCGGACAGCTCGCCCGCGGACTGATACCGCTTGTCCTTGAGGATCGGGAACAGATCGTAAATCTGTGCCATTGTATCGCGGAAATCGTCGGTACGGATAAAAGCGCCCATTTCAAGATTTTCTTCAACCGTCATCGAGGTGAAAATGTTGTGGGTCTGGGGCACAAAGCCCATGCCTTTTACCACGCGCTCCTGCGGTGTCAGCTTGGTAATATCCTCACCGTCCAGACGCACGGCGCCTTTGTTGACGTTGAGCATCCCGAACAGGGCCTTCATCGCGGTGGATTTGCCTGCGCCGTTCGGGCCGACAATCACGGCAATCTCGCCGGGATCAACGGAAATTGTGCAGTCATGCAGGATATCAGGGCCCTTGCCGTAGCCGCCCGTCATCTTGTCGCTGATCAGAAATGGTTCACTCATGCGCCCACCTGGTCCTTATTTTTCAAGCCTGTGCCAAGGTAGGCCTCGATTACTTGTTCGTTCGCCTTGATCTCGGCCAAGGTGCCCTCGGCCAGAACTTTGCCTTCGGCCATACAGATGACCGGGTCGCAAAGGCGGCCGATGAAATCCATGTCGTGTTCGATCACAACAAAAGTATAGCTGCGCTCTTGGTTGAGGCGGATAATCGCGTCGCCGATGGTATTCAGGAGGGTCCGGTTCACGCCCGCGCCGACCTCGTCGAGAAACACGATCTTGGCGTCCACCATCATCGTGCGCCCGAGCTCCAGCAGCTTTTTCTGGCCACCCGAGAGGTTGCCCGCTTTTTCATCCTTAAGATGTTCTATCGTCAGGAACTCGATCACCTCGTCAGCCTTGGCCAGCCGGGCGCGCTCTTCGTTGGCAATCCGCTTGCGGCCAAACCATGCGTTCCAAAGCGTCTCGCCCGATTGTGCACCAGGCACCATCATCAGGTTTTCGCGCACGGTCATGGTCGAAAATTCATGCGCGATCTGGAAGGTGCGCAGCAATCCTTTGTGGAACAACTCATGTGGCGGCAGACCGGTGATGTCCTCGCCCATCATTGTCACGCGACCCGAGGTCGGTTGAAGAACGCCTGCAATCACGTTGAAAAGAGTGGTTTTTCCGGCACCATTGGGGCCAATAAGCCCCGTGATGGATCCTTTTTCGATGCGCAAGGATGCGCCATCTACAGCGCGAAAACCACCAAAGGTCTTCACCAAATTCTCAACGACGATCATGTAGTATCCCCCGCACGTGTTGGACGTGTCGTTTCTTAATGAAGTGGCGCGAGAAAATTCTCGCGCCACTTCGATTAGTTTAAAGCTTAACGGTAGCCAATTGTTGAATAAACGTCATCAGCAAAGAGAATTTCCTGATAGTTACCAGCAGATTCACCTGGTCCGATCAGCTCAACTGCGGATGCACCGACGTAGTCGATGTCGCCGCCAGCAGCTAGAATCTCAAGACCTTTTGCCAATTCACCCGGGAAGATCTGCTCGCCTGGTGCGTTGGCGACGTCCATGACTTTGCCCATGAAATCGGCGGAGTTAGAAGACTTTGCAGCTTCCATCGCCAACATGATCAATGCCGCAGCGTCGTAGCTCTCTGGTGCGAACGCGCCTGTGCCGTCAAAGCCAGCCGCAGTGGCAAGTTCAACGAACATGCCAGAACCAGCATTGTCTGTACCTGGGTACGCGCCGTAAGAGCCGTTGATCTCGCCGCCGAAGTTTTCGTTCAGCTTTTGACCGACCATACCGTCTGGGAAGTAGAATGTCTCAAACGCGCCTGTGTCGAGTGCGGAGCGCACGATACCCGAACCACCTTGGTCAACGTAGCCAGCGACAACCAGAACCTCGCCGCCTGCGGATGCAAGCGCACCAACTTCAGCGGAGTAGTCGGCCTTGCCGTCTTCGTGTGCTGCGGTGATTGTGACTGCGCCGCCATCTGCTTCAAACGCAGCTTGGAACGCATCAGCCAAACCTTTGCCGTAGTCGTTGTTTGTATATGTCAAAGCAACGGATTTCACGCCCTTGTCGGCTAAGATCTCTGTCATGATCACACCCTGACGCGCGTCAGATGGTGCTGTGCGGAAGAACAGGCCGTTGTCTTCAGCAGTAGACAGACCGGGGGATGTCGCGGAAGGGGAGATCATCACGACGCCGTTAGGCACAGCAACGTTTGCAAGGATCGCGCCAGTTACACCGGAACAGTCAGCGCCCATGATGGCGTTCACTTTGTCAGCCGTTACAAGACGCTCGGCTGCCGTTGTTGCGGCACCTGCGTCGATACATGTGCTGTCTGCGCGGATGGATGTGACTGTGGAGCCGCCGAGAAGCATGCCGGACTCGGACACTTCTTTCATCGCAAGCTCTGCGCCTGCGCCCATTGCAGGGGTGATCGATTCAAGCGGGCCAGTGAAGCCCAAGATCACGCCGATTTTTACGTCTTCGGCAAAAGCGGCTGTGGACATCATCGCAACTGCGGATGTCGCCATTAGTAGTTTTTTCATATGTAGTCTCCTTAGGTGGATATCTTTATCCTGACGGGCAGATTAACAGCCATTTTGAGAATGTGAAGTGTGAACGCTTGGGCAATTAGCGCGAAGAATGGCCGTTTCGCGGGAAAATTGGCTTATTTAAGCGGGGCTAGACCGAAAGCCGCGTGGCATGTGTCCCGCGCTCGCGGTACGGGGTCGTGTCGTAATGCGACCGATAGCATTTCGAGAAATGCGACGGCGAGGCGAAACCACAGGCCAAGGCCACGTTGATCACCGTCATATCGGTTTGCATTAACAGATTGCGGGCTTTTTGCAGGCGCAACTCCATGTAGTACCGCTTCGGGCTGCGTGACAGATAGCGGCGGAACAGCCGTTCAAGCTGGCGCGTCGACATGCCCACATCTTTGGCCAGGGTCGCGGGACTGATCGGTTCTTCGATATTGGTTTCCATCATCTGGATCACGCGGCTCAACTTCGGGTGCCGCACACCAATGCGGGTCGGGATCGAAAGCCGCTGGGTGTCTTGGTCGGTGCGGATCGACGAATAGATCAGAATATCGGCGACCGCGCTGGCGAGTTCTTCGCCGTGATCGTCGGCGACAATTTTAAGCATGAGGTCGATGGAGGCGGTGCCGCCAGCCGTTGTGATCCGGTTGCCGTCGATGACAAACACTGACTTGGTCAGCGTCACGTCTTCAAATTCCTCTGTAAAGCTGTCCTGATTTTCCCAATGGATCGTGGCCTTGCGCCCGTCCAGCAGGCCCGCTTTCGCCATCGTATAGCCAGCCGTGCAAAGCCCGCCAATGGTCACGCCGCGGCGCGCCTCGCGACGGATCCAGTTGAGACTGCGCTTGGTGGTCGCCTTTTGCACGTCGATCCCGCCGCAGAGCATGACCGTATCGTCACGCTCAAGTTCGATCAGATCGGAATCCAGATGGAATGTGCAGCCGTTTGAACAGGTCGCGTTCTCGCCGTTCTCGCCAATGATCGTCCAGGAATATAACTTTTTGCCAGCCGTGCGGTTCGCGATCCGCAGGCTTTCGATCGCCGACGCGAAACACAGCATCGTAAATTGATCCATCAAAACAAAGACAAACCGGCGCGGCTTGCCTTTAAAATCGATGTCTACGGTTTGCGGCTCAATGATCATCTCGGGAACTATTTCCTTTATCTTGTTCACAACACCAGCTTTGGGCCGCGACAACAAGCCCATTACACTTAATTTTTGCCGCCACAATAGTTGCAATTCACCAATTTTGCGTGCCTTTTGCCATTGCGAGCGCCCAGATGGGGGCTATAACAGCTTGTGCTATCGCTAACGGCACAAGCAATACTGACATATGGAGCAAGACAATGACTGATTGGCAAAAATCTGACTGGCGCAAGAAGCCTCGTGTTCAGATGCCTGATTATCTCGACGCCGAGGCCTTGAAGGCTGTCGAGGCGCGTCTTGCGTCTTATCCGCCGCTGGTTTTTGCTGGTGAGGCTCGTAAGCTTAAGGCGCAATTGGGCGCTGTCAGCCGTGGCGAGGCCTTCTTGTTGCAGGGCGGCGATTGCGCCGAGAGCTTTGCCGAATTTGGTGCCGATAGCATCCGCGACACTTTCAAGGTGATGTTGCAGATGGCGATGGTCCTGACTTACGGCGCGAAAGTGCCCGTGGTCAAAGTGGGCCGTATGGCGGGCCAGATGGCCAAGCCGCGCTCTGCGCCGACCGAGACAATCAACGGTGTTGAGTTGCCAAGCTACCGTGGTGACATCATCAACGGGTTCGACTTTACACCAGAAGCGCGCATTCCCGACCCAACCCGCATGGAACAGGCCTATTTACAGGCCGCCGCAACGCTGAACTTGCTGCGCGCGTTCTCGACAGGTGGGTATGCTGATGTGCATAAGGTGCACGCTTGGACGCTTGGCTTTACAGGTGCGCCAGAGACCGAGAAGTATCGCGAGCTTGCTGGTCGTATCACAGATACGCTTGATTTCATGGAGGCGGCGGGCATCCGTTCCGAAGCGTCACATGCCTTGGAGACAGTTGATTTTTACACCTCCCACGAGGCTTTGCTTTTGGAATATGAAGAGGCGCTGACACGCGTTGATTCCACCTCTGGCAAGTGGCTTGCGGGCTCTGGTCACATGATCTGGATCGGGGATCGCACCCGTCAGCCTGACGGTGCCCATGTCGAATTCTGCAAAGGCGTGCAAAACCCGATTGGTCTCAAGTGCGGCCCGTCCATGACGACAGGTCACCTGAAATCCTTGATGAATTCGCTCAACCCGGACAATGAGGCAGGGCGTCTAACGCTGATCTGCCGGTTTGGCGCGGGGGCCGTGGGCGAGCATCTGCCGCGTCTGATCAAGGCTGTGGAAGAAGAGGGTGCCAAGGTCGTTTGGACCTGTGACGCGATGCACGGCAACACGATCAAATCGACAACCGGCTATAAAACGCGTCCGTTCGAGAGCGTGCTGCGCGAAGTCCGCGAGTTCTTTGGTGTACATAACGCCGAAGGCACTGTGCCGGGCGGTGTTCACTTCGAGATGACAGGCAAAGACGTTACCGAATGCACAGGCGGCGTGCGCGCCGTGACAGACGAGGATCTGTCGGACCGGTATCACACGGCCTGCGATCCGCGCTTGAATGCGTCGCAGTCGCTGGAACTTGCGTTCCTCGTGTCCGAGGAGCTGTACCAGCGCCGCACGAAACTGGACGCAGCCATCGCGGGGTAATCACCCGTTATTGACCACCAGTCGCAAGGCCGGACGTATCGCGTTCGGCCTTTGCGTTTCCGGCGCTCGCGGTTCGCTGTACAATGCGACCGGCTCTTGGCGGATTGGCTGGCTATGATCAATTTGAATGCGACGGCGTGTGCCAATCGGGCGGTCGGTGACCAGTGCCCCGATCGCGCGCGTCACTTCACCATTGTAGTCGGTGAGGGGCATCAGAAGGAGTGTGCCTTTGACGGCTGGACGCAACAGTGACGCCGGACGGTGTAGCGGGATTTGGATCAACGCAGGC
>JAQXBV010000124.1 GCA_029252195.1 Yoonia sp.
CCTGCGGGCAATGCCGTGGTCTTCGCGCTGGCGACGCACGCAGGCCTCAAGCTCAAGGCGTTCTGCTGCGGAAAGAAAACCAGGACAAATCATACCCGTAGCTGAATCGTTCCACGCCCAAGCGTCAAGACGTCAAACTCGGCTTCCGAAGGACTCAGAGTATAGCAATTACAATTTATATCGCGACACCCTGAGGAGGGACCACAATGCTTAACATGATCAAAACTTTCCGTAATGACGAAGCTGGCGCTGTCACAGTTGACTGGGTTGTTCTGACAGCCGCTATCGTTCTTTTGGGCGCTGCTGTTGGCGGCTCCATCAAAACCGGCGCGACAAACCTCGCCACAGACGTTGGCGCAGACATGACCGCAATGGTTACAGAATAAAATTTCGAATTTTCCAAAATTGGCCGTCGCTCACTATGTGCGGCGGCCTTTTTCATTTCAGGACTGCTGCAAAAGACCTTCGTAAAAGCACATACTCGCCACGAACCCGCCGCAATGGTCCGTAACAATAAGTAATAGAAGCACAACGTTAACAAACTGGAACGTAATATTTATGACGCATTGAAAAGTTTTTGCCGCGATGAAACAGGCGCGATTTCTGTGGATTGGGTCGTCTTGACGGCCGGTATTGTAATCTTGGCAACAGCAGTCGGCGTTGCCGTCCGTGATGGCGCCATCGTCGGTGGCGAGAACATCCAGGCCAAGATGGAAACTTACATTACTGAGTAATTCGCTGCCCGGTGCAGCAGACGAAACACAGGGCACCTGCCCTGTATAAGAAACATTAAGGGGTACGACAATGCGTGCATTATTTGGACTGGTACTGGTCGTTAGTATGGGCCTCGCGGGCTTTGCTGTCTATATGGTTCAGGGTTTTCTAAGCGAGCAAGAGACAGCACTCGCCCAAGAACGTGCGAAGGCCGCTGATGTCGTGCCGACGGTCAAGATCTATGCGCCCACACGGACGATTGCCTATGGTGAGAGCATCAAAGAAGAAGACGTCGCGCTCATCGACTATGCAGTGAACTATGTTCCGGAAGGCGCCTTCTCGACGATCGAAGAACTTTTCCCCAAGGGTGTGGAAACGCCACGTTTTGTTCTGCGCCAGATGGAAAAGAACGAACCGATCTTGATGGCGAAAGTTACTGAACCTGGTCAAAATGCGAGTATCACATCTCGTTTGACCCGTGGTATGCGTGCGTTCACGATCAAGGTTGATGTGGCTTCCGGCGTCTCCGGTTTCCTGCGTCCGCAAGACCGTGTTGACGTCTATTGGTCGGGCTCCGTGCGCGGCGAAAATAGCCAGACATTCACGCAGCTGATCAAATCCGGTGTAGAGATCATCGCCATTGACCAAAGCGCGAACGGTGAGGTCGATAATGCCAGCATCGCGCGCACTGTCACTGTGCAGGTTTCACCTCAGGACGTCGCAATCTTGGCTCAAGCCCAATCCACAGGGGCACTTTCGCTCTCTCTGGTTGGTAGCGGTGACGAAACTGTAAATTCTGAAATTCTTGTCGATCAGCGGGCGTTGCTGGGTATCGCAGAAGCGCCTGTCTTGGCTCAAATTGAAGAAGCGCCACAGCAGCAGGCTTGCTTTATCACCACAAACAAAGGTGGTGAGCGGCTTCAGGTACAGATCCCCTGCACGAACTAATTTGCTGATTTATTGTTGAAAAATAAGAGCACGCCATCTGCGGGAGGGCGTGCTTTTTCATGTGGGTCATTTTGGCAGTTGTCACTTTTTGACATCACTTACATTGCGCAACTCATTGATTCTTGAAGTATTTGTCAAATCAAGGCAGGTTGATAAGAATGCGGGCAAAAAGACCCGAAAAATGAGGCGTGATCGGAAGGGCAGGTCACCATGACATGTACGAACTTAATCAAAGTGGTTGTAGCCAGCTTTGCGATATCGATGGCGGTGGCTCCGACTGCGAGCCATGCAGAGACTTTGCGCGTTATGCGCGGATCACCGTCGACCGCATTGAACGTGCCGATGAACCGCGCCGTCGTTGTTGAAAGCGACACTCCATTTACAGAACTCTCTATCGCCAATCCGGGGATTGCGGATATTTCTTCGCTCTCGGATCGCACGATCTACGTTTTGGGCAAAGAACCCGGGCGCACGACACTCACGCTTTTGGGCGGTGATGGTCGTCTGATCACAAACGTCGAAGTCCACGTGACCCCCGACATTGCCGAATTCAAAGAACGCCTTGAGCAGATCTTGCCCGGCGAGAACATTGAAGTCCGCACCGCGGATAATGGTATCGTGCTGTCAGGCACGGTCAGCTCGATCGCTCGCCTTGATCGCGCGATGGAGTTGGCACAGCGCTATGCCCCTGACCGTGTCTCGAACTTGATGTCGGTCGGTGGGACCCAGCAGGTTATGTTGAAAGTCCGCTTTGCAGAAATGCAGCGGTCGGTCAGCAAATCTTTGTCATCGTCTATCGCGCTGCAAGGCTCCACACTTGGCAACAACCTTGGCCTTCAGGTCGGAACCAACAGCACGAATAACTCTGGCGCGATCACGAGCACACTGAACGGGGCCACCCCCGCGTCAAATGATGCGAATGGTGCATTTTTGTTCGGCTTTAACGCAGGTGGTGTCGAAGTCGGCATTCTACTCGAAGCCCTTGAGGCCCGCGGCGTTGTGCGGACTTTGGCCGAACCGAACCTGACCGCATTGAGCGGCCAGGAAGCCAAGTTTTTGGCGGGTGGTGAATACCCGATTCCCGTCTCCCAAGATGGTGGCGCGATTACAATTGAATATAAGCCCTTTGGTGTTGAGCTGAACTTCACGCCGCGCGTGATTGATAACGATGTGATCAATCTTGAGCTATCTGCGGCGGTGTCTTCGCTTGATACTTCAAATGGCTTTACCGCCAACGGCTTTACGGTCGATGCGTTCAAGCGGCGCGAGACCTCGACCACGGTTGAAATGCGCGACGGCGAAAGCTTTGCGATTGCGGGTCTGCTGCAAGACGACTTTATGGATCTGAGCGGACAAGTGCCTTGGGTCGGGGATATTCCAATTCTTGGCTCCCTGTTCCGCAGTGCCGAATATTCGCGCAAGCAAACCGAGCTTGTGATCATCGTCACACCGCATTTGGTGACCCCGACACGCGGCGAAGTGCTTGCATTGCCGACCGACCGCGTGCAGCCTCCGACAGAGCGTGATCTGTTCCTCTTTGGACGCGTCACTGCTGACAAAGCGCCAAAATCCGGCGGCGCCGGTGAAGTTGCGCGGCAAGACTTTAGCGGCTCTTATGGCTATGTGCTGGACGATTGATAGGGAACTGAGGCTGATGAAAATATTCTGACAGTGACCCCTGCTTGCGTTCTCATGACGGCCTGCTCGCAACAAGCGGGCATCGGACTTGGGTTTAACCAACAGGCCGGGTCTCAAATCGACGACGGGACCTTTGGCGCCGCGACAATGAATAACTCGCTTATTCATTCCGGGGCATCCGATTTCACGATCAATCTGGCGCGCCGTTTTGCGGCCGAAGTGAACACGACGATCAACTTCCCGTTCAACTCGACCGCATTGGATTAAGCCGCACGCGAAACGCTGCGCAAACAGGCCACTTGGATCAATCAGTTCCCAGAAGTGCGTTTCAAGGTCTTTGGGCATACCGATCTGGTCGGCTCGACGAGCTATAACCGTACATTGGGTCTGCGCCGTGCCGAAGCGGCGGTGCTTTATCTAACAAGCCAAGGAGTCAGCAGATCCCGACTAGAGGCGGTTGTTTCGATTGGCGAAACACAGCCCCTGATCGTGACTGAGGGCCAAGAACGCCAAAACCGTCGGACCGTGACCGAGGTTTCGGGCTTCGTTAAGAGCAACCCTATGGTTTTGAACGGAAAATACGCCGAAATCGTTTTCCGCGAATATGTTGGTGGCGCGCAAGCCTCCACAACAGTCACAGCCGCCAATGCGGGCGGCGGCCAATAAGAGAGGTTCACGCAAGATAATTGCGTGAACAACCTTTCCGAAAAGACGTCATCGTTGCGAAAAGCCCAACAATTACGATTTTTTCGCCCCAGTCTCGACATGATTGCCCGCCACAACAGTCCAAAGGGTTAACCACGTATGCCGACTCGGCGCGCGTGACTGGCTATTTGAACGTGTTGACGTGATTTTCATGCATAGCGTTCATATTCTGCCTGCGACCCGTAAACAGAGGACGTACGGTTATGAGCAATGCAGTTTTGAAAACAGACTCCCACGCAATCGTGGCATGTACCATCAGTCGCGATGTGCAGATCTTTGATCTGTTGATCGAAGACATGGAAACGGCCCTCGGCGAAAACTGGGGTGATCTTTCTTTTGACGACGCCGCAGCGTATCTGGCGCAGCCCGAGGCCGAGAGCCTAGAGTTTGTCACTGTCACGATGGATCACGAGGACGAGGAAAACCTCGATCAAATCGCCGGCATTATTGGCGTCGCTAAATCGAAGGGGATCAAAGTCATTTTGATCACCGAAGACGTGAGCCCCGCGTCGTTACACCAATTGCTCCGAGAAGGCGGTGACGAGTTCATCCCCTACCCGCTTCCCGAGCATGAGCTTTCCAAGGCCATTGAGCGGGTATTGACCCCGCAAGAACAGGCGCCGATTGCCCCGGAGTTGACCAATAAACTTAAACCGACTGGCACCCATTCAGGTGTTGTCATTCCTGTACACGGCATGGCCGGTGGCACGGGTGCGACAACCTTTGCGGTAAACCGATCGTGCAAACAAACGATCATGGCGCGCCGCTCGGCGTCTCCATTCCCAAAAACGCCCTGCGCAAGGAAATCGCGAAACTCGCAAAGTCCGTTCATGACGTCAATAAATCCGAAGAAACTGCGGCCAAAGGCTAAGGAATTAATCCCATGTTTTCTAAGTATAAAAAGACCGGCGACGCAGCGCCAAAGTCGAAGCTCGGTGCAAAACCAGTGGTCGCCGCTGTGGCCTCTGCGCCAACCGAGGCACCGCGCCAATCCCTGATGCGCGCGATGCCGAAAGGCGCGCCGGCAGAGGCTGCGCCGCAGGACAAGGAAAAACGTCGGAAAGAGCGGTTGGGCGAGATCAAACTTGAGTTGCACAAGGCGTTGCTCGACAACCTCAACCTTGCCGCACTTGAAACCGCCACCGAGGCTGATTTGCGTGCTGAAATCAACGCAATCGCGCAGGAATCCTTAGAAGAACTTGGTATCGTTTTGAGCCGGGAAGAGCGGCAAACGCTCAGCCAGGATCTGTTTTTTGAGGTGACGGGCCTAGGTCCGCTTGAAACCTTGCTCAAAGACGACACCGTCAACGATATTCTGGTCAACGGCCCGCAGCAGATTTTTGTGGAACGCAACGGTAAGCTGCAACTGACCGACGTCACCTTTAAAGACGAAAAGCACCTGTTGCGGATTATCGACAAGATTGTTTCTGCCGTGGGACGTCGCGTTGCCGAATCCAATCCATATGTCGACGCCCGTTTGGCCGACGGATCGCGTTTCAACGCCATGGTGCCGCCGATTGCAGTTGACGGAAGCCTTGTCTCAATTCGTAAGTTTAAGAAAGACAAACTGGGTATCGACGATCTTGTCCGGTTCGGGGCCTTTACCGAGGAAATGGCCGCTCATTTGCAGGCCGCCGTCTCGACGCGCCTGAACGTCATCGTTTCTGGCGGTACGGGTTCTGGTAAGACGACGACGCTAAACGCGCTCTCGTCATTCATTGACAACGACGAACGTATCCTGACGATCGAAGATACGGCCGAACTCCAGCTCCAGCAAACGCATGTGGGCCGGATGGAAAGCCTTCCGCCAAACGTCGAGGGCAAGGGTGGTGTTTCGCAGCGCGACTGTCTGAAAAACGCACTGCGTATGCGGCCTGACCGCATCATCGTGGGGGAAACCCGCGGCGAAGAGGTTATCGACATGTTGCAAGCCATGAACACCGGCCACGACGGATCCATGACCACAATCCACGCCAACTCTGCGCGGGATGGTGTGTCGCGTCTGGAAAACATGATCGCGATGGCAGGGATCGAGATGCCGATCAAGGCGATGCGCAGCCAGATTTCTTCGGCTGTGAACCTCATCGTGCAGGCCTCGCGCCTGCAAGACGGCTCGCGCCGCATGACCTCAATCACCGAAATCACTGGCATGGAAGGTGACGTAATCTCGATGCAAGAGGTGTTCCACTATCAACGTGTCGGTCTGAACCCAGATAACAAAATCATCGGCCACTTCACGGCCACTGGCGTGCGGAGCCACTTCTCTGATCGCTTCAAGCTGTGGGGCTATGACCTGCCACCACAGATTTTCGAACCAATGGTTGCGGAGTAAACATCATGGTTTCGGCAGCACCAATCATCTATATCGTCATCTTCATCGCCGTTCTGGCGATCGTGCAGGGCGCCTATCTTGTGATCTTTGGCAAATCCATTTCGATGGATGGCAAGGTCAACCGCCGGCTTGACCTTTTGGAAAAAGGTGGCGGTCGTGAGCAGGTTCTGGAGCAACTCCGCAAGGAAATGACCCAGCACATGAAATCGCAGAGTATCCCGCTCTATTCGATTTTGGCGTCTAAGGCGCAAAAGGCAAATATCGCCTTCACGCCATCTCAACTGATCATGATCATGGTCGTCGTCAGCTTCATGGCCTTCGTCGGGCTGACAGTCGGCACAGCCGTAAGCCCGCAAGTACCCATCGTTCTGGCGATCTTGATGGGCGTCGGCGGTGTGTTCGTTTGGATCAATGGCAAAGCGAAAAAGCGGATGTCGATGATCGAAGAACAGCTGCCAGAAGCGATTGAATTGATGGTGCGTTCCTTGCGCGTCGGCCACCCGTTTACCTCCGCGATCTCGATTGTGGCCAACGAGGTCGCCGACCCGCTTGGTACTGAAATGGGTGTGATTTCCGATGAAGCCGCATACGGGCGCGACATCGGTGAATGCCTCAAGGCGATGGCCGAACGGCTTGATATGCAAGACATGCGCTTTCTCGCCGTCGCGGTGACCATTCAACAAACCTCTGGCGGCAACCTGGCCGAAATCCTTGATGGTTTGGCGAAGGTAATCCGCTCGCGCTTCCGCTTGTTCCGCCGCGTGGCTGCGATCACCGCAGAGGCCAAGTGGTCCGGCAAGCTTTTGTCCGGCTTCCCGATTGTGGCCATGATTGCCGTGAACGTTGTGGAACCGACCTATTTCGACGAAGTGATGGAAGCACCTGTTTTCATCCCAGCCTGTCTCGTGGTGGCCGGATTGCTGATAGCAAACCTGTTCGTCATGCGCGCGCTTGTGAACATTAAAGTTTAAGGGGCAGACAGATGCAAAAACTGAACGCAATGATAGTTGATCTTTTGGGGCCATTCGGGCCGCTGATGATCGTCGGTTTGCTTGGTGTCTTCATGATTTTGGTGACCGTGCCAATTCTGATGAAGAAAGAAGAAGATCCGCTTGATCGCCTGAAGGCTACGCCGCGCAAAGAAACCCACAAGGGCGAGAAACTACGCTCTGCCCAAGCCAACGACAAGCTTGATAAATACGCAAACTTTCTGGAGCCGCAGAACCACGAAGAATACTCTGCGGTCAAACTCAAGCTGGTTCAGGCCGGGTATCATTCAAAAAACGCCGTGCGCTTTTATTTCTTTGCGCAGTTCACCCTTGGTATCCTCGGGCTGATTGCTGGCGGGATCTATGCCTTTATCAAAATGCAGCAGTGGGATGTAACGACACAAAACCTGATCATGATGATTTTGGTGCCGGCTGGTGCGGGTTATATGGGGCCGAAATATTGGGTCACGCGCCGTCAGGCGAGCCGCCAAGAGGCAATCACCAATGGCTTTTCTGACAGTCTCGACATGATGCTCGTCTGCGTGGAAGCGGGCCAATCTCTGGACCAATCAATCATCCGCGTCGCCCGCGAGTTGAAATCGGGCTTCCCTGATCTGTCGCATGAATTCGAGGTGGTGAGCCACGAAATGAAGGCCGGCAAAGACAAAGGGGCTGTGCTCAAGGACATGTCAGAGCGGTGCGGCGTGCAAGACATCAAAAGCTTTGTGACCGTGCTCGTCCAAGCGCAGCAATTCGGTACGTCGATTGCGGATGCGCTGCGGGTCTATGCCGCCGAAATGCGTGACAAAAGGGTCATGCGCGCCGAAGAAGCAGCAAACAAATTGCCGACAAAGATGACTTTGGCCACGATGATGTTGACGGTGCCGCCGCTTCTGATCATCTTGATCGGGCCGTCAGCCTATGCGATTTCGCAAAACCTCTGACGGGGTAAGGAACCTGTCCGATGCTGCACAAAAGGGCGCTGTCAATTCTGGCCCTCATCACCTTGGCCGCCTGTTCATCGGGCGGCTTTGGGCAATCAAATGATCCGTTCTTTGCGCCAGGTGTCGCGGGTGAATCGGATATTGACGGGCTTTTGGTCGGCCATCGGCTTATGGCGGCTGGTGAATATGAGCTTGCGCTCAAGGCCTATACCCGCGCGGCAGCACAACAGGGCCTCAATGTAGATACGCTTTCGGCCCTCGGATCGGCGAATTTGCGGCTTGGGCGGCTCGGTCAGGCCGAGCGGCTTTTGCGCCGTGCGACCGATGACGACCCTAACTTTCCCGCCGCTTGGAACAATTTAGGCGTGATTTTGATGGAAAAGGGCAATTATGCCGAAGCCGCAGAGGTATTCCGTCGCGCCTTTGCAACGGATAACGGGAATTCGGACCAGATCAAAGAGAACCTTAGGATATCTCTCGCGCTTGTCGCAGATCCATTCTACGATGATCCTCAAAATGAAGACGTAAAATTGGTGCGGCGGGGTTCGGGTGACTATGTGATCCTGACTGCACTTTGAGGTAAGAGCAGTAAAGGACGCAGAAACATGCGCCACCCTATTTTTCTTTCTTTGGTCGCGACTGCGGTCGTTGGGCTATCTGCATGCGATCCATCTGGTGATGCACAGGTCAAACGCGCAATCGACGATATGAATATCGTGGATGAGACCAATCTCAACGAGGTCATGTTGACGGTCGGCGACCCTGATGAGGCTGTAAATTACTTCGCAGGCGCAAACCGCAATGATCCGGGCCGGATTGATCTGCAACGCGGTCTCGCCACATCCCTCATTCGCGCGGGCCGGTCCTCTGATGCGATTGTCGCTTGGAAAGCCGTTGTCGCACATCCAGAGGCTGCCCCGGACGATAGTGTCGAATTGGCGGACGCCTATATTCGCACGAACGATTGGGATAATGCAGCAGCCACGCTCAACAGCATCCCACCGACCCATGAGACCTATAAACGCTACCGTCTGGAAGCGATGGTCGCGGATAGCAAACAGCAGTGGAGCAAGGCCGATAGCTTTTACCAAACCGCGTCAGGCCTGACGACAACGCCTGCAAGCGTGTTGAACAACTGGGGTTTCTCAAAGCTCACCCGCGGCGAATATAAAGAAGCCGAAAGGCTGTTTAGCGATGCGCTACGCCATGACAGCGGCATGTTCACGGCAAAGAATAACCTGATTTTGGCCCGTGGTGCGCAGCGCAAATATGATTTGCCCGTGATCCCGATGAACCAGACAGAGCGCGCCCAATTGCTTTACACGCTCGCGCTGACAGCGATTAAGCAAAACGATGTAACCATCGGCAAAGGTCTGTTACGAGAGGCGATCGATACGCATCCGCAGCACTTTGACGAGGCCACGCGGTCATTGCGCGCGCTCGAAGACAACGTGTCTAACTAAATGTTCGCCTTGCCCGCATCCGCAGCCATGTGGCTTTTGATTGCCGCATTGCCAATCTCCATTTTTGTGGCGTGGAATGATATGCGCGCCATGAAGATCCCGAACCTCGCGGTTTTGGCGCTTATGTCAGGATTCGCCGTTCTGGGGCTCATTGCATTTCCTTTTGAGCAGTACTTGTGGCAATGGAGCCATTTTCTAGTGGTGCTTGTGATCGGATTTGTTCTCAATATTATCGGCGTCTTTGGGGCAGGCGACGCAAAATTCGCAGCAGCAGCACCTTACATAATGTTGGCCGATCTGCAGGTGTTGGCGTGGGTCTTCACCGTTTGCGTCGTGGCCGGATTTGTGACCCACCGCATTGCCAAGCATAGCCCCCTGCGCCGATTGGTCCCAGAATGGGAGAGCTGGACGTCGGGGCGCAGATTTCCCATGGGCCTGCCCCTTGGGATGACGCTGGTAACATACCTTATCTTGGCGGCAACCCAAGCCTGACCCGCGTGAACAATGCCACAAAACATGGCGGCTTTGTCCATCATTTAGCCATAAAGTCTGACGATAGTTTGCTCTAACGCCGCCATCATGACGTGCGGCCCGAGATAACAGTCAGGCGATCCAAAATGAACATGCAGACCTCGAATGTAATGGCACCACCCGCGCCAAAAACTCTGGCGCAAATGCAGCTGCCCAACGCCATGATGCGCGATATTTTGTTGAAAACGATGTTTCGCATGAACCTGAACTTGGTGTCAGAGTTGAGCCGTGTGATCTGCCTGCCGATCCCTGTTGTGCAAGAACTGGTTGATATCGGGCGCAAACAGCGGTTGATCGAGGCCACAGGCACGCTCAACGCCAATAGCGGCAACGAAATGGGCTATCAACTGACCGACGCCGGATCAGCCCGTGCGCATGATGCGCTCAAGCAATCTGAATATTTTGGCGCGATGCCTGTGCCTCTTGCGGTTTACCGCGAGCAAATCAAACGGCAATCCATCCGAAACCTTGCCGTCACCCGCGATCAATTGGCCAATGCGATGGGGCACCTGATTTTGCCGCCAAGCCTGCTTGACAACCTTGGGCCAGCGGTGGGCGCGGGTCGGTCGATCTTGATGTACGGGCCTCCAGGTAACGGGAAATCCTCGATTTCCAACGGTATCCGCGACGCGCTTGGCGACAAAATCTATGTGCCACGTGCGATTGAATTTTCCGGGCAGGTGATCACGTTCTATGACCCGATTGTCCACTCGGCTGCCGAGGATGACATCGACGATCCCAATAGCCTGCGCCGCACCTCTGGTCGCTATGATACACGCTATGTCCGTTGCGAACGGCCCACGGTGATCACGGGGGGTGAATTGACTCTCGACATGCTCGATCTTGTCTACAACCCAACCGCGCGGACATATCAGGCACCGCTGCAGCTGAAGGCCACTGGCGGAATTTTCATCGTCGACGACCTTGGCCGTCAGGTCGATCCGCCCCAAACGCTGATCAACCGTTGGATTGTTCCACTCGAAGAAAATAAAGATATTCTGGCGCTCCAGTCAGGTGAGAAGTTTGAAGTGCCCTTTGACACGCTCGTCATTTTCTCGACCAACTTCCACCCCAACGCGATCTTTGACCGCGCGGCGCTGCGTCGTATCTTCTATAAGATCAAGATCGATGGCCCGTCACAGGCCGACTTCCTAAAGATTTTCGCGATGGTGGCACGCAAGAAAAAGATGCCGCTCGACGAGGCGACATTGATCCACTTGCTCAACAATCGCTATCCGGAAATCTACAACATTTACGCGAACTACCAACCGGTTTTCTTGATCGATCAGATGATTGCGATCTGTAATTACGAGGGCATTCCCTATCAAATGACCCCCGAACTGATTGACCGCGCTTGGGCAAACATGTTCGTCGAGGACGAAGATATCGTGCGCTAAATCGGGTGGAAAGTGCGGGCGCCACTTGACGCCCGCCGCGCAAAGCGCAGTTTGGTCCTATGACCACCCTGCCCCCATCCATCGCCTCTTGGTTCACCGCACGCGGCTGGTCGTTGCACCCGCATCAGACGGATATGCTTGCGCGCGCGGATGCGCCCGCGCTGTTGCTTATTGCGCCAACGGGGGGCGGCAAAACGATCGCGGGATTCTTGCCAACTTTGGCCGAATTGGCGACGGGCAGCCACGCAGGGCTACACACGCTTTATGTCTCGCCGCTGAAGGCGCTCGCCGCTGACATCAAGCGCAATTTGCGCAAACCTGTCGAAGAGGCAGGCCTGCCCATTCGCATCGAAGATCGCACTGGCGACACGAGCTATACCCAAAAACGAAGGCAGCGAGCGGACCCCCCGCATATCCTGCTGACCACGCCCGAGAGCCTCGCGCTTTTGACCAGCTATGAGGATGCGCCGCGCATGTTTGCGGGCCTGCAACGGGTTGTTGTCGATGAAATTCATGCCTTGGCCGAGAGCAAGCGCGGTGATCAGCTGGTGCTTGCTCTCAGCCGCTTGCAGGCCATCGCGCCTGACATGCGTAGGGTCGGGTTGTCTGCGACTGTCGACGATCCCAATGCGATTGCCACGCTCTTGGCGCGCCACCCTGACCCCTGCCTGATTTTGCACGCCGATCCTGGTCCTGCGCCCGACATCGCGATGCTCGTGACCGCCGAGCCCCCACCTTGGGCAGGCGGTGGTGCAAAATACAGTATTCCTGCGGTATTAGATGAGATTAAAAAGCACAAAACCACGCTTATTTTTCATAACACCCGCGCGCAGGCAGAGCTGTTTTTCCACAATCTCTGGCTCGCAAATGATGAAAGTCTGCCCATTGGGATTCACCATGGCAGCCTTGATCGGACGCAACGTGACCGCGTTGAGGCGGCTATGGTTGCAGGTGATTTGCGTGCTATTGTCTGCACGGGCACGCTCGATCTTGGGATCGACTGGGGCAATTTGGACCTCGTGATCCAAATCGGCGCGCCTAAAAATGTCAAACGACTGGTCCAACGTATTGGCCGCGCAAATCACCGCTACAACGCCCCTTCTAAGGCGCTCCTCGTGCCCGCCAACCGTTTTGAGGTCGTCGAATGCGTCGCCGCCCTTGAGGCCGTCATGGCCCATGATCTAGACGGTGACCCGCGCGGGCACGGGCCGCGTGACGTGCTGTGCCAACACATCCTGATCCGCGCGTGTTCGGGCCCTTTTGACGAAAACGACCTCTATCACGAGATCAAAACCGTAGGGGCATATGCATCATTGTCCCGTGCTGCCTTCGACGATTGTTTGGATTTCTGCGCCACAGGCGGCTATGCCCTGTGCGCTTATGATAAATGGAAACGCTTGCTCAAACGGCCCGACGGGCGCTGGCAATTGCGCGACCCGCGCGCCGCCCAACGCATACGCATGAACATCGGCACGATCCAAGACACCGACACGCTCAAGGTCAGGCTCAAGGGCAACTTCAAGCCTTTGGGCGAGATCGAAGAGGCTTTTGCGGCGACCCTCACCGTGGGCGACACCTTTCTAATCGGCGGCAAGGTCGTCCGTTATGAAGGCCTCCGCGAGATGACCGTCGAAGTCAGCAATCGCGCCACCAAAGCCCCGAAAATCGCAACCTTCGCGGGTACCAAATTCGCGACCTCGACCCAGCTTTCCGCGCGCATCTTGCAGATGTTTGCCCAAGACAGCTGGCCGCAGCTTCCCGCGCATACTGCTGATTGGCTCCAGTTGCAGCGCGATTTGTCACAACTGCCGCAAACGGGGCGGATCCTTGTTGAAAGTTTCCCCCATGACGACCGCCACTACACCTGTTTCTACGGCTTTGCGGGGCGCAATGCGCAGCAAACGCTCGGGCTTTTACTGACGCAGCGGATGGAAGCAAACGGGCTGAACCCGCTCGGCTTAGTCGCGACCGATTACGCAACGCTGGTCTGGGGGCTGAACGCCGTCACGGATCCTGCGCCGCTGCTTGACCCTGCAAATCTGCGCGACGGGCTTGAGACATGGCTGGCGGGCAATGCGGTGATGAAACGAACCTTCCGCGGGTCGGCCACCATTGCAGGACTGATTGAGCGAAACCTGCCGCAGGCCCGCAAATCAGGTCGGCAAGCCACATTTTCAAGCGATATCCTTTACGATACGCTCTCCAAATACGACCCCAACCACCTGATGCTGCGGATCACACGCGAAGAGGCCATGCGCGGGCTTGTCGATTTCGGACGGATCGAAGAGATGCTGACGCGCACGCAAGGGGCCATCGACCATGTCACCCTTGATCGCATTTCCCCGCTGGCAGCGCCGATGATCCTTGAGATGGGCAAAGTGCCTATCGCCGGATTAGGCCGTGAAAAGCTCTTGCAAGACGCTGCAGCCGCCTTGATGGGGCCAGCGGCATGACGGCAGGCCACAGCTTCACACTCGGACAGACCGCTGTCGTTGCCACAACGGCGCGCGCACTTTGGCTGCCCGCGACCCAGACACTATGTGTGAGCGATTTACACTTGGGCAAGGCAGGGCGGATCGCGCGGCGTGGCGGGACGATGCTTCCGCCTTATGAAACGCTTGATACGCTGCACAGGTTGGCGACGGTGATCGGAGACCTCGCGCCAAAGATGGTGATCTGCTTGGGCGATAGCTTTGATGATCTGGACGCCGCAGACGAGCTATTACCAGACGCGCTCACCACGATCACGCAGCTTCAGTCTGGCAGATTTTGGTATTGGATCGAAGGGAACCATGACGCAGGGCCAATTAGGATCGGCGGGACACATGTGCAAAGCCTAACTCATGCGGGGCTGCATTTTCGGCATATTGCGACTGAGGCCAGCAGCGAGGTGTCTGGTCACTACCACCCCAAGCATGGGATCAATGGCACGGGGCCAGCCCGTCCCTGCTTTGTCTATGACGCGAACCGGCTGATCATGCCGGCCTTTGGGACCTATACAGGTGGGGTCAAGGCAACCAGCCCAGAGATCAGCGGGCTTTTCGGCCCCAAGGCGATTGCGGTTTTAACAGGTCCCTCGGCAGTCGCGGTGCCGCTTAAAAGAAGCCCGCCGCCACGAGGTTCTCGCGGTAAGTTTTACTGACAGGCACCTCTTTGCCGTAAGACAACTCTACAAACTCGCGATTGCCAACGCGCTTGGCCGTCTGGATCTACTTTGCGGCAACCCAATGTGACCTGTGAATACAGAATCCCCGGGTGTCGTCCATTTCTTTCACCGCATCGGCAAACCGCATCAGGATGCGAAGCTCGGCCTGATCTGAAAGATTTATGACCGTATAATGGTCACTGACGGTGAAATGCGCGATTTCCGATACCGTGCCCTCGGGCAAACGCGCGTAAAGCCTCAGGCGCTCGATTTTCGGGTCCGAGTTCCAATTCTGTGTCGAGATGATGATCAAAGCGACAACGATCGACGTCCAGATTAAGTCTATGAGCACCAAATTCCAGAAGGTTATGACAAGCGCTGGCCTGCCAAACAAAGCCATATGTGAAATGGTGAAGTCGATGGGGGTGTAGATCGCCGTAAACAGGGAAACACAAAGAAAGCCCCGAACGATCCGCGAGGCTGGTGGTAATAAACGATGAATGACTTCGTAAGTGAAGCCGCCGGCAATCAAAGCGATGAAAATGTGAGGCGCCCAATGGATGGTGCGCTCGGGGATCGACATCACACCGAACGTGCCGAAAGGGCCGGAGAAAATGAACCCTACAAGTACGAAGAACGCCACAATGATACGATAGGGCTTAAATGATGAATTCCAAACAGCAACAAAAAATTCTTTCACCCGAGTACCTTACAAATCACCGCATTCCAACTCTGGAATTTCTAACGTGAACGTAAGTTAATAAGAAGGGGGAAAAATTGATGTAGCTTACCCTACGGCATTTCGCCTCACATCGCTCGCTAGGCCGTCAATCCTTCTGGCTCTGGCAGGTTGTTTGCGCGGCAGCATGCTGTGATTGTATTGGCCAGCAAACATGCAATCGTCATTGGTCCGACGCCGCCCGGCACCGGGGTAATGGCACCTGCAACCGCGGCACAGCTCGCATAATCCGCATCGCCCACAAGG
>JAQXBV010000125.1 GCA_029252195.1 Yoonia sp.
CCTCGCATTCATGCGCGAAACCATCCCGCATGAATGGACGAAATTCCGCGAAAAGGTGTCAGACAACTTCCGCGTCATAACCCACGAGAACTTTCGGATTTTGGAGTAGCAGCGGTATAGCGTATTCGGCGCCAGCGCCATAGAAATAGCCGTTGTCCGCGACGTTAGACCCGTCTTCAAGCGAAAGCCGTGCGCCAGCAACTGTCAGATACGGCAAGAACGCGCCTGCATCATAGCCAACGCGGCCCTTCAGTCGCAAAACTGAGGCGTCAAAAATGTCGCCTAAGTCTTTGAAATCCAACCTTTCATACTCGATTTCGCCGCCCACGACCATCGACCCCATGTCATACATATAGCCAGCATGAAGACTTAAGTCGTTCGTATCGATGGCATCAGCAGCCCCGACTGTCACATCACCGATCCCGAAACCGCCACCGACATAGAAACCCGTCCAATCGTTTGTCATGACGATTGGCGCCGGTGCCACCATAACAGGCGCTGGCGTCATCTCTGGCTGTGATAGGCCGCCTGCAGCGGCAATTGAGGCGGAACTGATCAGCAGGGTTGTTACATATGTGTAGGTGCGAATCATTTTCGTATTCCTTTCTGTTGCGATGCGTCATCCTGCGCAAAACTCAGAGAGGACTGTTGACGAATATCAATTTCTATACGGAAGTTGTTCTTTGGTCTGGCCTGCTGATCGTGCCGCCTGACACAGCAGCGCGTACGCCCGTTGTCCCTATGCACGACGTCGGCAGACCGCGTGCGACCCGCACCGCAAGATAGGCAAAAGCCTGCGCCTCAAGCATATCCCCGTCGAGACCCACATCCTCAACCGCTGCAACTTCCATCCCCAGACCCGCGGCCAGCATAGCCATGAGTGTCGGGTTCTTGCGTCCGCCGCCTGTGACGAGCAAACGCGTCGGCGGACTGGGGCAATGTTCCATCGCCTTAACGACACTCATCGCCGCAGCCGCCGTCAGGGTGGCTGCGGCGTCCGCATCGGGTAGGGTCGCGATAGCCGCAGAAAGATCATAAAAATCGTCTCTATCCAGAGACTTAGGAGGCATTCTGTAGAAAAATGCATGTTCGAGAAATGTCTCGATGATTCCGTCTTCAACGTTGCCCTCAGAGGCCAATGCACCGTCTTCATCACAAGGCACGCCGCGCCGCGCCAGCATAAGGTCGTTGAGCGGCGCGTTCGCCGGACCTGTATCAAATGCCAGCAACGCGCCGTCGGCTTCCGGCTTGTCCTGCGTCGGGTCAATCCACGTCAGGTTGCCAACGCCGCCCAAGTTCAGAAATGCAATAGGCGCATCGGCCTTCAGATATTTCGCCAAAGCAAAGTGATAGAACGGGGCCAAAGGCGCGCCCTGCCCGCCAAGTTCCACATCGGCCGAACGGAAATCCCAAACGACGGTTTGGCCCAATACGTCGGCCAAAACCTGCCCGTCGCCACATTGATGTGTGCGGTGGTTGTCGGGGTCGTGAGCCAAGGTCTGTCCATGAAACCCGACGACATCCACGTCGCCAAATCCGCTCAAAACCTGTGCGTGCACGGTTTCGACCAGCTCGGCGACATCGGCCAGAGCGTCGCTGGGCCACTGGCCCAAAGCGCCCTTCAAAACAGCCGCCTCCTGCGCCGAATAGGGCCGATAGGCTGTCTCGCCAAAGCTCATGATCGTGACACCGTCCGTCACCACGACAGCCGCATCCACACCGTCCAAGGACGTGCCGGACATAGCGCCAAGTGCCGTTACGAACCCAGTCTTTTTCATAGTGCGAACATCCACTTTCCCTTCGTCAAATCGACGTTTATAGGGTGACGGACACTTTGTGCAGGGAAAAAGCAATGACCTACCGCCCCAAATCCGAATTTATGTCTGTGATGATGACGCGCGGCTTCTTGGCCGATTGCACCGACTATCAAGGCTTGGACGACGCTTTGTCGAACGGTGTGGTCCCTGCCTATATCGGCTTTGACGCCACGGCGACCTCGCTGCATGTGGGCTCTCTGATCCAGATTATGATGTTGCGCTGGCTGCAAAAGACGGGCCACAAACCGATCACCCTCATGGGGGGCGGCACGACAAAGGTGGGCGATCCGTCGTTCCGCGCAGACGAGCGCCCTTTGCTGACCGAAGAGAAAATCAACGAGAATATCGCGGGCATCAAAAAGGTCTTCGCGGCTTACATGACTTATGACGACACGCCGAACGGCGCGCTCATGCTCAACAACGCGGAATGGCTTGATAACCTCAACTATCTCTCGTTTCTGCGAGATATTGGTCGGCATTTTTCGATCAACCGGATGCTGTCGTTTGAAAGCGTGAAATCACGGCTCGACCGCGAGCAATCTTTGTCGTTCCTCGAATTCAACTACATGATTTTACAGGCTTATGACTTCCTTGAGCTGAACCGTCGGTACGGTTGCCTTTTACAGCTTGGTGGCTCGGATCAGTGGGGCAATATCGTCAACGGGATCGATCTGACGCGCCGCGTGCTGGATCACGAAATCTATGGGATGACCTCGCCACTGCTGACCACATCTGATGGCAAAAAGATGGGCAAATCGGCGGCTGGTGCTGTTTGGCTCGATGCCGAGTTGGTCAGCCCCTATGAGTTCTGGCAATTCTGGCGCAACACGACGGATGCCGATACAGGCAAGTTCCTCAAGCTCTACACAGAGCTTCCTGTCGATGAATGCGAGCGCCTCGGCGCGCTTGAAGGCTCCGACATCAACGCGGCCAAGATCATTCTGGCCAATGAGGTCACAGCGATGCTGCACGGCGCAGAGGCAGCGGTGGCAGCAGAGGCAACCGCGCGCGAAGTGTTCGAGAAAGGCGGGATCGGTGACGATCTGCCGACATTGTCGCTTACGGCAGACGAGCTTGGGGACGGCATGTCGATTGTCCAGATTATCGTAAAGTCCGGCCTTGCGGGCAGCGGCAAAGAGGCCAAGCGCCTGATCTCAGAGAATGGGGCCAAGCTGAACGATGAAGCCCTAACCGACGCAGGCATGATGGTGACAGCCGAAATGCTGGCCGCGCCCATCAAGCTCAGCGCAGGCAAAAAGCGGCACGCCTTGGTCCAGTTGGACTAAAGCCACACCCATTCAAAAAGCCAAAGCGCGCCCCCCACGAGGAGCGCGATCCCTGCTGCAATCAGGGCGACCCCTAAGGCTGTGGGTTTTGGCGGGGGCGCTATGACGCCCGCGACGGCATGATTTGTTTTCTTTTTCATGGCATCTGTTAACCAGCCTTTAGGTTTATAATTGTTTAACAGGTTTATGAACAACGCCCTGCAACAAAGCCAAAACTTCACGAACACCTTGCAAGCCGCTGGTGTCAAAGCGTTTTACGATGAAATGACGCGTGTTCATTTTGTCGAACGCGGGCCTGTGACCTATATCGCGCGGGGGCCGGACTGTGCAGATTTGCGCAATCTGCGGCGGATCAATCCGCGCTCTATCTGTCTGCTCAATCCTGACAGCCCAAGCCCGGACGCCCTGCACCGTGTCGGATTTCACCAACTGATGACCGCCGCAAGTGTCGCCGAAATTGACCTCACACAACCCGTGCACGCCCACCCGAAATGGCGTGCGGCATTGCGCAAGTCTCTGACATGCAGCGTGCAACACCGGCCTTTCGATCCCGCAACCGATCACTGGCTTTTGAAAGCGGATCGCGCCCAGCAGCGACAAAAGCGTTATCGCGCCATGCCCCATGCCATCGCGCAGCTTTGGCCAAAGCACGACACCCACCTGCTCACTGCCACGAAGGACAATACGACCGTGGCGGCGATGCTGTTTTTGATCCACGGGTCAAACGCCTCCTATCATATCGGGTGGTCTGATGAAGACGGCAGGCAGGCCTGCGCCCATCACCTGCTGCTGGTAACTGCGATCCGTCAATTGCGCACAAGGGGCATTGAGCGGCTCGACCTTGGGTCTGTCGATACCGAAAACAGCGCAGGCCTCGCGCGGTTTAAGATCCGTGCAGGGGCGTCTGTGCGACCGCTCGGCGGGACATGGGCCGCGCTACCCTTGTTTGGGCAGTAGTCGGCACAAGTCCGGCGTGCTATCGCTTGCACAACAAGAGGAACAGCCCATGACCATTCTCCAAGTCGCATCGCTTCTGATTGTGCTGGCCGGGGCCTTTGGTGCGATCAACTACCTCTATTTGAAATTACCCCCTGCGATCGGCATTTTGGTGGTCGCCCTTTTGACGTCGATGTCATTGCTGGCATTTGATCTTGTGATGCCAAGCTTTGGGGTCGCCGACAGTATTCGTGCGACGGTCCTTGAGATCGAGTTCTCCGACGCATTACTCGAAGGCATGCTGGGTCTTTTGCTTTTTGCGGGTGCGCTTCACGTCAAAGTTGCCGATTTGCGGCAGGAATGGCTCGTCGTGGCGTTGATGGCAACGATCGGGATCGGGCTGTCCACAGCGATTGTCGGTTTCGGGTTTTCATGGCTGACAGGCATGCCGCTTTTGGTGGCGCTGGTTTTTGGGTCCTTGATCTCGCCAACCGATCCGGTGGCCGTTCTGGGTATCTTGCGCGAGGCAAATCTGGAAAAATCACTTGAAACCAAGATTGCGGGCGAAAGCCTGTTTAATGACGGGGTCGCCTATGTGGTGTTTCTCATCCTGATGGGGCTGGCCTTTCCACATGGCGAAAGCCATGTCAGCGGCCTGTCATACGCGGTGGAGCTTTTTATAGTCGAGGCCATCGGCGGGGCTGTTCTCGGGACGGTTTTGGGCTGGCTCACCTTTCGGGTGATGCGCAAGATCGACGACTATGCGCTGGAGGTGCTGATCACGCTCGGGCTGGCCTTTGGCGGCTATGAACTAGCCGTTTACCTGCATGTATCAGCGCCAATCATGGCGGTGTGCGCGGGGCTTCTGATCGGCGATGTAGGCACGAAATACGGCATGTCGGAGGAAACGCGGCGCTATGTCGACGGGTTCTGGCGGCTGATCGACGAAATCCTCAACGCCGTCCTGTTCCTGATGATCGGGGTCGAGGTTTTCGCCGTTGCTTTCAACATCGACAACCTCTCGGCGGGGATCGCGGCGATTGCCTTGGCTTTGGTCGCGCGTTTGGCGGCGGTTGCGGTGCCTGTGCTCATGCTCAAACCGTTCCGCAGCTTTAGCCGCGGCGTGATCCCGATCATGACATGGGGCGGGCTCAAAGGTGGCATCTCGGTCGCATTGGCCCTGTCTTTGCCAGAGGGCGAATGGAAGCCATTGATCCTGACGGCGACCTATATCGTCGTGGTTTTCTCAATCATCGTGCAGGGCCTGACGGTGGCGCGACTGGCAGAAAAGGTCGGACGCGAGCCGGAACTTTTACCCTGATACAGCCGCCTTTGGTCTGGTCAACACCCTGATCGGCGCTTAAACGGAAGAGACGGAAACCAGACCAAGGGCGCGTGATGTCGGGATCAACCATCATCTTAAGGTGTGAGGATCATGGGCTGCGGCTCACCGATCAGCGGCGCACGATTGCGGCAGTCCTTGAGGCTGCGACGGATCATCCCGACGTGGAAGAGCTCTACAATCGGGCCTCCGCGGCAGATCCGAATATCTCACTGGCGACGGTGTACCGGACGGTCAAACTCTTCGAGGAAACCGGCATTCTGGAAAAGCACGAATTCGGGGACGGCCGCGCAAGATACGAGACCTCCGACCGCGAGCACCATGACCATCTGATCGACATGAACTCTGGCGAGGTGATCGAATTCATCGACCGCGACATTGAGGCCCTGCAAGACAAGATCGCAGAAAAGCTCGGCTATCGCCTAATGGGGCATAGGTTAGAGCTTTACGGTGTCCCGCTGAAAGACAAGAAATGATCTTAAAGCTGCACCGCCTTAATGCCTGTTTTCTCGGGTTATTTCTGGCAGCACACCTGATCAACCTTCTGTTTGTGGCCCTCAGCCCCACCGCCCATATCGCCGTCATGCAAGCGCTTCGCTTGGTTTACCGCAACGGGATTATCGAGCCGCTTCTGCTCGCGGGCCTCATCCTCCAGCTTTGCCTTGGACTTGCTCTCATTTACAAACGTGGCAAACCTAAGGGGCGTTGGGCATGGGCGCAGGTACTTTCTGGGCTCTACATCATCATCTTTCTGGCGCAGCACGTACCCGCCGTCCTCATGGCACGCTGGACCCTGAATTTCGACACCAACATCTGGTTTGCCTCCGCCGTGGTCAGCGAAATGCCTTACCTGCTTTATTTCGCGCCCTACTATATGCTCGCGATCATCGCGGTTTTCACTCACCTCGCGGCAGCCCTGCATTTTCGCGGCTACCTGCGTTTAGCCCGCGCACTGCCAGCAATAGGGGGCATCTGGGCCTTCGCCGTCGTCATCCCTATGATGCGGATCGGCCCGATCCCCGCGCCATACAACACCTATCTTGAAATCAACTTCGGAAAGACCCAACCTAATGGATAACATCCGAGGCGCCATTTTGATGGTCATCGCCATGTTTGGCTTTGCCGTCGAAGACAGCCTGATCAAGCTCATGGCGGACGACGTCCCGTCGGGGCAAGTCCTGATTATGATCGGGATCGGTGGCGCGATTGTCTTTGCGATCGCTGCCCTTGTGCGAGGTGAACAGCCTTTCGGGTTTTGGATGCTGTCTGGGTATTCTGGAATGCGGGCTTTCTGCGAAGGCTTTGCTGCGCTCGGATTTGTCACCGCCCTCGCACTCGTGCCGATCTCCTTAGTGACCACCATCATTCAAGCCAGCCCGCTGCTCGTGACTTTGGGTGCGGCCCTTTTCTTCAAGGAAACCGTCGGCTGGCGTCGCTGGCTCGCGATTGCGGTCGGACTGCTGGGCGTGCTCATCGTGCTCCGCCCTTTTGGAACCGGCTTCCAACCCGCAGCACTGTTCGCAGTCATGGGCGTTATCTTTATGTCCGCGCGTGACCTCGCGACCCGACAGATCACCAAAAACATCAGCACCTTACAGCTCTCGGTGATCGGCTTCATGGCAACCATCCCCGCAGGCGCCCTCAGCCTCGTCATCTCAGGGTCGGCCCCCACTGTGCCCTCAGGCCAGACGTTGCTCTATCTGATCGGCGCCATCTCGATCGGCGTACCCGCGCTCTATTGCATCATTTCGGCCATGCGCATCGGGGATATCTCCTTTGTGTCGCCGTTCCGGTATAGCCGGATCATCTTTGGCTTGCTGGCGGGGCTTCTTGTCTTTGGCGAGACCCTTGATTTTTACACATTGCTGGGGGCTGCGATCATCGTAGGGTCCGGCAGCTACACCTTGCTGCGCGAAGCCCGTTTGCGCCGCTCTTCCCAAACCGCTAAACCCCCAGTATAGACATAAGCGTTACCGCTAACATTGCTTTAGGAGCCTCCCACATGAGCACCATCATCGACATCCACGCCCGCGAAATCCTTGACAGCCGCGGCAACCCGACGGTTGAAGTCGACGTAATCCTGGAGGACGGCACCATGGGCCGCGCCGCCGTGCCGTCAGGTGCCTCTACTGGTGCCCACGAAGCGGTTGAACGTCGCGACGGCGACAAGTCCCGCTATATGGGCAAGGGCGTTCTGGAGGCCGTTGAGGCCGTGAACGGTGAAATCGCAGAAACCATCGTGGGCTTTGACGCGCTTGAGCAGGTGGCCATCGACATGGCCATGATCGAACTGGACGGCACCGCCAACAAATCCCGTCTTGGTGCGAACGCTATTCTGGGCGTGTCCCTTGCTGTGGCCAAAGCCGCTGCCGAATATTCCGGCCAGCCGCTTTACCGCTATATCGGCGGCACCTCCGCGCGGGTTCTGCCTGTGCCAATGATGAACATCATCAACGGCGGCGAGCACGCCGACAACCCGATCGACATCCAAGAGTTCATGATCATGCCGGTTGCTGCCGAGAACATCAAAGAGGCCATCCGCATGGGTGCCGAAGTGTTCCATACACTGAAAAAAGAGCTCTCCGCCGCAGGCCACAACACAGGTATCGGCGATGAGGGCGGCTTTGCGCCAAACCTGAGCTCCACACGCGACGCGCTTGATTTCATTATGAAGTCTATCGAAAAAGCGGGCTACAAACCCGGCGAGGATATCTATCTCGCGCTCGATTGCGCCGCGACTGAATACTACAAGAACGGCAAATACGAGATGAACGGCGAGGGCAAATCGCTGACCTCTGCCGAGAACGCTGACTACCTTGCGCAATTGGCCTCCGACTATCCGATCATCTCGATTGAGGACGGTATGTCGGAAGACGATTGGGACGGCTGGAAGCTGCTGACAGACAAGATCGGGGACAAGGTGCAACTGGTGGGCGACGATCTGTTTGTGACCAACCCCGCTCGCCTTGCTGACGGGATCGCCAAAGGCTCTGCCAATGCGATGCTGGTCAAGGTCAACCAGATCGGCACGCTGACAGAAACGCTGCAAGCCGTGGACATGGCGCACCGCGCGAAGTTCAACAACGTGATGTCGCACCGCTCGGGCGAGACCGAAGACGCGACAATTGCCGACCTTGCTGTGGCTACCAACTGCGGCCAGATCAAAACCGGCTCGCTGTCGCGCTCTGACCGTTTGGCGAAATATAACCAGTTGATCCGTATCGAAGAAAGCTTGGGCGAAACTGCAATCTATGCGGGTCGTTCGATCCTGAAGTAAGGGCGATGGGTTAAAACCCATCCTACGCAGGTGCCCCATGACGGCAGATGAGATCATTGCAAAACTCAGCTTAGCCCCCCATCCCGAGGGGGGCTATTACCGCCAGACGTGGGAGGCCACCAACAACGGCCGCCCGACCGGCACCTGCATCTACTTTCTGCTCAAGGACGGCGCTGCCAGCCATTGGCACTATGTCGATGCCGTTGAAATCTGGCACTATTACGCGGGTGCGCCGCTCGTCTTGTCACTGAGTGCCAATGACGACGGCCCCGCGACCGATCACATCCTTGGCCCCGATCTTGGCGCCGATCAAGCCCCGCAAATCATCGTTCCCGAACGCCACTGGCAAGCCGCGCGCACTGTGGGCGACTGGACGCTTGTCGGATGCACCGTGTCGCCAGGGTTTCAGTTCTCGGGGTTCACGCTTGCGCCCGCAGGGTTCGATATCGCGCGCAAGGGATGATCCCAAAGCTGCCCCACCGCCAGACGCGGCGCGGCACCCCCTGCAAGCTGCACCATATGCCACGCGAGCACCTGATTGCTCGACAGCACAGGCACCGCTAAGTCCTGCTCGAGCGGTCCGATCACATCCAATGTTCGCAGGTTCGTGCAAGACAGGAATATGGCCTCAACCTCATGGGCCTGACGCATCGCTACCGCCGCATCTATAATCGATGTCGGCGCGATACGGACCACGTTTTTCTCGAGCGGTTCGTCAAAGCTCTCGAAGGCGCTGACCTCAATCTCCTGCGACGCCAGAACCGCGATCAACCGCGCCGAGACTTCGGCCACATAGGGGCTGATCAATCCGATCCGCCGGACCCCAAGCGCTTGGCAGGCCGCAATCAACGCGGAGACGGGCTCTGTCACATGGCCTGTCATCGCCCCTGCTTTGACCAATGCCGCGATTTGCGCAGGCCCGATTTGCGCGGACCCAGAGGTGCAGCCGTAACCCACAACCGACAATGCCGCGCCTTCAGGGAACATCGCCGCAGCCCCCGTCAAAACCGTTGCCATCTCTTGCAAGCTTTCCGACGACACGGAGGTTGCCGAAGGCACCCGTGTGACCAAAAGTTCCAGCGGTTCTGGAAGCATGCGGCGCATATCGGCTTCTATGGTCTCATCAGATTGCAAGACGACAAGGCCTGCGCGCAGGGGTTCCGTGTTGACCAATTCGTAAGGCAAACCCATCAGATCACCCGTATAGATGCAGGTTGAAAGTCGGAAATGAAGCGCGGCCCTGAGGCCCCGATCACGATATTTTCTTCGTGCACCATGATTTTTCCTGCGCCCGTGTCGATCCCCGGCTCAAGTGTAAGGACCATACCCGCCTCAAGCACCGTATGATCCTGCGCGATAATCGAAGGCCATTCGGTCAGCTTCATGCCCAGCCCATGCCCTAAGCGCCCTGCGTCAGGGCCCGCGTTCACGATGTCATTCATCGCATGAAACAGATCGGCCATTGTCGCCCCGACCTGTGCGGCCTCAAAGCCCGCTTGCGTGGCCTCCATCAGCTTTCCATTTGCCGCGGCGACTGCCGCAGATGGGGCACCAAGGCTATAATTGCGGTCAAAATCGCAGAAATATCCGTCCCAGATCAGGCCGGTGTCGAGCATCAAAACATCCCCGGCAACCAGCTGATCGTCGGTGGCAGGCGAGATTACATCGCCATAGCCACCCTGCCCTGCGGCCCCCGCAACATAGGGGACGAAATCGGCACCCTCTGCCAGACACAGCCCCTGAAACCCCCGAAAGACATCCGAGAGCGGCGTTCCGACATGGGCCACCTCGCGCACCCGCGCATAGGCCCGATCTGCAATGCCGCAAGCCCGCGCAATCTTGGCAATTTCGGCCTCTGATTTGACCATGCGCAGGCTGCGCACTATCGCAGCATCGCTGACCAGCTTGCGGGGTAGCAGCATCTGTTCCAGTCTGCGCAACGCCGACAGCGGCATGAGCACATGCGTCTCCATCTGGTCTGGCAACCCGATGTGTCCATGAGGCCCGCACACTTCGGCCAAGGTTTCGCAGAGCAATCCGATCCCGTCATCCGCGTAATTCGGCGCCCGCCACGTGCGGATATCGGAAATCCATGTCTGGGCCATCAGATGCGCGCCAATGGCCGGAATAACGGCAATCGGGTCGCCTTGGGCAGGCACGACCACAAACCAAACGCGGGTCGGGCTTTCCCAAAAACGGGTCAGAAAGCCGGTGAAATACCTGATTTCAGGCTCGGTCGTCAGTAAGAGCGCCGAAAGCCCATTGGCAGCCATCGCCGCTTGTGCGCGGGCAAGCCGCGCGGTGAACTCCGCCTTCGGGAACCCGCGCGCAGCCATTATCCGGCTTGCTCGCTGAGGATGACGAGGACATCGGAGGTGGCATCCAGCCCCAAAGCCGCCCGATGTTCATGCGCCGCCAAGAGTGCGGCCACGCCCGCCGCCCCAGACGACGACGACGCCAGCCCGACATCGCCGCAGACCTTTTGGCCATATGCACCCTCGTCGTCCGAGATCAGGGCGAAGATATCCGCGTCGCGGGCCAAACCCTTGAGCGCGATCAATGAGGGTTCTTTGCAGTCCAAGCGCCCCATATGCGACACGGGCCCTTGGGTTTTCTGCGGGGCCTTTGCGGCGATTGAGGCGAACAACGCAGGTGCTGCGTCAGGCTCGACCACGATAATCTTGGGGCCAGACCCCCAGATTTTGCGCGCGTATGCCGCAGATGCAGCCGCCAGCCCACCAACGCCCGCCTGCAAAAAGATATGCGACGGGGCCGCGTCCATCTGTTCGGCGACCTCTTGCATCAAGACCAGATAGCCTTCCATCAAGCGGTGCGGGCGGTCCATATACCCCGCCCAAGAACTATCCGAAAGCAAGGTCCAGCCATTGTCTGCAGCCGCAGCCATCGCCCCCTCCATGCTTTGCTCATAAGTTGATCCATAGCGCTCGACACGCGCACCAATGGCTTGCAAGCGTTGCGCAAAAGCCTCTGGCACGGTGGTCGCCAGATAGATCACCGATTGTGCGCCAAAGGCCGCCGCCCCCGCCGCCACAGACAATCCGTGATTGCCCGCACTGGCCGTCACATAGGTTTGCCCCTTGGCTGTCCCGTTTTGCGCATCACAGGCAATGACATAGGCCGCGCCAAGCGCCTTGAAGCTACCAAGCCCCATGCGGGTCCGTTCATCTTTGACATAGACCTGCCCGACGCCCGCCATTTGCGCCAGCGCAGGCGATGTCACCAGCGGCGTTTGCGCCGCCTCAGGACAGCGCCGCAACAAGGCCGCAGGGCTTTGGGCATCCACACTCGGGAAAGGCACATCATCCAGCCCACCCACGAGAACCCGCCCGTCGGCGGTATATGCATTCAATATTTTCATAAGCGCAGGCTATCAGATGCGGCCCGTATGACTAGCCCCGTTGCACCACTTCAACCGCCAAAACCGACTATGCGATTTATTCATGTCAAATGCCGCAAGGGTAAAAGGTTTTCATGGTATTTTGATAAAAATCCCCTTATTTAGGGGGAGTTCGTGCAAGTTGCGCCGCGCGCAAGAGCTAACGGGGTGAAGAACACTATGACCGAACACACAACAGAGTTTGTCGCTGAATTCGATCTGACCGACGCCCTTCGCTTGGCGACAGAGGCCAAAGATGCGACCCGACTCGAAGAGCTGTTTGCACCGCTGCCGCTGTCGGTGGCCTTGCGCGAACTGCTTGCCTTTGACGCGGATGACCGCCGCAACATCCTGACCCTGATTTCGCCGGAACTTGCTGCCTCCCTGATCGAAGAGGCTCCCCATGAAACGGGCGCGGGCCTTATGGAGACGCTGGATGCGACCCGCGCCGTCGAGATCATGGACGAGATGGACTCAGACGTTCAGGCCGATCTGATCGGCGATATGGATGATGCCGAGGCTGAAGCGATCCTGTCGCAAATGGACGCCGCAGATGCTGCTGACGTGCGCCGTTTGTCCGAATACGAGAATAACACCGCTGGTGGTCTCATGATGACCGAGCTGTTTACCTTTCGCAACACGCAGACCGTTGGTGCGGTCCTCAAAGAACTCGCTGCCGAAGAAAACGACGTTGACCGTTATCGCGGACAGCATCCCTATATTTTCTTGACGCGGACAACAGGCCCGTCGGCGTGGTGTCACTGCGCGGTCTGCTGTCAACGCCGCGCACCAAACGGCTGACCAGCATCATGGTCGAACCGATGACCGTAACCGTGGCGACGCCGCTGTTTGATCTTGCGGATATCTTTGACAAATACCCGTTCCTTGGGGTGCCCGTGATAGAGGCCGACGGGACGCTCGTGGGTGTCGTGTCGCGGGCCTCTGTCAGCCAAGCCCTGCTCGAAGAGGCCGAAAGCGAAAACCGTAAACTGCAAGGTGTGGTCGGCGACGAGTTGCGCTCTATGCCGACATGGCTGCGCTCGCGGCGCAGGCTGGCGTGGCTTTCGGCCAATATTGTGCTCAATATCATCGCGGCCTCGGTGATTTCGGCCTACGAGGAAACGCTTGTGGCCGTCATCGCAATTGCCGTGTTCTTGCCGATGGTGTCGGATATGTCGGGCTGTTCCGGCAATCAGGCCGTTGGCGTGACAATGCGTGAATTGAGCCTCGGCCTCGTGCGGCCTGTCGATGCATTTAAGGTCTGGATGAAAGAGGTCAGCGTCGGAATTATCAACGGCATCGCCCTCGGGATTCTGATCGGGGTCGTGGCGTGGGTCTGGAAAGGCAATCCAGCGCTGGGGCTGGTGATCGGGCTGGCGCTCGCGCTCAATACGATCCTTGCGGTCTCGATCGGGGGCGTCGTGCCCTTGCTGCTTAAGCGATTGGGCCAAGACCCCGCCGTGGCAAGCGGGCCATTGCTGACGACCGTCACAGATATGGCTGGATTCTTCTTCGTGCTCAGTTTAGCGACACTGTTGATGCCTTGGCTGGTGTGAAAATGGTCGATAAAATAACAAAACCAAAACCTCCCTTACTTGTGATCGGCTGGATTGAACATCTTGACCTGCCCGACCTTGGGCTGGCGCGGATCAAGGCCAAGATCGACACTGGCGCGCGGACCTCCGCGCTGCATGCGACCCATATCACGCCGTTTCAGAAGGACGGTGCGGAATGGGTGCGCTTTGAGGTGCCTATCGACGATGAAACCGCCCCGATCTTGGTGCAAGCGCCCATTTATGACCGGCGGGACATCAAAAACACCAGCGGCATCCCCGAGACGCGGATCATCATCAGGACCAGGTTGAAACTGACGGACCGGACATGGATGATCACTGTCTCGCTGTCGGATCGAAGCAACATGCGGTTCCCGATGATCGTGGGGCGCACGGCGCTCAAGAAACACAATATCGCGGTGCACACACGCCGCGCCAATCTTACCGCCTGAACAGGCTCGTCGCCCGTAAGGGCAGAAAGAGTTTTCGTCATGAAAATCGCAATGATGGCACGCAATCCGAACCTCTATTCGCACCGGCGGCTCAAAGAGGCGGCTGAGGCGCGCGGGCATACTCTCGACATTATCAACACGCTGCGCTGCTATATGAACATCGCCTCGCGCCGTCCCGAGATGTATTACAACGGCGAAAAGCTTGAGGGCTATGACACCGTGATCCCGCGGATCGGGGCGTCAATTACCTTCTACGGGCTGGCCGTGCTGCGGCAGTTCGAAATGATGGGTGTTTACCCGCTGAACGAATCCGTGGCGATTGGCCGGAGCCGTGACAAACTGCGCTCCATGCAGCTTTTGGCGCGCGACGGCATCGGCCTGCCGGTCACAACATTCGCCCACGACCCCAAGCAAACCGATGAGGTGCTGGAGCTTGCGGGTGGCGCACCCGTTGTGATCAAGCTGCTGGAAGGCACCCAAGGCATCGGCGTCGTTCTGGCCGACACAAAACGCTCTGCCGTCTCCGTGGTCGAGGCGTTTCGGGGTGCGGGCGTCAACATCCTGTTGCAGGAATTCATCAAAGAGGCAGGCGGCACCGATATCCGCGCCATCGTGGTCGGTGGCAAGGTGATCGCGGCCATGAAACGCACTGGCGCAGAAGGCGACTTTCGCTCCAACCTGCACCGTGGCGGCTCTGCGGAGGTGATTAAGCTTTCACCAGAAGAGCGCTCGACCGCCATCCGCGCGGCCAAATCCATGGGGCTCAATGTCTGCGGCGTCGATATGCTGCGCGCCAACCACGGCCCCGTCGTGATGGAGGTCAACTCTTCCCCCGGATTGGAAGGTGTCGAGAAAGCAACCGGATTAGATGTGGCCGGTAAGATCATAGAATACCTTGAGAAAAACGCGAAACCACACGCCACAAAGACCAAAGGCAAAGGCTGATGCCTACCCGCGCGCCCTTTCAAATTGCGGGAAAATTGATCGCCGCAGGCACGCGTGAAACGGTACATATGCCTGTGAGCGTGCTTTCTGATCATACGCCCGTTTCCATGTCGGTACATGTGATCCACGGCAAGCAAGACGGCCCGACGCTCTTTGTCAGTGCGGGCATCCACGGCGACGAGGTCATCGGCGTCGAGATTGTGCGCAGGCTTTTGCGCGCGCCCAACCTCAAATCCCTCAAGGGCACGCTGATCGTCATTCCGATCGTGAACGCCTTTGGCTTTATCAACCACTCGCGCTATCTGCCCGACAGGCGCGACCTGAACCGGATGTTTCCAGGCACATTGGAAGGCTCACTCGCATCCCGCCTCGCCTATATGTTCCTCACCGAAATCGTCATGCGCTCTGATTTGGGGATCGACCTGCACTCTGCCGCGATCCACCGCACCAACCTGCCCCAAATCCGCATTTCCCCCGATAATCCAACCACCGCAAAACTCGCCGAAGTCTTTGGTGCGCCCGTGATCTTGCAATCGCCCCTGCGCGAAGGGTCCCTGCGCGGGGCTGCCAAAAATCTTGGCAAAGACATCCTGCTTTTTGAGGCGGGCGAAGGCTTGCGGTTTGACGAAATGTCCGTGCGTGCGGGCGTTGCGGGGATCTTGCGGATCATGCGGCACCTTGAGATGGTCGCGGCCAAAGGGGTCGCCAAATCCAAGAACAAGCCGCAGCTTTGCACCTCGTCCAAATGGCTTCGCGCGCCTGCGGGTGGCATCTTGCGCACGTTCCGCGCTGACGGAGACGTTGTGGCCGCGGGCGACGTCATGGCGATTGTATCAGACCCCTTCGGTGAGAACGAAAAAGAAGTCAAAGCCCCCTTCAACGGCATTGTCGTCGGCCGTGCCGTCATGCCTATCGTGAACGAAGGGGATGCTGTTTTCCACCTCGCAAGGGTCAAATCAATGTCGCAGGCCGAAGGCACAATGGAAGGGATCAATGAACAGCTTACCGATGATCCACTCTTTGATGAAGACGAAATTATTTAAATATTTCAATCCACTCAAGAACGACCTTAATGCAACCATGCAAGTATCAGGGCCGCCAGGGCAACGTATCTTGCGCCTTTGGCCAGTGTCACAACCGCGATAAAGCGTGGCAGTGGCTCACGCATGATCCCCGCGACGACTGTCAACGGGTCCCCGACGATCGGCGCCCAGCTGAGTAAGAGCGACCAGCGCCCGTAGCGCTGATACCAGCACTGTGCGCGCGTCAGTTGCGCGTCCGAGGCTGGAAAGAACCGATGCCCTTTCCAGCGCAGCAAAAAGCGGCCCAAATACCAGTTGATGACCGACCCCAGAACATTGCCGCAGGTGGCCACCACGAGCAAAAGCACGACCGAGCGTGTTTCTTGCAGCAACAGGCCCACCAGCACGGCCTCCGATTGCATCGGCAACACGGTCGCCGCAATCAGGGCCGACACAAATAGCACGACGTAACCGATCATTTTGGCCCCCTAAGCGCCGCCTTGGGTTAAACGGGGCGCAAGCCAAGCAACGCACGAGCCTGCGCAGGCGTTGCAACAGAGCGCTCGTACTTGGCGCAAAGCTCGGCTGTTCTGGTTACAAGCGCAGCGTTTGAGGGCGCAAGCGTGTGTTTGTCCCACCGCACATTGTCCTCAAGTCCCGTGCGCGTATGACCGCCAGCGGCAATGGCCCACTCGCTCACTTCAAGCTGCCCCGCACCTACGCCCGCCGCACACCACAGCGCGTCTGGCGACAGCCGCGCAACGGTTTTGACATAGAAATCAAAGGTGTCGCGGTCGACGGGCATCGCATTTTTCACACCCATCACGAATTGAATGTAAAGCTGACCCAAAATCCGCCCGTCACGGTTCATTTTCACCGCTTGGTGGATATGCGACAGATCAAAGGCCTCGATCTCGGGCTTGACCTCATAGGTGCGCATCTCGGAAGCCAGCCAATCAACCAAATCAGGTGCGTTCTCATAGACGCGGGTCGGGAAGTTGTTGGACCCCACCGCAAGCGAGGCCATGTCAGGGCGCAAAGGCAGCATGCCCCCTCGCGCAGCCTCCGCCCCCGAACGCCCCCCCGTGGAGAGTTGAATAATCATGCCAGGGCAATGCTTTTGTACCCCCTCCATCAGCGCTGCGAATTTCTCGGGATCAGACGACGGGGTTTGATCATCATTGCGCACATGAGCGTGGCAGATGCTTGCCCCCGCCTCAAAGGCGGCTTGGGTGGACTCGATCTGCTCGGCCACGGTGATCGGCACGGCGGGGTTATCTTCTTTGCGGGGCACAGAGCCAGTGATCGCCACGCAGATAATGCAAGGATTTGTCATGAATTTAAGGCCGTTTCAATTGCACCGGAAAGCTTACTGACGAGCTCGTCGATTTGCGTATCCGAGATAATAAACGGCAGCGCAAGCAAAACGTGATCGCCATTTTGCCCATCAATGGTCCCGCTCATCGGATAGCAGATCAGACCCGCCTCAAAGGCTGCCGCCTTGATCTTGGCTGCGATTTTACGAGATGCGGCGAAAGGCGCCTTTGTATCGCGGTTTTCAACCAGTTCGATCCCTTGGAACAGGCCCCGACCGCGGATATCGCCAACATTGGGATGCTGACCAAATGCGGCCTGCAATGCGGCCATCAATTTGTCGCCTTGGGTTCTGACCTGTGAAATGAGGTCGCGCTCCAGCATTGAGCTGACAACAGCGACGCCTGCAGCGGCGGCTGTGGGATGGCCAAGATAGGTGTGCCCATGTTGGAAAAACCCGCTGCCATTTTCGATTGCGGCATAGATTTTCGCACTGCAAAGCATGGCGCCAATCGGTTGATACCCAGACCCTAAGCCCTTGGCAACAAAAAGAATATCCGGAGATATGCCCTCTTGATCACAGGCAAACAGACTGCCCGTGCGCCCCATCCCGCACATGACTTCGTCCAGAATAAGCAGAATGCCGTATTTGTCACAGATCTCGCGGATCCGCTTGAAGTAAGTCGGCGGCGCTGTGAGCGCACCCGCAGTGGCACCGACAACGGGTTCTGCGGCAAAGGCCATCACGGTCTCGGGACCGACGCGCAGCAATTCTTCCTCCAGCAGGTTCGCAGCACGAATGCCGTAATCGTCAAGGCTCTCGCCCTCTTTGCGCAGACGGTATTCATAGCAAGGATCAATATGGCTCATATCAATCAGAAGCGGGCCGAATTGGGCGCGCCGCCATGCGTTACCCCCTGCGGAAAGTGCCCCCATCGTGTTGCCGTGATAGCTTTGCTTGCGGGCAATGACGCGGCCACGGTTCGGCTCGCCCTTCTCGACAAAATACTGGCGGGCCAGTTTAAGCGCCGCCTCCATCGCCTCTGATCCCCCCGAAACTAGATAGACGCGGTCCAGCCCCTCCGGCGCATGGGCAATCAAAATATCCGCAAGCTTTTCCGCAGGCTCGGAGGTAAAGAACCCCGTATGCGCATAGGCCAGACTATCCAGTTGGGCTTTGACCGCATCGATCAACGCTTGATCGCCATGACCAAGGCAGGAGACGGCGGCGCCACCAGAGGCATCAAGATACTCCTTGCCGGTCTCATCATAAAGATAACACCCAGAACCACGCACGGCTGTGGGCGGCAGTTGCTTTGTGTGGCGGGGAAAAATATGAGACATGGGTGCTCCTTTAAGTAGTCCCCGGAATGAGGACGTTTCTTGCGCCTTCTTGGAAGTGTTTGAAGCTGTGTTTCCAGATGGCGTCGGGCCATCTGATTTCCATTTGGCCTAAGCGAGGTCGGTAGACGGCGGTGTA
>JAQXBV010000126.1 GCA_029252195.1 Yoonia sp.
TTCGGATTTTGGAGTAGCAGCGGTATAATAACCAGAAAGAATTTTAGAGGATATCCAATGCCAGTCACCGTCGTATTTGAAGAAGACAGTATTTTCGATATTAGCTTCGTCCCCTCACATCATCGAAAACATGTTCGCTGAATCCACTCTCTACGGGCTGACGTCGACCACGTTTTTTGGCTATGGCTACGCTGCACCGTTTGAGTATTTCTATGAAGGCACAGGCTTTGGGATGTCTCTCAGTGGCATTTTACCCACAGGCACCATGGATTCGATCACTTTTGACTTCGGGAGCGAGTTACTCTCTATCACAGATATGAATTTCAAATTGGTTGAAGTACTTTTTTTTTTTTTTTTTACGGTCATCGATGAATTCAGCTTCATACGGTATCTGATGGACCAGCCTTGGGATATGACGCTGTCGAATAATGACGATATTTCCGGTCGCGGAAATCTGAGCGGGCTTGACGGGTCGATCCCGTTCAATCTCAGGGAAAATGACGTCATTCGCGGCATGGGCGGCAACGACGACCTTTTCACCGGCGACGGCCATGATAGCCTTTATGGGGGCAGTGGGCGCGACCTGTTGGACGGCGGCAATTGCAACGACCTTGTTAATGGTGGGGGCGGTAATGACGTCTTAATCGGTGACAATGGCAATGATCGGATGATTGGCGGGAATAATGAGGACCGTCTGTACGGAGGCCGCGGCCAAGACCGTATGTATGGCAACGATGGTCTCGACCGTCTTTACGGCGGCTCCAGTGCCGATGTCATGATCGGCGGGAACGATCGTCTTTACGGGGGCAACGGATTTGATCAGCTTTACGGGAATGCTGGTAATGACCTGTTGGTCGGCGGCAACGGTTCTGATGATTTTATTTTCCGGAGCGGTCATGGCACCAATACGGTTCGCGACTTTGATGCGTTGGATAACGGAGAAGATATCGTACTGCGCGGCGTCACGGCGATCACGTCCTACAATGATCTTGCGGCCAACCACATGGTGCAAAGCGGCGCAAACGTTGTGATTGACGACCGCGCAGGGCTGACAATTACACTGCTGAACGTCGACATCGACGATCTCGGCGCGCGCGATTTTATCTTCTAGATATTATGAACCAAGGCGCCGTTGCATTGTGGCGGCGGCGCCTTGGCCTGACGGCTTTCTCGACGCGGGTCTCAAGAATCATTTCAAGGATCTGCTTTTCGCGGCCAACACCGCATTCTGGCTTCTGGTCACGGCTGACGGAATTACCGATTCCGGCTCCATTTGCGTAGATAATTTACGTTTCTCTCCCAAAGGACATTTCAATGCTCGTTTATATCAATGCCATTCGCACCGACCTGACATTCAACGACATACCCGGTTTTGTAAGACTCTTGGGGGATCCCGATACCAATATATCAGCGGCGACAGAGACCGGATTCACGGGCGAAGTGGCATTCAACAGCCTGATGGTGACGCTCGTCGCGACGAGCGTAAATCTGTCTTATGTCGACAGCGACGGGGGCTTGATTCTCGCAGGTGGATCCGATCTGAGCTTTGACCTCTATATTGACCGAACCCCCTCGGATTTCACCCTGCCTGATGCGCAATTCGCTTTTGAGGGTCTCGACGTCGGCGCATTGGTTACCGCCATAGCGCAAGAGTATTCAGGTGAAGTGCCACTCACAGTGCCAACGCTTTTGGGGGCCGAGATACTGGCGCTCAACCTGTCCGATGATGCCGACGTCATGGACATGACATGGGATGGTGCACCATTCAATCCAGCCACGGGAAGCCGGTTCGAATTGGCCGCTGGTAACGATGTCTTCTATGACGGCCATAACAGCAACGTGATTATGGGCCGACAGGGCAGCGACATCATCTATGGGCGCGGCGGCGCAGATTTGATCGATGGCGGTCTCGGGCTTAACTCGCTCTACGGGGGCGGTGGTGATGACGCCATACTGGGGGGGCCGCAATTTGACCTTATTTACGGCCAGGAAGGCGACGATCACATCGCAAACAGAGGCGGGCGAGACACAATATACGGAGGCGACGGCGATGACAGCATCCGCGGCAGCAATAGCGGCGAGTTCATCTTTGGCGGCGCGGGCAACGATTCCATCAACGGAAAGCTCGGGATCGACCTGATTTACGCCGGTGACGGGGATGACTACATCAACGGGTCAAGCGGACGTGATGTGCTTTATGGTGGCGACGGAGCAGATTGGATTGCAGGCGGGAATGGTCGCGATTTCGTGTCTGGCGGGCTTGGTGACGATTTTGTCTCGGCTGGGCGGGGTAGTGACACGGTTATGGGTGGTCTGGGAGACGACTATATTGGTGGCGGGTCGCATCGCGATCGGATCTACGGGGGCAGTGGAAACAATACGCTGTCCGGCAATGGCGGTTTTGACCTGCTCTATGCGGGGCGGGGCAATAACATTATGACGGGCGGCATAGGAGCTGATGATTTTATCTTTTCGGACCGGAGCCAGACCAATCTGATCACGGATTTCGAGGCAGGCCGCGGATCAGAGGACATCATTCTTCGCAGTGTTTCAGCCATCACATCTTACGAAGACCTCATCGAGAACCACATCCGGCAAGACGGGTCAGATGTTGTGATCGAGAATGGTGAAGGTCTGGTGATCCGGTTGAACAATACGCTGTTGACCGACCTCACCGAAGATAACTTCTTGTTCTAATAGCCCCGCGTGCCGAAACACAAAACGCCCCACAGTGACCTGTGAGGCGTTTTAGACTGCGTAGGATGCGTTTTAACGCATCACCCCTTAGCCCTTTTCTTCGATGATCTCTACCATGTGAGAAATCTTGCGAACCATGCCGCGAACAGAAGGTGTATCTTCCAATTCGCGTGTACGGTTCATTTTGTTCAGGCCCAGACCGATGAGCGTAGCACGCTGGTCGGCAGGACGACGGATTGGCGAGCCAACCTGTTTAACAACAATTGTTTTAGCCATTGGTTCGGTTCCTTACGCTTCTGCGGCTTGAGGAGCGGCGTCTGCTGCTGGGGCTTCATCCTTGCGGAGAATGTCAGCAACTTTCTTGCCACGACGCTGTGCGACGTTGCGTGGAGACTGACCTTTAGCAAGACCATCCATTGTCGCGCGAATCATGTTGTATGGGTTCGAAGACCCGATGGACTTGGACACAACGTCCTGAACACCCAGCATTTCGAAGACAGCACGCATTGGACCACCGGCGATGATACCAGTACCAGCAACAGCTGTGCGCATGACGATGCGACCAGCACCATGGCGACCTTCGACGTCGTGGTGCAATGTGCGGCCGTCTTTCAACGCGACGCGGATCATCTGACGCTTGGCCTGCTCTGTGGCTTTACGGATCGCTTCAGGAACTTCCTTCGCTTTACCCTTACCAAAGCCTACACGGCCTTTTTGATCGCCAACAACGACGAGGGCTGCAAAGCCAAAGCGCTTACCGCCTTTTACTGTTTTCGAAACACGGTTGATAGCGACCAGACGGTCGGCAAACTCTGGTGCTGCTTCTTCGCGTGGGCGACGATTGCCACCGCGGTTTTCACGTTCTGCCATTGTTGGCTTCCTTAAATTCTTGGCTTTCGCCGGTTTTCACAATCCAAGTGGCGCGCGGGCCCCGGATCATCGAAGGTGCGTTTAAACAAGCACCCTACATGTGGGCGTAGGGTGCGCCTTTACGGCGCACCACTGTTTTAGATCTTCAAACCTGCTTCACGCGCTGCGTCGGCCAAGGCCTTCACTTTGCCGTGGAACAAGAAACCACCACGGTCGAAGAACGCCTGCTCGACTCCCGCTTTTTTCGCGCGCTCTGCAATTGCAGCGCCCACAATTTTCGCAGCTTCGATGTTGTTCTTGCCAACCATGCCCAGTGCTTTTTCGAGTGTAGAAGCGGACGCGAGTGTCACGCCGTTTACATCGTCGATCAGCTGGACGCTGATGTTTTTGTTTGAACGGTGAACCGACAGGCGTGGACGCCCGATGTTCGCTGTTACTTTGCGAAGTTTGTTCCGGACGCGCATGCGGCGCTTCAGAAACAGTGTTCTTTTGCTGTTTGCCATTGTCTGCGTCCTTACTTCTTCTTGCCTTCT
>JAQXBV010000127.1 GCA_029252195.1 Yoonia sp.
CACTACCGTCCGCATAACATGTTGTTTTAATTGTACTAAAACTATTTGGACGGTAGAGGCGGTAGTAAATCAGAAACCAGTGAAAAGAGACTAATATAGGTCTTACAAGTCATAACGATGCGAGATTGGGCAGAATGCAGATTTGCACCGTCCCTACCGTCCTAACCGCCCGTTGGCGCCTCGCAGCCCCTCTCTGCCGAGGGTGCCGACGGGCTAAGTACTGCCAACACGGTCCCTGATGAACGATTTGATGCTTCTAGCCTAGGCTATCGAAATGCAAAGAAGAAAGTCAGCAATCCGCTCCCCGGTGTCGCTCGACGCGAACGGCCCAGTGCGGCCGTTCACCCAACTCGGTTATGCCGCAGTTCGGCCCGTCATTGCGGACATTCTCTGCTTCAGCAAAATCCTGTGATCGGCAGAATTTACATTCTGCGTGACCTTGTTCCTAAATCGGAGATTCGGGCAAATCGGTGCGCCAGCCACCCGCTGCGTTGATCTCATCGCGCACGTACTTTGGTAGCTCCAAATTATGGCGGTTACAGGCGCAAAAGTCTCTTCCCGTCTACTTAATTGCTACGATCGACTGGCTAGATCGTAGCGTTTGGCGCGACAGGCCAAAGTTGAGATACCGATCAAGTTAATGCACGTTCATTTCCAGTTTAACGGGGTTCGTAAACCACTTGCGGGGTCGTAGATTGTTTTTGCCTATCTTCTGTTTCATTGGCCTGACCATCCACCGTCGATGATGTGTGGGTGTCCTGTCGTGAATGCACTTTCGTCACTTGCGAGATAGACCACAAGGGCTGCGATTTCTTCGGCTGTTGCCACGCGGCCCATGGGCTGGCGGTCGACAAATTGCTTGAGGGCGGCGTCTTTGCTGCCAAGCTGTTTTGCAAGTTGTTCGACACGGTCGTGCCAACTGGGGGATTCAACGGTGCCGGGGCAGATGCAATTGCAGCGGATGCCTTTGTCCACATAATCAACGGCAACCGATTTTGTCAGGCCGATCACGGCCGCTTTCGTCATCCCGTAGATAAAGCGGTTTGGGGCCCCAATGACGCTAGAACAAGCAGAAGACATATTGATTATCGACCCAGTGCCGCGGCCCAGCATCGCGGGCAAGGCCGCACGGATCGTGCGGATCATAGAGCGCACGTTCAGGTCGAGAGCAAAGTCGAGGTCTTCGTCTGTGGAATCCAAAACCGATCCATGATGCACAAAGCCCGCGCAGTTGAACAGGACGTCCGGATTGGCCCGCGCGACCCCTTCGGCGACGCTGTCATCGCTGCGCGCATCGAGGACGAAGGTCTCGACCCCCTTTAATGTCGCGAGTGCGTTTTCATTGACGTCGGTGGCGAAAACCTGCGCCCCTTGTGAGGCCATCGCAAGGGCGCTGGCGCGTCCAATGCCTTGGCCCGCTGCTGTGACCAATACGCGTTTTCCGCTTAGTCGATTGTGTGTCATGGGTCGTCCCTCTTATTTATTTACATGCGATTATTTCGGCTTTGGCGTGCTGCCTAATTACCTCTTGGCCACACCGCCTGCGAAAAGACACCACCATCAACCCAGATGGTTTGTCCCGTTACAAATGACCGCTTAGCAGCGGACGGCTGCATCGCAGGCCGCCAGCCGTTGTCATGTTATGACTTCAAACGGCGGTCCGGACGTTCTGCGTTTGAACTCCGAGCTTATCGATCCCGAGGCGCAGGGTCTCGCCGCCTGACAAATAGGTCGGCGGTTTTAATCCCATGCCAACGCCGGGGGGGGTGCCGGTTGAAATTATGTCGCCCGGTTGAAGGCTCATGAACTGTGAACAATAAGAAATCAGGTACGGCACTTTATAGACCATCGTGGCGGTTGATCCGTTTTGATGACGGGTGCCATCCACCTCGAGCCATAGTCCGAGGGCATTGAAATCGCCAACCTCGTCGGGCGTGACCAGCCATGGGCCTGTCGGCCCGAAGGTATCACACCCCTTGCCTTTGTCCCATGAGCCTGCACGTTCGATTTGGAATTCACGCTCGGAGACGTCATTGATAACGCAGAAACCGGCAACATGATCCATCGCATCGGCTTCATCAATATAGGCGCTGCCTTTGCCGATGATAATGCCAAGCTCGACCTCCCAGTCAGTCTTTTTGGAGCCGCGCGGGATAACGACATCGTCGTCAGGGCCAACAATCGCTGACGTCCATTTGTTGAAGATCACGGGTTCTGGCGGCACATCGAGACCGCTTTCAGCCGCGTGATCGGCGTAGTTCAGGCCGATGCAAATAAATTTTCCAATTTGACCAACGCAAGGCCCCAGCCTCAAATCCTTTTGCGGGGCGCCGTCCACGATGGGCAGTGATGTAATGTCCAGAGCTTTAAGACCTGCAATCGCGTCGGGCAAAAGGGCAGCACCCGCGATGTCGTCAACATGTCCTGACAGGTCGCGCACGCGCCCCTGCCCATCAAGACATCCGGGTTTTTCTTGCCCCTTTGGGCCGTAACGCAATAATTTCATGTGGTCCTCAAGCTGCAAAAATAAGGGCGTCGTAGCCCAACCGTGGCTGGGCTACGACGTGTGTTAGATCAATCGTACAACACGGCCTGAATTTCAGGGTTATCGATGTTGGATTGGTCGTAGTAGTAAAAGCCGGTGTCGATGATCGCGGGCAGGGTTTCGCCATTGATCGCGGCCACGGCGGCCTTGACTGTTTCATAGCCGATACCGACCGGGTTCTGGGTAATCGCGCCTGCCATCAGGCCTTCGCGGATCGCATCGGTCTGGGCCTTGCCGGAATCGTAGCCGATGACGACCAGATCGGTGGTGCCCATTTCGCGCACCGCGTTGACCACACCGATGGCAGAGCCTTCGTTGGTGCCGAACATGCCGCCCAGATCGGGGTTGGCGATAAGGATCGCCTTGGCGACCTCTGTCGAGGTGAGCTGATCGCCTGCGCCGTATTGCACGGTCACGACCTCGATCCCGGGATGGTCGCTGGCCATACGGTTGAGAAAGCCGTCGCGGCGGTCGATGCCGGTGCGGCTGGTCTGGTCATGCGCCACGACGGCGACCTTGCCAGCGCCACCCAGCAGTTCGGACATCTTGTCGGCGGCAAGGGCGGCAGCGGCCAAGTTGTCGGTGGTGGCTGTGGTGACGGGGATGTCGCTGTCAACGCCGCTGTCGAATGCGACAACCGGGATGCCCGCGTCCGCGGCCTGTCGCAGCAGCGGGATGGCGGCCTGACTGTCAAGTGCTGCAAAGCCAATGGCCTTGGGGTTGTTGGCAAGGGCGGCGGCCAGCATGTCGATCTGGCGGTCGACCATGGTTTCGCTGTCCGGGCCTTCGAAGGTTATGCGGACGCCGAATTCGTCTGCGGCCTGATCTGCGCCCGCTTTTACGGCCTGCCAAAATTGGTGCTGAAATCCTTTTGAAATCAGCGGAATATAGATTTCGTCCTGTGCATAGGCAGCGGGTGCTGTTGCGAGGGCGATTGAGACGCTCAATGCGCCAATTAGGGTACGACGTGACAACATGTTGGTTCCTCCTTGGTTGTCTGTAGTCCCGGTTTTTCTCCCGAGTTTTAGGTTCGTTAGTTGGACTTTTTGCGACGGATCATATCGGCGTAGACCGCTAGAATAATGATTCCGCCGGTAACAACGGTTTGCCATTCCTGCGCCACGGACAGCACGCGCAGACCGTTGGTCAGAACCGCCATAATCAATGCCCCGATGAGAGAGCCGAGGATCGAGCCGCGCCCGCCCGACAGGGACGTGCCCCCGATTACCACGGCTGCAATCGCCTCAAGTTCGTATCCAAGTCCGAGGGCAGGTTGTGCGGAATTCAAACGCGACGCAATCAACAGGCCAGCGATCCCCACGATCGCGCCGGCCAGCGCGTAAATCACGATCTTCCAGCGGTCGGTGTTTACGCCGGACAGGCGCACCGATTCCTCGTTTGATCCGAGTGCAAAACAATAGCGGCCCAGCACGGTGCGGTTCAGAATATAGGCGGTTACAGCTGCGACTATGAACAGGATCAACACACCATTCGGGATTGGCAGTGACGGGATGACCTCCCCGATCAAGGACCCGCGCGAAATTTCGCTAAAGCCAGGGGTGTCGTTAAAATAAATCGGGCGGGTGCCGGAAATAACGAGGCTCAGCCCTTTAAGGATCAGCATCATCCCAAGGGTCGCGATAAAGGGCGGGATTACCATTTTCGCAACAAATGTACCGGATGCGGCCCCGCAGAGCGCACCGGTCAAAACCGCAGCGATGACACCGAATATCATCGGCAGGCCTGCATACGTCAGCACCACACCCGTAATCACCGCACAAAACGTCATCATTGTGCCAACGGACAGGTCGATCCCGCCCGTGATAATCACCAACGTCACCGCAATCGCCAGGACACCATTCACAGATGTAGCCTGCAAAATTGCGATCATGTTGGACGTTTGCATAAAGTTGGGCGATGCAATGGAAAAGCCGATCAACAAGATGACCAGACTGGCAAACGCCAACACACGTTGATGGGTTCCCGCCGCGATGATCCGTGCGAGTGCTGATTTAGGGGCCTGAGTTGTTGTCGCAGTCATAATAATTCCTCTGCACCCATAGACGCGGTGTCGCGCTGTGTGGCCAATTCCATGATTTGTTCTTGGGTGGTGGTGGCACCTCCGGGCAGAATACCCGTCAGGCGGCCTTCGCACATCACCGCAATACGGTGGGACAGGCGCAAGACCTCGGGCAGTTCGGACGAAATCACGATGATCGCGCGCCCCTGTGCGGCAAGGTCTTCAAGCAGTGCGTAAATTTCTGATTTTGCGCCGACGTCGATCCCGCGTGTGGGTTCATCAAATATCAACACGTCGCAATCGCGCAGCAGCCACTTGGCGATAACAACCTTTTGTTGGTTGCCCCCCGATAGAAGCCTGACCTCTTGCAAATCAGACGGTGTGCGGATGCCTAGTCGGTCGATGTAAGCTAGCGCGACAATTTCCATCGCCGTCTCGTTCAACACACCGGTTCGGGAGGTGAAGCGACGCAAATCCGCCATGGTGATATTGGCGCGCACCGTCATATCCACGGCCAAGCCGAAATGTTTGCGATCCTCGGACAGATAACCAATGCCAGCCTGCACGGCGGTGTTCGGCGTGCGGATGTTAACGGGCTGGCCAGCGACCAGAATTTCGCCAGTGTCGCGGTGATCAGCCCCAAAAATGATCCGCGCCACTTCGGTGCGTCCCGCGCCCATCAAGCCCGCAAACCCCAAAATCTCGCCCTTGCGGACACTGAAACTTACATCGCGCACATCTTTGCCCCGTGACAAATTGCGCACCTCAAGGGCGATTGGGCTTTGGGATGTGTCGGGAATATCCACTGTTATCTGCGTTACCTCACGGCCCACCATCAACTGAATGATCGTGGACAGCGGTGTGTCGGCGGCATTGACTGTGTCAATATAGGCCCCGTCACGCAGGATCGTGACGCGGTCAGCGATGCGTTTGATCTCGTCCATGCGGTGGCTGATGTAGACGATACCAACACCGTCCGCTTTCAGCTTTTCGATCACTTTGAACAACTCGTTGATTTCCGTGTCATTCAACGCCGCAGTTGGTTCATCCATGATCAAAACGCGGGGGGCATAAGACAGCGCTTTGGCGATTTCGATCAATTGCTGACGGGCGATGGTCTGGGTGCCAACTTTCGTGCGCGGGTCCATTTTTAAGTTTAAGGATGCGAAAATTTCCGCGGTTCTTGCGTTAAGCGCAGCCTCGTCCAGCCGCCCGAAACTGCGACGGGGTTCGCGCCCGATCAGCACGTTTTGTGCGGCCGTTAGATCACTCATCAGGCTAAGTTCTTGATGAATGATCCCGATGCCGAGGTCTTGCGCAGCACGCGGACCATCAGGCGTAACGGGCTGGCCATCGACAAACATGTCGCCACCATCGCGCGGATAGATGCCGGACATGATTTTCATCAAGGTCGACTTGCCTGCCCCGTTCTCGCCCATCAGGGCATGAACCTCACCTGGGCGCAGATCAAATTGCACAGCCTTCAGCGCATGCACGCCGGGAAAACGTTTTTCGATGCCCTTCATTTCGACCAAGTTTGTCATTTTCCTGGCCCCGCCGCCGTGATCAGGATTGTTTTGTTTTCCAGTATCATCTTGCCGCCCATGGTCACATCACCGCGCCGATTTGCCATGGTACGAATTCAACACCGCCATAGCCAAGCTCTTCGCTTTTGGTTTTCTTGCCGGACGCGATGCTGATAAACATCTCGTAAATCTCAGCCCCCTTATCTTGCAGGGTGGCCCAGTCGCTCACGATATCACCGCAGTTGATGTCCATATCGTCGGACATGCGGGCATACATTTCTGAATTGGTGGCGATTTTGATGCAGGGCGTCGGCATATAACCGGACACTGATCCGCGCCCTGTGGTGAACGCGATCAGGTTCGCGCCTGACGCGATTTGCCCCGTCACCGAACAGGGATCAAAACCTGGGCTATCCATAAAGACAAACCCCTTTTTGTCGATCTTTTCGCCGAACAAATACACATCCGTCAGGGGCGCACTGCCGCTTTTGGCCACAGCACCGAGGGATTTTTCAAGAATGGTGGTCAAACCTCCGCGTTTGTTGCCGGGACTTGGGTTGTTGTCCATTTCGCCTTTGTTGCGCGCGGTATAATCTTCCCACCACTTCACCCGCTCAATCAGCTTTTCACCGACTTGAACTGTTTCAGCGCGGCGGGTCAAAAGATGTTCGGCGCCGTAGATTTCTGAGGTTTCCGACAGGATCGTGGTGCCACCATGCTGCACCAAAATATCGGACGCGACACCAAGGGCCGGGTTGGCCGTGATGCCCGAATACCCGTCAGACCCGCCACACTGCATCCCCACCATGAGGTGGGATACGGGCGCGGGTTTACGCGTGGCCGTGTTTGCCAATTCGGCAATGCTGCGCAATTCCTCAAGGCCTTTTTCGACGGTTTTACGTGTGCCGCCAATTTGCTGGATCGTCATATACCGCAAAGCGCCATCCGCGCGGATTGTGCGTCCGCCCACCAAATTGGCGATCTGCATGACCTCGCAACCAAGCCCGATCAACAACACACCGCCGAAATTCGGGTGCTGGGCGTAGCCGGACAATGTGCGAAACAGGGTGTCGTAGCCTTCATTGTTGCCTGACATACCGCAGCCTGTGCCATGCGTGATCGGCACGATGCCATCAACATTGGGAAAGTCGTCGAGCAGGCCGGATTTCTCTGCGGCTTCTGCGATGAATTTCGCCACCGAACCTGAACAGTTTACCGACGTCAAAATTCCAAGGTAGTTGCGCGTGCCCACGGATCCATCCGCGCGGTGATATCCGTCAAAGGTGCGGTCCTGCGCAATAACAGGGAGGGGCTTGACCTCACTCGCATGGGCATAATGGCGAGTGTGTTCGCCCATGCCAAGGTTTTGAACATGCACGTGTTCGCCAACCGCAATATCAGCCGTGGCTTGCCCGATTGTCTGGCCATACCGTAAAATATTTTGTCCTGCATAGATCGCGCGGATCGCAATCTTGTGCCCCTGCTTGATGGATTGCAGTGCCTTAACGCCTGTCACGCTATCAATTTGGTCCGCAAACATATCCGCCAACGCGACCGCGATATTATCTTGCGGGTGCAGTATCAAAAGGCGGGAATGTTGGTTCACTGGCAGGCGACCTCTGGCATAGGGGCTTCGGTTTTCGTACTATATCGCTAGCTTGACTTGATGCACCTGTCAACTAACATGTCAGTTAAGGATCGGTAACAATGATGACCCACACTTCTACGCTTGATATCAATTCGCTGGATGGCCCTTTGGGTCAGCGGGTTTATACGGCGTTGCGGAACAAAATTTTAACTATGGCCTATGAACCGGGGTTTGTTCTGCGCAAGGGCGCGGTGTGTGAACAATTGGGCGTTTCGCGGTCCCCGGTGACTGAGGCGTTGAACAAGCTGTCCTCTGACGGGTTGGTCGACATCGTTCCCCAATCCGCCACCCGGGTCTCGCGATTTTCGATGTTTGAGCTGCGTCAGGAAAGCTTTCTGCGCGAGGCCGTCGAAACCGCCGCCATCGCCAAAGTCGCGCAAGAACGCACCGAAGGCCAATTGACCAAGCTGTCGCGCAATCTGAAAATGCAAAAGCTTTTGATAGAGGACAAGGATTTCCAAGGCTTCTTTGAAGGAGATCTGGAGTTTCACAACATGGTTCTTTCGTTTACCGGATTTCCGAAAGTTGCCATAACGTCGGGGCAGATGTCGCTGCAACTGACCCGTGCGCGCATGTTGATCCTGCCTGAACGCGGCCGCCCCGCCGAAGCGCTTGTGGAACATCACGCTATATTGGCTGGCATAAAAGCACGCGACAGTGACGCCGCGCGCACCGCGATGACTGTGCACTTGCGCCAACTGATGACACGCCTTGAACCGCTGGAACGCCAGCACCCCCAATATTTCCGCTCAAATCAAGAAGAGGCGCCGCAATGAAACTGTCGCAAACCAATCTGCTCAATCAGCGCACCCGCACGCCAGTCACCCTGACGCAGCTTGGCTTTGGGGGCGCGCCCTTGGGTAATCTGTATCGCAAGATCAATGAGAACGATGCGCAGGCGACGTTGGATGCCGCGTGGGACGCAGGCATTACGTACTTTGACACCGCGCCGCAATACGGCTTGGGGCGCAGCGAAACACGTTTCGCGCAAGCACTGGCGCGATTTGACCGCTCTAAATTGACCCTGTCCACAAAGGTCGGCCGAATTCTAGAAGACTGCGCGCCCGAGGACGTCACCCCCGAAGCCTTCGTCGATGTGCCGCAAAAGCGCATCGTCTTTGATTTCAGCTATGACGGGATCATGCGCAGCTATGAGGACAGCATCGTGCGGCTGAAAGCCGACAGCATTGATATGCTGTTCCTGCATGACATTGATGCTGGGACCCACGGCCAAGCATTCGAGGACAACAATCTGCGACAGTTGTTTTCGGATGGCGGCTACCGCGCCCTGTCAGAGCTACGCGCGGCGGACAGGATTTGCGCGATTGGGGCGGGCGTGAACACGTGGCAAATTTGTGAAAAACTGTTGGGAGAAGCGGACTTTGACGGCTTTTTGCTTGCGGGGCGGTATACGCTAATTGAACAAGACCCGCTTGAGACGTTCTTGCCGCTGTGCCTCAAACGCGATGTCGGGATCATTCTGGGCGGGCCTTATAATTCCGGCATCCTCGCCACTGGGCCGATCGAAGGTGCGCGGTTTGATTACGCGCCTGCACCCGAACACATCTTGCAACGTGTCCGCGCCTTGAACGCGGTTTGCCAAGATCATAACACGCCGCTTATTGCGGCCGCGCTGCAATTTCCATTGGGTCACGCAGCGGTCAAATCCGTCATTCCGGGCGCATCAAGCGCGCAAGAAGTGCGACAGAACGTTGAAGTTTTCGAAACACCGATTCCACCGGCACTGTGGGCTGATCTGAAATCCCAAGGGCTGATCCGCCCCGATGCCCCCACTCCATAAAACGCCCCCGCCCAACATAACGCCCCGCGCAAAGGAGCCATAAGATGCTGCGTCATATCCCGCCGATCCTATCCCCTGATATCCTGTGGACGCTGCGTGCGATGGGTCACGGCGACGTGTTGGTGATTGGCGATGCCAACTTTCCTGCAACAGCGCTGGGGCAGCGGTGCCACCGCTTGGATGGGCTGACCGCGACGGATGTTTTACACGCGGTTTTGACTGTTCTTCCGCTGGACCGGTTTGTGCCAAATCCGGCACTGGTTATGGAAGTCGTCGATGATCCCGATGCAGTGCCAGAGGTCGTGGCCGAATTTCAGGCAATCACGATAGCCACAGCAGATAACCCTGCAACTTTGGAGGCATTGGAACGCTTTGCATTCTATGACCGCGCAAAATCGGCCTTTGCCATTATTCAAACAGGCGAGACGCGGCTATATGGCAATATCATCCTCAAGAAGGGTGTGATCGGCCCATGATTATCGACGCACACCAGCACTTTTGGCAGCTTGCACGCGGCGATTACGGCTGGCTGACACCTGAATTGAAGCCTCTCTATCGTGATTTCATGCCCGATGATCTGACGCCACATCTAGCGCAACATGAAATTGACGGGACGATCCTTGTGCAAGCTGCCCCGACGGTTGCGGAAACGGAATTCTTGCTCGGGATAGCGGATGCGACACCCTTTGTTTTGGGCGTCGTCGGGTGGACCGATTTTGCGGCTCCCAGCGCTGCAAAAGACATCGCCCACGTTGCCCAATATCCTAAACTGGTGGGCCTGCGCCCGATGATTCAGGATATAGCTGATGATGACTGGATGCTGCGCGCTGAACTTGCGCCCGCATTCGAAGCGATGATCGACGCGGACCTCACCTTTGATGCCTTGGTATTACCTCGACACCTGCCCAACCTTCGCAGGCTCTTGTCGCGCTATCCCGAATTACGCACGGTGATTGATCACGGGGCCAAGCCCGACATTGCGGGCGCGCGTCTCAATGGTTGGGCAACCGACATGGCCAGTATCGCAGCGGAAACGAACGCCTATTGCAAACTTTCCGGCCTTTTGACCGAAGCGGGCAATAATTGGACCCCGGCCACCGTGGCGCCCTACGTCGCAGATTTATTTGAACAGTTTGGACAGCATAGGCTGGTTTGGGGAAGCGACTGGCCGGTCCTGACCATGGCCGCCACCTATGAGACATGGATAGAAATGTCTCGTCGTTTCCTGCCAGGGAAAGATGCAAGGGACGCAATTTTCGGCGCAAATTCCCTGAATTTATATAGAATAAACATGCTGGCAGAGTAGAGGCTGACACAAGATACCAAAAATAACGGCCATTCACTTCGTCGTTAAGTAGGGACGCTTTGTCCACACAGCAGACTTCGGTACAAACCGCAGCGAACGACGGCTCTCCGCCCTTCATGTAGCAATGCTGCAACGCAATGAAGCAGTGCCCGTTAGGGTCTTTTAATCATGGCGCCAGCCATGTACCCGCCCACTCGTTTTCGCGAATAAATTCAGCGCGCCGATGGCGTGCCCCAAGATGCACGAGGTCTATCTCCAACAAATTACACCTCAAGACGGCAAAGCGCTCACTGTCGCTTGGCTTTTCGTAAGCGAATGCATCTAAAATGGAGGTGCCCGGCGTCGGTCGTGTGCCATAAGAAACCCGCGAACCTTCGGGTACGCGATCCCATTTTTGTTTGGCGTCGCTCCCTGTTTGGATTTCCACGGTTGCAGTGATCCGAATTTGCAAATCTGAGCGTGGTACCCACACGTGAAATGCGGCTTTTGGATTGTGTTGCAGCGCGGCGACTTTGGACGTTGAAATATCCGTGTGGACCTCAAGAACAGATTGCGAGCGGGAAGCACCGCGCAGCGCCACAGTCCTCGCCTCGGGTGTTCCATCCGGTGCGACGGTTGCAAATGTGGGGCAACGCGCCGGTGAACGGCTGTCGGCCACACCGCGTCTCAGGTGGCGCCATGCTTCATCAAGCAAGGCCTGCAGATCGTTAGGATCACTCATTAGCTGCCATTTCTTATTATCCTTATTTAAATGCAGGGACTGAAAGTGGAGATTAGTAATGCTGCAGCATTCAGACACTTTTAGCTCATTGCCGCCGAAGCGCCACTCCTCTGCAAGTGCAGCGATTGGTTTCTTTAAGCTCCTTGCATTCTACGAGTTCGCATGCGCCTAAATCGAAGCATGTGCCGCTCTCTTCGTCGAAACGGCAAGTGTGAATTATCAGCTCGATTGTTGAGCCAGCGGCCAGTTTCCTGTTTGTCGACATTGCCCTTAACCTTCATCGTGGCGCCATAAGACCGCAGTAGATCGGTCACGATGACATGTGGTGGTCTACGGCCATGCAGCAACAGCAGCGCCATCGTCTGCTTTGATGGTTAGCTTGGCAGTGCTGAGGCGATCACACACACGCCGAGCACGCCGCCACGCGCGTGAGTGGTCGGGAATCAACTTGTCAATGTTTGTGGTTGGTTTGCGCAATGCCACGCAGATTTGTCTCGCTGAGCGTCTCGCTGAAAGAATTTCAGGTGCGCTCAATTATCAGCTAAGTCATTGAAAAATATGGTG
>JAQXBV010000128.1 GCA_029252195.1 Yoonia sp.
GTCCGGTCGCCATGCGGCTGGCATGCACCACCCCGACGGCCCCGTTTGCAAGACGGACGTGCATGTTCATACTGTCGTTCGCATCCAAGACATAGTGACCAATGCGTCCGTCCTTTGCCTTATCGAAGGTCGTCAGGCGACAAGAGACGGACGCGACAACGGCGCCCGCAACAAAGGTCGCGTAATCCAGAATATGCACGCCAACGTCGCCAAGCACGCCCATCGACCCATGCGACTTTGACAACCGCCAAAGCCATTGGTCTTCTGTCTGCCAGTCACCCCATGCGGGCTGCGTGAGCCAACTTTGCAGATATGAGGCCTCGAAGTGGCGGACCTCGCCGATCTGCCCATCTGCAACCAGCTTTTGCGCCGCAATAAGAGCGGGTCCGTTGCGATAGGACAAATTCACCATATTCACCACGCCAGCGCGCAAGGCGGCTTGGGTCATTTCAAGTGCATCTGCGGCGTTAGATGCCAGCGGCTTTTCACACAACACATGTTTGCCCGCAGCCAGCAGCGGCAAGGTCGTCGGATGGTGAATGGCGTCAGGCGTCACATTCGACACCGCATCAAAACCACCCCATGCAATTGCCTCTGAAACAGATCCGAAAGCGTGCGAAACGGCATGTTTCTTCTGAAATGCAGCAAGGCGCACCGGATCGGTGTCAACGCCCGCAACGACCATCACACCTGGCATGTCCGCATAGGCTTCTGCGTGGCAATTGCCCATGCTGCCGGTGCCGACGATTAAAACGCGTATCGTACTCAACGCAAACCCTCCTCGCCGTCTTGGTGCAAGCGCGGTCCGCGCGCCACAAGCGGCTCTAATGCGGCTTCAACTGGCACATTTGGCGCATCATTGACGCCCACAATCCGTGGCGCGGGGTTATGCGCCCAGCGGACAGCGTTACGCAAAACCGTTTGAATATTCGCATCGTGATAGGTCGGATAGGTCTCGTGGCCGGGCCGGAAATAGAACACGTTTCCAGCGCCACGCTTATAGGTCAGACCAGACCGGAACACCTCTCCCCCCTGAAACCAACTGATAAAGACCGTCTCAAGAGGTTCAGGGACACCAAATGGCTCGCCATACATTTCCTCGTTTTCCAAGGTAAAATGATCAGGCAGTCCTAAAGCAATCGGGTGATTGCGGGATGTCACCCAAAGTCGTTCTCTTTCGCCGGCTTCGCGCCATGTCAAATTGCAGGGCGTTCCCATCAAGCGTTTGAAAATCTTTGCAAAGTGAGCGGAGTGCAAAAGGATCAGCCCCATCCCCGCATTAACATGATCGGCAACGCGTTCGACAATCGCATCAGCGACATCGCCATGCGCGGCATGCCCCCACCACAGCAGAACATCCGTGTCCGCCAAACGCGCCTGTGTCAGCCCGTGCTCCGGGTCCTGAAGCGTGGCTGTTGTCGCCGTAATCCCTGCGTCTTGATTGAGAGCGGCGGCAATCGCACTATGCATTCCCTCGGGATAGATCTCTGCCACGGTCTTGTTGTTCGTTCATGTACGTTTTCGCCCCACACGATTGCTTTTATGGTCATCTGGTCCTCCAAACCGCTTTGGATGATGGTTGCGGCTATGCAGACAGAGATTCAAGCAAATAATATCTCTGGCTGTCCCATGGTTCAAAAGGGCTGCAAGTCCGACTATATGACAGAAATGACCCATACGATTCTCATTCCTGCTTGGGTCGATGGAACGCTGACCCCCGTTGAAAAGCTCGACGCGCATTTGCGCGGCTTGCGGCATAAGGCCGTGAGCATTTTTGTGATGAACAGCGGGCGGATTTTGATCCAGCAACGCGCCTTTCACAAATATCATACGCCTGGGCTTTGGGCGAATACCTGTTGCACCCATCCCGCGTGGAACGAGGCCGCCGAGACCTGTGCCGCCCGACGCCTTAATGACGAATTGGGCATCACAAATCTCGATTGCATCCACCGCGCGAAGTTAGAATATCGCGCAGATGTGGGCGGCAACATGATTGAGCATGAGGTTGTCGACGTCTTCGTGGCAGATGCGCCTGATGATATGAACATCACGCCCAACCCTGATGAAGTTCATGATGTCCGGTGGATTACCCCCGCTGCGCTGCAACAGGAGCTCAGCCAATCACCCGATCTGTTCACGCCGTGGCTGCATATCTACATGGCCGAGCATTTTGACAAAATAATAGTCTCTAAATAGGTAAAAGAGACACTATCTTGCCATGAGCCGCCGCCGCATCTTCGGCGTCATGTGTCACCAAGAGCACGGGCAGCGACCGCGCCTTCGCATGAGAAAATACAAGCTCACGCACTTGCGATCTTAACGTTGCATCCAGTCGGGAAAACGGTTCATCCAACAAAAGCGCGCAGGGCTCCGAGAGCAGCATACGCATAAGCGCAACGCGGGCTTTTTGCCCACCCGAGAGCGTTGCAGGATCCCGATCCGCAAACCCCGCGAGACCAACCTCTGCGAGCGCCGCCTCGATCTTTGCAAGGCGCTGGACCTTGGTCCCCCCAGGCCGGAGGCCAAATGCAAGGTTGGCCCCGACCGAGAAATGCGGAAACAAGAGATCGTCTTGAAACAGAATGCCCACGCGCCGCGCATAAGGCGGAGCGTGGGTAATGTCATGCCCGTCAAGCATGACGCGTCCAGTCGCCTCAAAATCGGGCCCAAGCGTGCCGGTGACAAATGCAAGCAACGTCGATTTCCCGACCCCGGACGGACCCATGATCGTCAGCACTTCACCAGGCGCAATATCTTCTGACAGCGAGAGCAACCGCGCGCCGTCTTTCGTGATCTCGACACTTTGTAGCGATAGACCCTTATCCATGCCTCAATCCTCTCCTTTTGCGCCAAATGATGGCGGGAACGGCCAACGCCAATGCAAACGGGATCAAAGCCGCTGCCGTTTGCATCAGGCCGTAAACACCAATCGCCCGCCGATCGCCGGCAGAGGCCAATGCGACAGCCTCTGTCGTCAATGTCTCAATCCGACCGCCGCCAATCAATAACGTGGGTAAATATTGCCCGACGGAGACCGCAATTCCGACAGCCACGGCTGTCAAAATCGGGCCCAAAAGCATTGGCAAACGGACTTGCCACAAAATGCGATCCGGCCGCGCGCCCAAGGCTGCGGCGATCGTCCCGATGCGGCTATCCCACGCACGAAACGGGTCCGCCAAGGCCAAAAAGACATAGGGGAAGACAAAGACAAGATGCGCAAACATGACCGGCGCGCGCCCGACATCGGCCCCCACAGTCAACATGAGTGTCTGCAATCCAGGCAGGAAAGCCGTCTGAGGCACAAGTAATGGCAGATACAACAGCCACATGCCGCGCGAAGACACCCGCAAATCGTAGCGGTATTCGGCCTCCAAACACCCGACGGTGAGCGCCAGAGCGACCAAGACAACTGTCAGCGCGATAATGGCTGTTTCGCCCAAGGCGCTCATCGTTCCAACCGCGTGACGGTCCCAGTTCCGCATCGTGAACTGATCGGGTAGAAAGTCTGGAAACCCCCAATAACCAGCGACAGACCAAACGGCCAAGGACGCCAATCCGAGCGCGATCATCAGCGCGCCTAAAACACCCGCACCCAATGCAGAAACACGCACGATAGTGTCGGATTTCCCAAGACTTCCCGTCGCAATCCACATTGCGCCAAGCTGCCCGACGACCCGCTCTCCAACGCGCCAAAACATCAGGACGCCAAGCACCAGCGAGAGCTGCAGCAACGCCGCCGCCGCCGCCTGCAGGCGCATGGCAAGGTCAGGGTCGGACATCCATTTCACGATCTGCACCGAGAGCGTCGGCGGTGTGTTCGGACCCAAAATCACCGCGACATCAACAACAGACATGCCGTAGGCCAAGACGACATAAACAGGCAGACGGATTTGCGCATAGACCAATGGAAAGATAGTCTTGAGCCATCCCGTGACACGACCATACCCAAGCGCTTGGAAAATTGCGGCACTGCGCTTTGTGTCGATCTGTCCCAAGGACGCCATCATGATCAGCATGAGGAAAGGGACTTCTTTGATGATCAATCCGGCCATCATCGACATGCCCCATGCATCCTGCACGATCAACAGATCGGGCGGACGATCCCACCCGGTCAAAGCCGGAGACACCGCGCGAGACACCCAACCGGAGGGCGAAATCAGGAAGGCAAAACCAAAGGCTGCCGCCGCGTGGGGGACGGACAAGAGCGGCGAAAGCGCGCGTTCCAAAATCCGGTAAACCCACGTGCCAGACCAACCGGCCGTGATCAATGCGACCAAAGCGAGGGCAAAAACCGTCGTAACAACCCCAACGGCCACCGAAAGCCACACGGCACGCAGCAAGCCGACCCAAGCGAACAGCGCCTCAAAGGGCGCGAGTGTCGGCCCCGTCAGCCCTGCAGCGGGCAAATGCCCAAACGCGGGTAATACTGTCCCCAACAGCCCTGCGAGCACTGGTCCGAGCATGACAATCAGCGTCAAAACCGGCAAAAACGGGAGGGCGCGTCGGGTCTTCATACGTCACGCCCTCCCTGTTGTTGTGGCAGCTTATTGCGCAACGCCGTAACGGCTCGCCCAATCATCGGCCAAACGGACCGCCCAGCTTGGATGAGGTTCAGCTTGGACCGTGCCCAATTCTGCCGGAGTCAGCGTTGCGATGCCCAAATCGAGCCCTTCAAAGACCGCACGCTCGTCTGGCGAAATGGCCTCCATATCCAGAACCGTCCCGTAGCCAAGAATTGCTGGATCTTGCGCACGGGCCTGCGCCTCGGGGGACATGAGGAAGTTCGCAACCACCATTGCGCCCGCTTTAGACCCTGAATTGTAGGGAATGGCGACAAAAGACGCGTTTCCGATTGTGCCTTTATCAAGCACAAAAGTTCGGACAGTGTCAGGCAACTCAAAATTTGCAATCGCGGTCGACGCCGCACCAGGGCTAAAGGAAATCGACAGGTCGATCTCTTCATCCGTAATCATAGGAAACATGGCCGTTCCAGTTGCAGGATAGGCTTTGCCTTCGCGCCAAAGATAAGGCGTCAATTCATCCAGATAGGCCCAAAGAGGCGCAGTCACCTCCGCATAGTTTTCGTCTGTCGCGGGCGCAACCAAGACCGACGCATCAGGCAAGATATCAACCAAAACCTGTTTGAGGAACGTGGTCCCCAAAAAATCTGGCGGCTGTGGGTAACTAAAGCGCCCCGGATTGGCTTTGACCCACTCTAGCAAGGCCGCCATAGAGCCCACGCGCTCTGGCATATCGGCGGTATCATGAACGAACACAACTTGGGCCATCGCCCAAGGGCTCTCATATCCATCAACAGGCACGGTGAAATCGGACTGCACTGTCTTTCCTGCGACATCGACAAGCGCCCAATTTGGGAGCTGCTCAGCATAGGGCCCGAACAAGAGGTCTGCGTTTTTCATCGCCGCAAAATTTGCCCCGTTAATCCAGATCAGGTCAATTGCACCGTCACTGTCCTCGCCTGCCTGCTTTTCAGACAAAACGCGGGTCACAGCATCTGCCGTATCCGTCAGCTTGACGTGTTCCAAGGTAACGCCAAAGTCCTCAACGACCCGAGACCCGACCCAAGCAAGAAAATCGTTTGTGGTGGTCGATCCCCCCCAAGCATTCCAATACACTGTTTCGCCTTGTGCATCGGCCAGAACAGCATCCCAATCAGCTGGATTAGGGTCTGACAGGGCCGCAACAGGCGCGACAAGAGCCGCAAGAAAGGCTAGGTATTTCATTGATTATCCTTCAATCAGAGTAGTTTTTTTGGGCGGCAACAAGCCGCAAGACAGCCGTCACAAAGCAAAGCCCTCCAAAGATGTAGGAAAGCAGTGCGAATTGGTGCGGAAAAATGCAAAGAAGCGCGAAAAAGACAATCGTCTCTGTGCCTTCGAGCAGCCCGTTCGAATAATAGAGCGACTTTTGGCCTTGTGCATTCGTTGTATCGCCGCGCTTTTCCGCAAGCAGAGCATATCCCAAAAAGCTTGCGCCATTGAAATAGAACGCCGTAAGAAGGAACGCCCCAGCCGCACCGTTTGATGCCGGATCAGCAAAAACAAACGCCGCAGGGACCGCCCCGTAGAACAAGAAGTCTGCGGTGATATCGAGGTATCCGCCAAAGTCGGTCTTACGCGTTGCCCGCGCAATCGCACCATCCAATCCATCCGCAACCCGACTGGCCAAGATGAAAACCAGTGCGATCAATGGCTGGTGACTTGCAATCAAAACAGCGGAAAATAGACCCAAAAAAACGCCAATCAGCGTAACCAAATTCGCCGTCAAACCCGTATTGGCAAGCACTTTACCAGCCGCATTCAACGGTGGATCAATCAGTGGTCGGGCATATCGGTCGAGCATGGCAACATTACACCTGTTGAGTTCGCTTTCTTGTGACCTACCCGCAAGCAATGCACAATCGGCCTAACGGGAATGTGACAAGCCACTCAATTCTGAAACCTTAACCCTCCGCGATGCGCGGGCGCCCCTGTGCCGTGACCTTGACTGTTGCCTCGATGAACATTGACTGACCATCCACATTCACTTCGCTCACGTCTTGATCAACGGTGATCCGGACCTCCTCGACACCTGCGGCACGCGCCTCGGCGTCAACGATTTCGGTTAGCCCCGCAATAAGCGCCTGCAGCGCCTGCTCGGATGACGCAAATCGCGCGACCTCATGTGGCAAGTGCGCCGCAAATATGCCGAGGCCCGGGCTAGTGATCGTGCCTGCCACATGCATGGAGACTTGGCCCACAACTGCACCAATCGCATTCGCAACACCCGCATGTTCGGGCAGGATCATGCGGGTGTTCAGCCGCGCTCCGACAGCGCCATAATAGGCACCCGCAGAGGCGCCAAGGCCAATTACGGGAACACCTAGTCTCAGGTCAACTTCGACAACGCCGCGATGCTGGTCCATACCGGCAGTCGTCAAGACATGCTTGGCAAGCGCATCGGGCGCTTGCCCCCAGTCGCGCTCGTCCTCGGCGAATGCAGCCTGTAACAGGCAATCAACCGTCTGGTGTGTTAATTGGTCAATGATCGCAGTGGCCATCTCTTCGGCGCTTTGGGCCAATCTCTGCCCTGCCCCATTGCGGCGACGCGCAAACAGCGTCAAAGCCTTAATTGCTGCTTCTTTGTCCCAAGCGTCCACACGCCCTAGAACATGTGATGCATCCGACGGCGTGACGCCAGAAATCATCACCATGCCGCGTGCGACCAATCGGCTTAAAGCGGGCGCCTCCATACGGCTGGTGACGGCATGACCGACACGCAAGGGACCCTCTGCTAAGCGGGTCGCAACAGCGGTCTCGCGTGGGTCCAGCCCTTGCGGAAAGCCGCCCCACATAGGGATGGCGAACTGGCAATCGTCTGCCGCAGGCACATCCGACCCCATGGCGCGATCCAGAACACCGTGAACCAATTCCGGATAGTCACGCGCTGCGAGAGAAATCGGCATCAAACGCCGCGGGCCAAGCCGCAGCCCGCCATCCAATCCATCAACGACATGCACGGCGCTATCTCCGCCAAGGCCAGTGGTGCGCATCGCGACCGCTTCAACCATGGTGCGGTAGGGACCGACACGGGCGCCTTGTGGATCAATTTTGGGCTTTCCGCCCTGCAATAGACACACATCCGTCGTCGTGCCCCCGATATCGGACACCAAGGCATTCATCTCGCCCGTCAACCAGCTTGCGCCAGCAATAGATGCGGCAGGTCCGCTCAAAATCGTCTCAATCGGCTTTTCGCGCGCAACATCCGCCGAGACCAGCGCACCATCGCCACGCACAACCATGAGCCGGGCAGAAATGCCTCTCTTAACGAGATGTCCTTCACACGCGCCAATCAGCCCATCAATCATGCCGATCAAACGGGCATTCAAAACCGCAGTCAGCGCCCGCTTTGGTCCCCCCAAGGCACTCGACAATTCGTGGGAACAGGTCACGGGCTTACCTGTCAATTCCCGAACAAGATCGCGTGCAGCGATTTCATGCGCCGAATTACGGGTCGCAAAACTCGCAGCGACCGCAAATCCGGTCATCCCAGCATCCAAAGCGTTGATAGCCTCCGAAAGCGCCGCCATATCAAGCGGCACGACCTCATTGCCTGAATGAGTATGCCCGCCAGCGAGCGTAATAACCGGGTCGCCGCGCAAGGCGTCCATCAAGCCGGCACGCCCAAGTTCGGCAGGGTCGAAGCCAATAAAGATCAAAGCAATTCGCCCGCCCTGTCCTTCAACAAGCGCATTGGTGGCAAGAGTGGTTGAAAGCGACACCATCGCGACCGCCGTGGGATCAATGCCCGAATCCGCAATCGCAGCATCAATCGCGCGACCCACGCCGAGCGCCAAATCAGGACGCGTCGTCAATGATTTAGCGCTCGCCAAAACCTGATCCGTCGCCTCGTCAAGCACAACGGCGTCCGTATAAGTCCCGCCCGTATCCACACCCAAAAGATAAGCCATTTCACACCCATTTCCGTTTCGCAGCAAACAATCACCACACAAGAGCGCTGACCATCCCAAATGCGACACTTAGGGCTTTCTATGTCCAATCAAACTCCCGCCGGAGGCTCCCAGAGAACAAAAAGCGCGCCACATCGCTGCGGCGCGCCCTCATTCGGTAAAATTCGCCGCTTAATTCAGGGCCGCATCCGTGATTGCATGCGTCCAAGCGCCCTCAGGTGCTGCCGAAATCACAGGATCAGAACCGCCAGCCAGAAGCGTATCAACGGTGCGCTGATAGTCGGCCTCATCCAGAGCCCCGTTTGAACCTGCTGTCAGCTTTGCGATCTCGCCCATCATGCGGACCTGATGGGCTTCGGTCTGCGCCCCGGTTTCATCATTGTCCAAGACAATGGCCGCCGCGGCCTCTGGGTTCGCTTCGGCCCACTTCCAACCCTTCATCGAAGCGCGCACGAAGCGGACCATCTTGTCGACGAAAACGGGATCTTCAAGATTGGCTTCAAGCGCATAGATACCATCCTCCAAGGTGGCAACGCCCTGCTCTTCATATTTGAACGTGACCAGATCATCCGCAGAAATCCCCGCGTCCAGAACCTGACCATATTCGTTATACGTCATCGTCGAAATGCAATCGGCCTGACGCTGCAACAACGGATCGACGTTAAACCCCTGCTTGAGGACCGTCACGCCGTCTTCGCCGCCATCCGTCGAAATACCTGCCTGCGACATCCACGACAGGAACGGATATTCATTGCCAAAGAACCAAACGCCAATCGTCTTGCCTTTGAAATCTTCGACAGAGGTAATGCCCGTATCTTTCCAACACGTCAGCATCAGACCGGATGTCTTGAACGGCTGGGCGATATTCACCACAGGCAGGCCCTTCTCGCGGGCCGCGAGCGCAGATGGCATCCAGTTGAGCATGACATCAGCCCCGCCACCGGCAAGAACCTGCGGCGGCGCAATATCAGGGCCACCAGGAAGAATGGTCACATTCAGCCCTTCTTCCTCATAGAACCCTTCGTCGAGCGCCACATAATAGCCCGCGAACTGAGCCTGCGTGACCCACTGCAACTGAAGCTTTACATCATTCGGGGACGTTTCCGCAAACGCTGCCCCACCAAAACCAGCCGCAACAGCCGCCGCTAACATCATCGTTTTCATCGTATTGACCTCCAAGTCAGTTGAATTGTTGAGCCCGTGCCGAATCGTTTCTTATGTTCGTTGTGAAGGGTGCCAAAACGTCACCCCTTTTTCGATCAGCGCAATCGCACCATAGAAAAAGCTTCCCGCCAGTGCCGCGACAACGATCTCGGCCCAGACCATATCAAGGGCCAACTGCCCCACACTCGTCGAAATTCGAAAGCCCATGCCAAGCGTCGGAGAGCCGAAAAACTCAGCCACGATCGCCCCCACAAGCGCAAGAGTCGTCGCTATCTTCAACCCATTGAAAATAAACGGCATCGCAGCAGGCAGGCGTAGCTTGAAAAGGGTTTGCCCATAGCTCGCCCCATAGGTCCGCATCAAATCTCGCTGCATGTCCGACGTATCACGCAGCCCCGCAACCGTATTCACGAGGATCGGGAAGAACACCATCACCACAACGACAGCCGCTTTCGATTGCCAGTCAAACCCGAACCACATCACAAGGATCGGCGCGGTCCCGACAATCGGCAATGCGGCCATGAAGTTGCCAACGGGAAGCAACCCCCGACGCAGAAAATCATACCGATCAACGACAATCGCAAGAAGAAACGCCGCCAGCCCACCGATGAAAAACCCCGACAAAGCGCCCTTTACAAAGGTCTGCACAAAGTCGGCCCAAAGGATTGGCAGACTCTGCCCAAACGTCGCCGCAATCATGCTCGGCGGTGGCAGGATCACCAAAGGCACAGACAGCCCCCGCACGATCAGTTCCCAGATCAGCAAAATCGTCACACCAAAGATCACGGGCACCGCGATTTGCACCGTGCGGCGTTTTGCATGGGGCCCATTGGCTAACCGCGCATTGAGCCCCCAGCCCATCGCCCACAAAATCAAAGCGCCGACAATGTAAATCACGGGCGCTCTCCCATCTTGCGTAGTGTCATGCGCTCAATCAGCCCAACCAAAATAACCAGCCCCGCGGCAAGTATGGCCGCCGCAAACAGGGCCGACCAGATTTGCACAGTTTGACCGTAATACGAGCCCGCAAGTAGGCGTGCGCCCAAACCACGCACCGCGCCTGTCGGCAACTCTCCGACAATCGCCCCGACCAGCGATGCGGCAACGCCGATTTTCAGCGAGGCAAACAGGTAAGGCACCGACGCAGGCAGCCGCAGCAGCCACAACCGCTGCGCATTACTGGCCGAATATGTCCGCAGCAAATCAAGCTGCATGGCATCAGGGCTGCGCAGCCCTTTGACCATGCCAACGACAACGGGAAAGAACGATAAGTAGGCACTAATAACGGCTTTTGGTAGCAAGCCTTGAACCCCGACGGAATAGAGCACCACGATAATCATTGGCGCAATCGCGATAATCGGGATCGTTTGACTGACAATCGCCCATGGCATCACGCTCATATCCATCGTCCTGCTATGCACGATCCCGATGGCCAAAAGCACGCCCAAAGTCGTTCCGATCCCAAAGCCCAAAAGCGTCGCACTCAACGTGATCCACCCATGATAGACTAGCGATTTTTTCGACGTGACGGATTTCATCACCGTCGTATCCCAGAGCTCGGCCGCGACTTGATGCGGCGCGGGCAACCTTGGCCGTTCCTGCGACCAAGAATCGACGATGTGCTCGGTCGTTGTCATCGTCTCTCCAGACCGCTCAAGCTGCTGGATCGTCCACGCCGCATTCATCGGAATGCACGTCGCATACCAAAGCGCAATAATGACACCCAACACCGCTAAAACTGGCAGGATAGAGCGCTTAAACATCGCCTTGATGCCCCGCCCGCAAGCCGTCACGCACGCGGTGCGCGATCTCTATAAACTCTTTGCTGTCGCGAATATCCAAAGGGCGTTCGCGGGGTAGCGGACTGTCGATCACATCTGTGATCCGCCCTGGCCTTGGCGACATCACGACTATTTTTGTCGAGAGATACACCGCTTCGGGGATCGAATGGGTCACAAACCCAATCGTCTTTTCAGTCCTTGCCCAAAGTGCGAGCAACTGCTCGTTCAAATGGTCACGCACGATCTCATCCAGCGCCCCAAACGGCTCATCCATCAGCAAGATATCAGCATCAAACGCCAGCGCCCGCGCGATACTCGCCCGCTGCTGCATGCCGCCAGACAACTGCCAAGGAAACTTCTTCTCGAACCCTGACAGATCGACCAATTCCATAACGCGGGCCACACGCTCGGCTTGCTCCGCCTTCGAGAACCCCATGATTTCCAAAGGCAGCTTGATATTGCCACCAATCGTGCGCCAAGGATAAAGCCCTGCGGCCTGGAAGACGTAGCCGTAAGCGCGCGCTTTGCGTGCCTCATCAGGGGTCATTCCATTCACGGAAATCTGCCCGCCCGTCGGCTGCTCCAGCCCCGCGATACATCGCAAAAAAGTCGTCTTACCGCAACCAGACGGCCCGATAAACGAAACAAACTCACCCTTTTCGATCTCAAGGTTCACATCCTTAAGCGCGTGCACAGGACCATCGTTCGTCTGAAACGTCAGATCGAGGTTTTTGGCTGAAATGATCAAGTTAGACACCACTCGCAGGAATACCCGACCGCTCAACAGGGCGCGGCGCGGTCAGTTCTTTCCATGATGACAGCGCCTTGTTCACCGCCGTATTCGGCTCACGCTTTACAAACTTGCCGTGGCCTTCTTGGGTACGAACCTCACCGTCATAAATCGCGACCTGCCCGCGTGTCAGCGTGAACCTTGGCAGGCCCTTCACCTCCTTGCCTTCAAACACGTTGTAATCAATCGCGGACTGCTGGGTCTTGGCCGTAATCGTCTTGGCTTTCTCAGGGTCCCAGACCACCAGATCGGCATCAGCACCAACCAGAACCGCGCCCTTTTTCGGGTAACAATTCAAAATCTTGGCGATATTCGTCGAGGTGACGGCGACAAATTCGTTCATCGTCAAACGGCCAGTGGCGACGCCGTAAGTCCAAAGCATCGGCATCCGATCCTCTAGCCCACCTGTACCATTGGGGATCTTGGTGAAATCGCTGACGCCGTAACGTTTCTGCTCGGTCGTGAACGCACAGTGATCCGTGGCGACCACGCTCAAGGACCCGCTTTGCAGACCCGCCCAAAGGCTATCTTGATGTTGTTTATTGCGGAACGGCGGCGACATCACGCGGCGCGCGGCATGATCCCAATCTTGGTTGAAATACTCGCTCTCATCCAAGGTCAAATGCTGGATAAGCGGCTCGCCCCAAACGCGCTTGCCCTGCATCCGCGCACGGCGAATTGCCTCGTGGGAATCCTCGCAAGAGGTATGCACCACATAAAGCGGAACGCCTGCCATATCGGCGATCATAATCGCGCGATTAGTCGCTTCACCCTCGACCTGCGGCGGGCGGGAATAGGCGTGCGCCTCTGGGCCGGTATTGCCAGCCGCCAGCAATTTGGCAGAGAGTTCCGCGACAACATCACCATTCTCGGCATGGACCATCGCGATTCCACCAAGCTCGGCCAAACGATTGAACGAGGCATACATCTCGTCGTCATTCACCATCAACGCGCCTTTATAGGCCATGAAGTGTTTAAACGTGTTGATTCCGCGATCACGGATCACGGTTTCCATCTCGTTGAAAACCTGCTCGCCCCACCAAGTGACGGCCATATGGAACGAATAATCACAATTCGCGCGGCCTGATTTGTTGTCCCACATTTGAAGCGCATCGTGCAGCCCCTGACCGGGCGCAGGCAATGAAAAATCGACAACCATTGTCGTGCCGCCCGAAAGCGCCGCACGGGTGCCGCTCTCGAAATCATCCGTGGAATAGGTGCCCATAAACGGCATCTCAAGGTGGGTATGCGGGTCAATACCGCCGGGCATCACATAACATCCGGTCGCATCCAATTGCTCGTCACCCGACAGGTTCGGCCCGATCTGTGTGATCACGCCACCTTCGATCAGCACATCCGCCTTATAGGTCAGATCGGCCGTTACAATCGTTCCATTCTTGATCACTGTGGACATCTTGGGTCTCCTTTAGAGCGGAATACAAATCGGGTCGCGGTTGACCCCGGTGCGATCATTGTCGCTTGGCAGGGCCTCTTCGACAGATAGCGGCAAGAAGCGGGGTGCCGCAGGTGGACGGGCGCAGGCAGAGAGCAAGACCATGACGCCTGCGATCCTCACACAACAATCCCTGCCGTTTCAATCACGGCGTGAAAAAGCACATCCGCACCAGCCGCCGCCCATTCCTTGGAAATCTCCTCGGCTTCATTATGGCTTAACCCATCGACGCATGGGCACATCACCATTGCGGTGGGCGCAACGAGATTGATCCAGCAGGCATCATGTCCGGCACCAGAAATCAAATCCATGTGGGAATAACCCAAGCGTTCGGCCGCACTGCGCACCGCCGTTACGCAGCCCTCATCGAAGGTCACAGGGTCAAAATGGCCGACAGGCTCTATCGTCATAGCCAGCCCCAAAGCCTTAGCAATTGCAGCCGCTTCGGCCTCAAACCTTGCGCGCATGGCAGTCAATTTCGCCAAATCAGGCGAACGGAAATCAATCGTAAACACGCATTTTCCGGGAATCACATTGCGGCTATTGGGATAGACATTGCACTGGCCAATCGCGCCTACCGCACCCGGTTGATTGTCCATCGCAATCGTATGCACAAGCTCGGTCATCCGCGCCATGCCAAGACCCGCATTCACCCGCATATTCATTGGTGTAGACCCTGTATGAGCGTCTTTACCAATCAGCGTGACCTCTAACCACCAAAGCCCCTGACCATGGGTGACGACGCCAATCTGCTTGCCCTCAGCCTCCAAAATCGGCCCCTGTTCGATATGCAATTCAAAGAAGGCGTGCATCTTGCGATCCCCCACTTTTTCATCGCCACGCCAGCCAATCCGCTGCAACTCATCGCCAAACTTTTTACCCTCTGCGTCAAAGCGGTCATAGGCCCAGTCTTGGTCGTGCATACCCGCAAACACACCCGAGGCAAGCATCGCCGGCGGGTAGCGCGTGCCCTCTTCATTCGTCCAGTTCGTCACGACAATCGGGTGCTTGGTCTTGATGTCGAGGTCATTCATCGTGCGCAAAATCTCAAGCCCGCCAAGGACACCAAGGACACCGTCATATTTACCGCCAGTTGGCTGCGTATCCAGATGCGAGCCAACATAGACAGGCAGCGCCTCCGGATCGGTGCCCTCACGGCGCGCAAACATATTGCCCATCTGGTCAAGGCCCATCTCACAGCCCGCAGCCTTGCACCAATCCTGAAACAAGTGCCGCCCTTGGCTGTCAAAATCCGTCAAAGTCTGCCGGTTGTTCCCGCCTGCAACACCGGGGCCGATCTTGGCCATTTCCATCAGACTATCCCAGAGCCGCTCTGGGTTAATCCGTAAATTCTGTGCAGGGGCAGTCATCAGTTTCTCCTTTCGGGAAACCGTTTGGCAGGCTCGGGGAGGAAACCGCCCGCCAAACAGTTATGTTTTGACCATCCGGTCAAAGCTACGCTATCAGGGAGCAAATATCTGTCAAGTTTTCCGCACAGATTTTGGTCAAACAGCGGTGTTTAACACCAAGTGGTCGTTTTTTTTTGAGAAATGGTAAAATATTGTGCATAAGCTGGATCGAGATGAAAAAACCAGAAACACGTATCCAGAAGAAGAACCGCGCCGCCATCCTTTCGGCTGGACTGGACGTGTTTTCGCAATTCGGCTTTCGCGGTGCGACCCTTGATCAAATTGCAGAGGCTGCGGGGCTGTCAAAGCCGAACCTGCTTTATTACTTTCCGTCCAAGGAAGAGATCCACCAGCAGTTGTTGACCAGCCTGCTTTCCACGTGGCTCGATCCCTTGCGCAAGATGAACGACTCAGGCGACCCGATCGAAGAAATTCTCGGATATGCCAAACGGAAACTTGCATTGAGTCGCGATTTCCCGCGTGAGAGCCGTCTTTTTGCGAATGAAATTTTACAAGGCGCACCACGATTGGGCGATTCAATGCCTGCGCTCAATGCGCTCGTCGACAAAAAGGCAACGGTCATCAACGGATGGGCAAAAGCAGGCAGAATAGCAGCAATAGACCCATATCACCTGTTGTTTTTGATCTGGGCGCAGACCCAGCATTACGCTGATTTTGACGTGCAAGTGCGTGCGGTCTTGGGGCGCGACGATCCTTTTCCAGAGGCCGCGACCTTTATGGAACATATGTTACGACGCACATTGGCACCCTAAAATAATGCCCCTTGTGAGTGGATCAAAGCAGGCATAAATCAGCGCGAGAATTCCTAATTGGCCAACGGTCATGTCTCCTGTTTTCGCCGCTGCACACGGCAAACGCTCCCACCACAGTTCTACAGTCGCGCTTTCATTGGGCTCGGTTGGTGTCGTCTACGGCGACATCGGGACAAGCCCGCGATATGCGCTCCGAGAGGGGTTGGCGACTGCAACGCGCGGCGGACGCGCAGGCCCCGAAGAGGTGATCGGGATCGTTTCTTTGCTTTTGTGGCTGCTTATTCTCATCGTGACTCTAAAATATGTGACGCTTATTTTACGGGCAGACAACCGTGGAGAAGGTGGCACATTGTCGCTTTTGGCGCTTGGCCAACGCGCACTCAAGGGGCGCACACCTTGGCTGCTGGGTCTGGGCATCATTGGTACCTCGCTGTTTTTTGGCGATGCAGTGATCACGCCCGCAGTCTCGATCCTTTCGGCGGTCGAAGGCATTAAACTCATCGCGCCGCATTTCGAGCCTTATGTGATCCCGACGACGCTCGCGATTATCACAACACTCTTTTGGGCGCAACGTCGCGGGACGGCGGGGATCGCCCGATTGTTCGGGCCGATCATGCTGGTTTGGTTTCTCGTCATGGCGGGCTTAGGACTATCCCACATCGCAGATGATCCCACCATCCTGAAGGCATTCAGCCCTGTGCCCGGACTGCAATTCCTCTTCAACCACGGCGCGGCATCGTTGCCTGTGCTTGGCTCGGTCTTTTTGGCGATCACCGGGGCAGAGGCGCTTTATGCGGATATGGGGCACTTTGGTAGCAAGCCAATCCGCTTGGCATGGCTCTTTGTCGTCTTCCCGTCACTTGCGCTGTCTTATCTTGGACAAGGCGCCTTGGTGCTCGCGGATCCAAGTGCGGCGAGCAATCCATTCTTTTTGATGGTGCCCGCGTGGGCGCTCGCGCCGTTCATCGGGTTCGCGACAATCGCAACTGTCATCGCCAGCCAAGCGGTTATCACTGGCGCATTTTCCGTGGGCTATCAGGCCGTTCAAATGGGACTATTGCCGCGGATGGAAGTGCAGCACACCTCTGAGACCCAGCGCGGCCAAATCTACATCCCCCGCATGAACTCGATATTGCTCTTTTTCGTCATCATCCTCGTTCTGGCATTTGGTAGCTCTGCGCGGCTGGCAACGGCCTATGGAATCGCAGTCACAGGCGAAATGATCGTCACGACAGTGCTAGCATTCATCGTCTACCGTTTCCTGTGGTCATGGCGCACCAGTTTCGCGGCCATGATCTTTGGCCCGCTGCTTGTTATCGAAGGGTTATTGCTGGCCGCGAACCTGACAAAGTTCATTGATGGCGGGTATTTACCGATCCTGATCGCGGTCCTTTTGGCAACAGCGATGGGCACGTGGGTGCGCGGTTCTGCGCTGGTCCAAAAGAAGTCGGCAGATAGCTCTGTGCCGCTGAAAAGTCTGATTACATCTTTGGATGGCAGCGAAAACTTGGCGCAAACTTCTGGAACGGCGATCTTTCTGACCCAAGAGCCGATCATGGCGCCGCCGGCTTTGCTGCACAATCTCAAGCACAATGGCGTTCTGCACGCCCGTAATATCGTCGTCACTGTCGCGACCGCAGATCGCCCCCATGTCAGCCCAGAGCACCAAGTGGTCGTCAAACAGCTATCGGATGAATTCATCCGGTGTCGGGTTACATTTGGCTACATGGATCGTCCGAACGTGCCAGTCGCCCTCAAGACCGCGCTCAAATTTGACATCATGACAACATCGTTCTTTCTCAACAGACGGTCATTTAAAATATCGGACAAGCCAGGCCTATGGCTCTGGCAAAAGCGCCTCTTTGTCACCTTGTCCAAAACCGCGAGCAATGCGCCCGATTACTACCGGATTCCATCAGAACGCGTCGTTGAGCTAGGGCAGCAGATAAGCCTCTAGTTACTCTGCCGCCACGGCACCCGGATTATTTGGGTGGGTCGTCCAGTTGGCGTATGTGTCCGATACAACCTTGCCCGTGCGCGGATCAACTTCGCCTGCTTTCATCGGTTCCATTGTGATGCAATTCTCAACGGGACAGACATCAACACAAAGGTTGCAGGCCACACATTCGGAATCAATCACTTCGAACACGCGGTCAGCGGACATCGCAATCGCCTGATGCGATGTGTCTTCGCAGGCGGCATAGCAGCGGCCGCATTTGATACAATCGTCCTGCGAAATCTTGGCTTTGGCGACGTAATTCAAGTTCAGATACTGCCAGTCTGTGACATTCGGAACAGCCATGCCGACAAATTCGGAGGTGTTCTCGAACCCCTTTTCATCCATCCACTGGGACAGACCCGAGATCATTTCTTGAACGATCTTAAAGCCATAGGTCATCGCAGCCGTGCAGACCTGCACATTGCCGCAACCCAGCGCCATAAACTCCGCCGCGTCGCGCCATGTCGTCACGCCGCCGATGCCCGAAATGGGCAGGCCATGTGTCTCGGGATGGCGGGCAATCTCTGACACCATCGACATTGCAATCGGCTTCACCGCAGGGCCGCAATAGCCACCATGCGATCCTTTGCCGTCAATCGAGGGCTCGGGAGACATCGTGTCTAAATTGACGGAAGTGATCGAATTGATCGTATTAATCAGGCTCACCGCATCTGCCCCGCCGCGCTTCGCCGCCGCCGCAGGTTTGCGCACATCAGTGATATTCGGGGTCAGTTTGACGATCACGGGCTTGTCGTAATATTGCTTGCACCAGCGGGTCACCATCTCGATATATTCCGGCACCTGGCCCACAGCAGCACCCATGCCGCGCTCTGACATCCCATGTGGACATCCAAAGTTAAGCTCGATCCCATCGGCCCCCGTGGCAGCCACTTTCGGCAGGATATCTTTCCAAGCCTGCTCCTCGCACGGCACCATAATCGACACTATTATGGCACGATCAGGGTAATCCGCCTTCACGCGGGTGATCTCTTCGAGGTTTACCTCCAGCGGCCGGTCGGTAATCAGCTCAATGTTATTAAGCCCCATCAAGCGCCGATCCGCCCCGTAAATCGCACCGTATCGCGGGCCATTCACATTGACGACAGGCGGGCCTTCCATGCCCAAGGTCTTCCAGACGACTCCGCCCCAACCTGCTTCGAACGCGCGGCGCACGTTGTATTCCTTGTCAGTCGGCGGCGCAGAGGCGAGCCAGAACGGGTTCGGGCTTTTGATCCCAAGAAAATGCGTAGTTAGATCAGCCATCTCACTTGCCTCCCATCAGACTTGCATGAATATCCATTGCGGCATCGCGGCCTTCTGCCACTGCCGTCACGGTCAGATCATCACCGCCACTGGCACAATCGCCGCCAGCCCATACGCCCGCACGACTCGTGCGGCCATGTGCGTCCACGGCAATCTTGCGACCGTCCAGTTTCAATCCGGCATCTGTTACCAACGTCTGGCCAATCGCCTTAAACACCTGATCGGCAGGAATGCGCACCGTCTCACCAGAGCCATCCGTGTATGCAAGCTCAATCTCACCCTGATGGATCGCCGAAGGCTGCACGTTGAACATCAGCTGCACACCTTTCGAGGCCGCTAAATCCTGCTCATATGGGCTGGCACTCATGCAATCCCGACCCCGTCGGTAAGCAATTGTCACGTTTCGCGCGCCAAGAAGTTTCGATTGAACGGCAGCGTCGACGGCAGTCATACCGCCGCCGATCACCACCACATCGCGACCGACGGGGAGAGACGCCAGATCGCTCGTCTGTCGCAGATCTGCGATGAAATCGACAGCGTCACTCACACCGCTTTCGTTTTCACCATCAACCGACAGACTATTCACACCACCCAAACCAACACCGAGAAAGACCGCATCGTATTGCGCGCTCAGATCATCAAGCGAGAGGTCAGCGCCCAGCGCCTTTCCTGCCTCAATCGTGATCCCACCAATGCCCAAGAGCCAGTCAACCTCGCGCGCTGCAAAATCGTTCGTCGATTTATACGACGCGATCCCAAATTCGTTGAGACCGCCAGCCTTCGTGCGGGCGTCAAAAATAGTCACGTCAGAGCCTAACATGGCCAAACGGTGCCCCGCAGCAAGACCAGCAGGCCCAGCACCGACAACCGCTATCCGTTTGCCTGTCGAGGCCGCGCGCTGGTAAGGATGCGCCTGTTTAGCCATCACGGTATCAGTCGCGTGCCGCTGCAATCGGCCAATCTCAACGGGTTTTCCCTCGGCCGTTTCCCGCACACAGGCCTGTTCGCACAATGTCTCGGTCGGACAAACGCGGGCGCACATGCCGCCCAGAATGTTCTGATCAAAGATCGTCTTGGCCGCTGCTTCCGACGTACCCGTAGCGATCTGGCGAATGAAAAGCGGGATATCAATCGACGTCGGACAGGCAGTCACACAGGGTGCATCATAACAAAAGTAACAGCGGTCAGCAGCCACAGTCGCTTCATGCTCGCCAAGCGGCGCATGTAAATCCGCAAAGTTGGTTTTCAAAACGTCACCGTTCAATCGCGCGGCAACAATTCCAGAAGTCGTGTCAGGCATTCGGCACCCCTGTCTATCAAATTGGATAGCCCCAGCCTGACACAACTTTATTTTTATCAAACGGTAAACTTTTAGATTCACAGAAAAACTAAAGAATCCAGTAAAACCGTCAAAAATCTGCCTATTTAAAAGGCAAAAGGCGCAACAATCTCGCGCCGACCAAGCGTGAGCGCATCGGCAACGTGAACCATCGGTGCTAAATCAACGTCCCGTTCGCCGGTTTTCACCAACTGCGCCATCCGTTCATAAAGGGCAGGATATTCCTCTAAGGCCGTGCCTTGGGCCTCGACCCCGTTGATCACACACCGATTCCCGCCTTCGATCAAACGCAAGTCATCAGACCCCGCGCGGATCGTCATTTCCCAAAGCTGCTCACCCTGTTTTAGCCAGTCAAATTCGGCCTTCACGCCGCCCGAAAACACCAGATCGGCGGCAATCGGGGTCTGGCGGTTTTCAGGAAACTTTAGAACAGCAGATTGCAGATGCACGGGCGCCGGCAAGACCTCGGTCAGGATCGACAGTGCGTTGATGCCAGGATCAAACACACCCATGCCGCCCGGCTCGAATACCCACTCCTGGTTCGGATGCCAGCGGCGGACGTCTTCTTTCCACATGATCTGCGCTTGGGTGACGACCTTATCTGCAAGAAACGCCTTTGCCGCCGCAACGCCCTTTGCCATGCGGCTATGCCATGTCGCAAAAAGCGTAACGCCTGCATCTTTGGCCATCGCCTCTAGCGCATGAACCTCTGCCAAGGTCGCGCCCGGCGGTTTCTCCAACATCACATGGCGACCAGCCGAAATTGCGCGGGACGCATAATCAAAACGCGGCACAGGCGGCAGGCAAAGCGAAATCACGCGAATATCTGGACGCTCGGCCAAGAGCGCGTCGAATTCCGTATAAGACGGCACGCCTGCAACGCTGCCAGCACGACTCACTGTCGCTGCAAGGCTCCAATCGGACGATCCGGCGATCGCCGGCACATGCTGATCCACAGCAATCTTGCCAATACCCACCAGACAAATCGGTTGTTTCATGCACTGCGCTCCCCAAATACCCACAACAGATCACTCTTTTGATCAAAAGGATCAAGAGAGCACGACACGTCGGTTTCAGACTTGACCGAATAACGGCACACCTGCCAGCCTACCCTTAAACGAGGAGGACATGATGCAGAACTTGGAGAATTGGCAGGAACGGGTTGATCTCGCTGCGGCCTTCCGCTGGACGGCGCGGCTTAACATGCACGAAGGCGTCGCAAACCACTTTTCGCTTGCCATCAATGACGACGGGACAAAGTTCCTGATGAACCCCAACCAGATGCATTTCAGCCGGATCAAGGCTAGCGATATGATCGTCGTGGATGCCAATGACCCTGATACGCTCAAGGGGCCGAATGCGCCCGATCCTACAGCTTGGGGCCTGCACGGTGGTATTCATCGCGGCGTTCCCCATGCGCGCTGCGCCATGCATGTGCATTCCATTCATGCGACCGTTCTCGCAAGTCTCGAAGACAGCCTCTTACCGCCGCTCGACCAAAACGCCTGCACATTTTACGAGCGGCAAGTCGTTGATGAAAACTATGGTGGACTGGCTTTTGAGGATGAAGGTGCGCGTTGCGCGACACTGCTAACCGATCCAGACAAAAAGGTCATGATCATGGGCAACCACGGCATCATGATTATCGGCGATACGGTCGCAGAAACCTTTAATAGACTCTTTTATTTTGAGCGCGCCTGCGAGACCTATATCCGTGCGCTCCAGACAGGAAAGCCATTGCGTCTGATACCGCACGACATTGCACGCAAAACCTCAGCAGAGCTTGCAAGCTACCCCGAACAGGACACCCGCCACCTGAACGAACTCAAGGCCATTCTGAACGAAGAAGGCTCTAACTATGCCAAATAGGACCATCCGCACATGATTTACGGCCTTACAGAAGAAAACATCATGATCGCCGACACCGTGCGGGCCTTTGTGGAAAAAGAGATTTACCCGCACGAGGCCATGGTAGAGCGCACCGGCGTGGTGCCGACGGAGATCGCACAAGATATCAAACGCAAAACGCTCGACCTCGGGTTCTATGCCTGCAACTTTCCAGAAAGTGTTGGCTGCGCGGGTCTGAACCACCGCGAATTTGCGCTGGTAGAACGTGAGCTGGGGCGCGGATCCATGGCGCTCAATCACTTCTTTGGCCGCCCGCAAAATATCCTGATGGCATGCGAAGGAGAGCAAATCGACCGTTACCTGATGCCCGCCGTCCGCGGCGAGAAAATGGATGCGCTCGCAATGACAGAACCGGGTGCGGGCTCTGATGTGCGGGGTATGAAATGCAGCGCGGTGCGCGACGGCGGCGATTGGGTCGTAAACGGCACAAAGCATTTCATTTCCGGTGCCGAACATGCCGATTTTATCATTGTCTTTATCGCAACGGGCGAAGATCAAACACCGCGCGGTCCCAAAAAGCGGATTACGACCTTCCTCGTTGATCGTGGCACACCAGGCTTCACCATCCGTGACGGATATAAATCAGTGTCGCACCGAGGCTACAAAAACATGATCCTCGAATTCGACGACTGCCGCCTGCCGGATGCGCAAGTGCTGGGTGAGGTTGATGGCGGTTTTGCCGTTATGAACGAATGGCTTTATGCCACGCGGATCACTGTCGCGACAATGTCGGTGGGGCGGGCGCGGCGGGTCTTTGACTACGCGCTCAGCTACGCAGCAGAGCGGGAACAATTCGGTCAGCCTATCGGAAAATTCCAAGGTGTCAGCTTCCAACTCGCGGATATGATCACCGAAATCGACGCCGCAGACCTGCTGACCCTCGCCGCCGCTGACCGGCTCGATCAAGGACTGCCCGCCAACCGCGAAATCGCGAGCGCAAAACTCTACGCAAGCGAAATGCTTGGCCGCGTTACCGATGCCGCGATCCAAATCCACGGCGGCATGGGTCTGATGGATGACTACCCGCTCGAACGATTCTGGCGCGATGCACGAGTCGAACGGATCTGGGACGGCACATCGGAAATCCAGAGGCACATTATTAGCCGCGATCTCCTTCGCCCGCTCGGCGCATAGATTTTATGCCTCCGGCGGGGATATTTTCGAACCAAAGAGGCGAAACGGGCATGGCCCCGTCACCGATGCACATGCCCACCTCTTTGGTGGCGGTCATCGGCGTCCCCGCCTGTACCGCCGCTCCACCATCGGCGATTCTGGTTAACAAAACCCTGCCTCTTTGGCTGTCAAATATCCCCGCCGGAGGCTCACACAATTGCAGCAACTCGGAACCATACCTGTGACACGCGACCTCTCATCCCTCCTTCGTCCCCGCTCCATTGCCGTGGTTGGCGGTGGTGCTTGGTGCCATGCCGTCCTGCTCCAACTGACCAAATCAGGGTTTTCCGGTGACATCTGGCCTGTTCACCCGAAAGGCGGCCAAATCAATGGGATTAGTGTCTATGAAGGACTCAAGAGCCTTCCAAGCGCTCCAGACGCAACTTTCATCGGCATCAACCGAACCGCGACAATCGACGCAGTACAGGTTCTTTCGGACATGGGCGCAGGCGGTGCGGTTTGCTTCGCTTCGGGCTTCGCCGAGGTCGAGGACGGGGCTGATCTCAACGCTGCCCTTCTTGCCGCCGCAGGCGACATGCCCATACTTGGCCCGAACTGTTACGGCATGATCAACAACTGTGACGGCGCATTGCTTTGGCCCGATCAGCATGGCTGTACACCTGTCGAACGCGGCGTCGCGATCCTGACCCAATCGTCGAACATTGCGATCAATCTGACGATGCAATCACGCGCGCTGCCAATCAGTTATGTCATCACCTGCGGCAATCAGGCCCAGACAACCCAAGCCGAAATTGCCCTTGGCCTGCTTGATGATCCACGGGTCACGGCGATCGGCCTGCATATCGAAGGGTTTGGTGACATTTCAGCTTGGCAAAGCCTTGCACGTGCTGCAGCAACCAAGAATATTCCGCTTATCGCGCTCAAGGTCGGTAAATCGGCTCAGGCGCAATCTGGGACGATTTCTCATACCGCCTCTCTCGCGGGGAGCGACGCGGGTGCCGCGGCCCTTCTTGAGCGCTTCGGTATTGCGCGCGTTGATGATCTTGCCACCTTTCTCGAAACGCTCAAAATTCTGCATGCGGTTGGCCCGCTTCCAAGCGGGAATATTGCGTCGATTAGCTGCTCTGGCGGCGAGGCCTCTTTGACCGCGGACCTCGCGCACGACCTCGAGCTTACCTTTCCGCCTCTCAACAGCGCGCAACATGACGCATTATTTGCTACTCTCGGCCCCAAAGTCGCGCTTGCCAATCCACTCGACTATCACACCTACATCTGGCGCAATGCGGATGCGATGACTGCTGCTTTTTCCGCCATGATAGTCCCAGGTTTGGCGCTCACCTTGCTGATCGTCGACTTCCCGCGCGCGGATCGTTGCGATCCGACAGATTGGGATTGCACCGTGCAGGCTGCCCTGCGGACACGTGCCGCGACCGGCGGTAATATCGCCATGGTCGCAACATTGCCCGAGCTCATGCCCGAAGACGTCGCACAAACGCTGCTCGCCGGAGGTGTGATCCCTCTCAATGGATTGCGCGAGGCACTCGCTGCAACGCAGGCGGCCCGCGTGCACTTGCCAACCGATCTCGACATTGATCTGTGCCTCGCGCGCGAGATGCGGCCTGCATCCGACCTCACGGAAGCAGCAGCAAAGACCCGATTAAGCCAATTCGGACTGACAATACCGCAGCAGATCGTCACCGACGACATCCGGAATGCCCCGCTCGACACCCTCAGATACCCCGTCGCCCTCAAAGGGATCGGAATCGCCCATAAAACCGAGAGAGGCGCCGTTGTTCTGGGCCTCAATTCCACAAGAGACGTGACTGCCGCAGCCCAAGCCATGCCTGTGACGCAGTTTCTCGTCGAGGAAATGGTGACAGGCACCGTCGCCGAATTACTGGTCGGGATCGTTAAAGATCCAGCGCACGGCTTTGTCCTGACGGTTGGTGCTGGCGGCATCCTGACTGAAATCCTGCAAGACACCTTTTCGCTCCTTGTCCCGACCAGCCCACAAACCTTGGAACAGTCTCTAAAAAGGCTAAAGTGTTACAAATTATTGATGGGGTACCGTGGGAAGCCTGCGGCTGATATTGACGCCATCGTCGAAGCTATCAGTGCAATTCAGGACTACGCGCTTGCCAATCTGGACAGGATTGAAGAAATTGAGATCAACCCGCTGATCTGCACGCAATCCGCAGCGATTGCAGTAGACGCCCTCATCAGGATCGCAAAATGACCAGCCCGATTATCACCAGGCGCGAGGGCGCTATCCTTCACGTCACACTGAACCGCCCTAAAGCCAACGCCATTGATCTGGCGACATCAAAGATCATGGGCGAAACTTTTGCCGCCTTTCGCGACGAGCCAGATCTGCGCGTCGCGATTATCACGGGTGAAGGTGATAAATTCTTCTGCCCCGGATGGGATTTGAAGGCGGCGAATGACGGCGATGCGGTCGATGGTGATTATGGCGTCGGTGGTTTTGGCGGGCTGCAAGAGCTTCGACATCTCAATAAACCCGTCATCGCGGCCGTAAACGGCATCGCCTGCGGTGGGGGGCTCGAATTGGCGCTCTCAGCCGATATCATTCTGGCGGCAGAACACGCGACATTTGCGCTTCCCGAAATCCGGTCCGGTACAGTCGCGGATGCAGCGAGTATCAAACTACCAAAGCGGATCCCCTATCATATTGCGATGGAACTTCTGCTCACGGGCCGTTGGTTCGATGTGCAAGAGGCTCTTGGCTGGGGGCTGATCAATCACGTTCACCCCGCAGACCAACTTCAAGACGCCGCATGGGACATGGCCCGCCTGATCGCCTCGGGTCCGCCATTGGTTTACGCGGCCATAAAGGAGATCGTGCGCGACGCCGAAGACAGCAAATTCCAAGACGCTATGAACCGGATCACCGGCCGCCAATTGGCCAGCGTTGACTTGTTGTATTCCTCAGAGGATCAAGCCGAAGGGGCACGCGCCTTCGCTGAAAAACGTGATCCGGTTTGGAAGGGGCGCTAGGGCTTGCAACTGATCCATACAAGGCGCACATCTAGCCCATGACAAAAACACTCCTCTCCTTCGGCCACGGCTTTTCGGCACGCGCGCTCTCTCATATATTACTGCCACAAGACTGGCGGATCATCGGCACGACCCGTGACGAGGACAAGGCCGTGCGTTTAATGCATGAAGGTATCGAGCCGCGCATTTGGCCCGGCGCGGATATGACGCCTGCACTCAATGCCGCAACGCATCTCTTGATTTCAGCGGCACCTGATGATGCTGGCGACCCTATTTTAGCCCAGTTAGAGTCTGAAATTGCGGCGCGCGCGGGCCAGTTCGAATGGGTAGGCTACCTGTCAACAACAGGCGTTTACGGCGACCACAACGGCGATTGGGTCGATGAGGAAACGCCGCTGACACCCGCCACAAAGCGCGGCGTCGCCCGTGTGCAAGCAGAGGCCGCATGGCAGGCTATCCCCGATCTCCCACTGCACATTTTCCGCCTCGCGGGCATTTATGGACCAGGTCGCGGACCATTTGCCAAGGTGCGTAACGGCACGGCGCGACGGATAATCAAAGAGGGGCAAGTGTTTAGCCGGACGCATGTGGCCGACATCGGGCGCGTGCTTGCTGCCTCCATAAAGCGACCAAACATAGGGTCGATTTATAATGTTTGCGATAATGATCCTGCACCACCCGAAGACGTCATTGCCTATGCTGCCGAGCTTCTCGACATGCCAATCCCCGAAGCGGTGGATTATGAAGCAGCAGAGATGACGCCAATGGCCCGCAGTTTTTACGCGGAAAGCAAAAAAGTGCGGAACGACAAAATTCGGAACGAGCTTGGCGTTGACCTGCTCTATCCCGATTATAAATCCGGTCTCAGGGGGCTTTTGGCGCAAGAACTCGGCGGCTAGCCCTTGCCGTCGGCCAGTGGCGCAATCATATCAGACCTGTGTTAAAACCGGATATACTTATGCATTTGCGTCAACAGACTGCTGACTTTCTTGCGCGGCCAACAGTAGGACGCGTGATTCTCGCCGTGATTGTCTTCAACGCGATCATTCTCGGACTTGAGACGTCTGAGGTGGTTATGGAAAAGGCTGGTCGTCTGATCCTCACACTCGATAGCATGTGTCTTGCGATTTTCAGCGCGGAAATCGCAGCAAAGCTCTTTGCGCAGGGGCGTCAATTCTTTCGCAAGGGTTGGAATCTATTCGATTTTTTCATCGTTGCGGTGGCCTTTATCCCAAATGGTCAGGGGTTCTCGGTCCTCCGAGCTCTGCGCATTTTGCGTGTTTTGCGTGTGATTTCGGTCGCGCCGTCCCTGCGTCGCGTGGTCGAAGGCTTTGTCACCGCCCTGCCGGGAATGGGGTCTGTTTTCGTCTTGATGGGGATTATTTTCTACATTGGTGCGGTCATGACGACAAAACTCTTTGGGGCGGCCTTCCCCGAATGGTTCGGTACGATCGGGCGGTCGGGCTATTCACTTTTCCAAATCATGACCCTCGAAAGCTGGTCAATGGGGATCGTACGGCCTGTGATGGAGGTGTTCCCCTATGCTTGGGTCTTTTTCCTGCCGTTCATTTTGGTCACCACGTTCGCGGTCGTGAACCTGCTTGTTGGTCTGATTGTGAACTCAATGCAGGACGCGCACCACCAAGAAGACATCGCAGCAACTGACGCGCACCGCGACGAGGTGATGGCAAAGCTGGAGGCTATCGAGGCCCGTCTAAAAGCGCTTAAATAGGCCCTAAGCGCGTTTTCCAATCACAGCGACGTCCAAAACCTCAAGCACCTTCTTTTCGATATCAGCCGCATTTAGCCCCGCCATATCGTACATATCGCGCGGGCTGGATTGGTCGATAAAGGTATCCGGCAAGACCATTGAGCGGAACTTTAGCCCGTGATCAAACACACCCTCATCGGCAAGCAGTTGCGCGACATGAGAGCCAAATCCACCGACAGCCCCCTCTTCGATACAAATCAGCGCCTCGTGATCTGCGGCAAGCTTTAGAATCAAATCGCGATCCAATGGCTTGGCAAAACGGGCATCGGCAACGGTCGGTGTAATCCCTTTCGCGGCCAAGGCTTCGACGGCGACCTCGACCTCCTGCAAGCGTGTACCAAACGACAGGATTGCGACCCGCTTGCCTTCTCGGATCATCCGGCCCTTGCCAATTTCCAGCAGCTCGGGATCGGTAGGCATCTCGACGCCAACGCCCTCGCCACGCGGAAAGCGGAACGCAATCGGGCCGTCGTCATAGGCGGCGGCTGTCGCCACCATGCGCACCAATTCGGCCTCGTCAGCGGCGGCCATGACCACCATGCTGGGAAGGTTCGCCATGAATGCAATATCGAAGGCACCAGCGTGTGTTGCGCCATCCGCACCGACCAACCCCGCGCGATCAATCGCGAAGCGGACTGGCAAACGCTGGATCGCCACATCGTGCACGATCTGATCGTATCCGCGTTGCAGGAACGTCGAATAAAGTGCGCAGAACGGCTTCATCCCGCCAGCAGCCAAACCTGCCGAAAACGTCACCGCGTGCTGTTCGGCAATGCCAACGTCAAAGCAACGGCTGGCATAGCGCTCCATAAATTTGTTGAGCCCCGTGCCATCAGGCATGGCGGCGGTGACAGCACAGATTTTAGGGTCTAACGAGGCATATTTCAGCAATGTATCGGCAAAAACGCTTGTATAAGATGGTGCATTCGACGGCGCAGATTTCTGCTCGCCGGTCACGACATTAAACTTGCCTGTCGCATGCCCGCGATCCCGCGCGGCCTCGGCAGGGGCATAGCCTTTCCCCTTTTTGGTGATTGCATGGATCATAATCGGCCCCGTCGCGCGATCCTTGACCGTGCGCAAAACCTGCAACAATTGCTCCATATCGTGCCCGTCAATCGGCCCGACGTAGGAAAAACCCAGCTCCTCAAATAAGGTGCCGCCAACAGTCATATGTTTGACCATATCCTTGGCACGCTTTGCCCCCTCGCGGAACGGCTCTGGCAAAAGGGACATGGCACCCTTGGCTGCGGCCTTCAATTCCTGAAACGGCTCACCAGCATAAAGGCGGCTCAAATAAGACGACATCGCCCCGACTGGTGGTGCTATCGACATCTCGTTATCGTTCAAAATCACGATCAACCGCTTACCTAGGTGGCCCGCGTTATTCATCGCCTCATAAGCCATGCCTGCCGACATCGAGCCGTCACCAATCACCGCAATCGCATCGCCAACGTCACCGCCCAGATCGCGGGCCACGGCAAAGCCAAGCGCCGCCGAAATCGACGTACTTGAATGGGCTGCACCAAACGGATCATAGGGGCTCTCAGACCGTTTGGTGAACCCAGACAGCCCGTCTTTCATGCGCAATGTGCGGATCCGGTCCCGCCGCCCCGTCAAAATCTTATGCGGATAGCACTGGTGCGACACGTCCCAAATGATCTTGTCCTTCGGCGCATCGAACACGGCATGCAGGGCGACAGTCAGCTCAACGACGCCCAGCCCTGCACCCAAGTGCCCCCCCGTGACAGACACAGCGGAAATCGTCTCGGCGCGGACCTCATCGGCCAGCTTGCGCAATTCGCGATCTGTCAGAGACTTCATATCGGCAGGCGACTGAATGCGGTCTAAAATCGGGGTCACTGGATTGGTCATAAATGCCTCTTACTTTCGGCGCGCGATAACAAATCGTGCCGCCTCTTTCAACGTCTCGGCCTCGTCACCGTAGCACGATAAGCGGTCACATGCCTCTGCGACCAATTGAGCAGCGCGATCCTTGGCACACTGCAGTCCTAACAACGTCACAAACGTCGCCTTGCCAGCATCGGCATCCTTGCCGACCGCCTTACCCACTTCGACCGCATCACCCTCAACATCAAGCACATCGTCAGCTATCTGGAACGCAAGGCCCAGCGCGTCGCCATAGGCCTGCAAAGGCGCGGTATCAGCCCCCGCCATACGCGGCCCCGCCATCGCCGACCACGAAATCAAGGCACCCGTTTTACCCGCCTGCAAGGCGACAATCTGATCAAGGCTCAAAGGCGCGGACGCGGTCTCTGCCGCGATATCAGCCGCCTGCCCGCCGACCATGCCACGCACGCCAGAGGCGCGGGCAAGTGTTCGCATCATGAGGGCGGCATTTGGCACATCTGCCAGCAACTCAAACGCCAAGGCCTGCAAGGCATCACCGGCCAGAACCGCAGTCGCTTCGTCCCACTTCTTGTGCACAGTAGGTTGGCCTCGACGCAAATCGTCGTCGTCGATACAAGGTAAATCATCATGGATCAGCGAATAGGCATGCACCGCCTCAATCGCACCAGCGGCACCAGCGGCAGCATCCACGCCATGCAACCGCGCAGACTCTAACACAAGGAAACTGCGCAAGGCCTTGCCGCCTCTGACGGCATAGCGCATTGCGTCAGGCACTGTGCCTTCTGTCCCTGCAAGCGCAAGTTCAATCTGGGCAACAGCGGCCTCACCAGCCGCCGTTAATGCATCTTTCAGTTCAGGCATCCAACGGCGCAGTCGCTACAGCATTGCCGTCACCGTCCAGCGTCAGCTTGGCGACCTTTTCTTCGGCTTCTTTGAGCTTGTCCTGACAACGCTTTCGCAAGGCCGCCCCGCGCTCGTAAAGAGCGATACTCTCATCGAGCGCCACATCGCCGCGTTCCAATTGGCCCACGACCTTTTCCAACTCCGCAATCGCCTGCTCAAAGCTCATGGCGTTGACATCATCACTCATTCGGATCTCTCCCTCAAAACATTCACATGAGCGGCTACACTGACACCCAAGGCGGCCAAATCATAACCACCTTCTAGGCTGGATACCACGCGCCCTTTGCAATGACGATCCGCAAGATCGCACAGGCGCTCTGTGATCCACGCAAAATCGTCCTCAACCAAATTCATCCCCGCCAATGGATCATCCCGATGTGCATCGAATCCGGCCGAGATGATCAGAAGTTGGGGAGAAAACGCATCGACGCGGGGCAACACCACGCGCTCCATCACATCACGAAAGGCCTTGGATCCAGCACCAACAGGCAGCGGACAGTTGAGAACATTGCCCACGCCCGTTTCATGCCCCGCCCCCGTGCCTGGATAAAGCGGGCTTTGATGGGTCGAACAGAACAGGATGCGCGGATCATCTTCGACCAGATCTTGCGTACCATTCCCATGATGCACGTCGAAATCAACGATGGCGACGCGCTTCAGCCCGTGATGCGCGAGCGCATATTTCGTGGCGATCGCCACATTGCCAAAGAAACAAAACCCCATCGCCGTCTCGCGCTCTGCATGGTGCCCGGGCGGACGCATCGCGACAAAGGCATTCCGCGCGTCGCCGCTCATGACCAGATCAACCGCACGAACAATGCCGCCTACACAGCGGAATGCGGCCTCCAAGGTGCCGACCGACATATGGGTATCTGCATCAAGCGAGCGCCAACCGCTTTCGGGCGCGGCGTCGCGCATCGCGGTGATATGCGCCTTTGGATGGGCCAGAAGGATGTCATCCTCCGCCCCCAATGGCGCCTTCACCCGCAAAAGGTCCATGTCGCGCAACGCGCCCAAAACAGCATCCAGTCGGGCAACCTGTTCGGGGTGCCCCAGAGGTGTCACATGGTCGTAGCAGGCGTCATGTGTGACAAGAGCGGTGACCATTTTTCATTCCTTCGATAATTGACACAAAGTATCTAACACCGAAGGGAAAACCGCCACCACCCTTCGTTGATTTTATCCGTTTTCGTCGTGGCATGCGAAAGCTCCATGGTTTGACGCGCCGCGATATCAAACAGGAAGTCTTCGCTATCGAAACAGATATCTGCACCCCGAACACCCTTAAGGTAGATCCCTGTCGCGGTGCCCTCTTCGATATCGCCTCATGCATCGTTAAACGCGTGGCATAGCCCTGCGCTTCATTGAGTTCAAAGCCGATCCGCACGGTCGATCCGTCAGTATAAGCAGCTTGAATCAAGCATCTATCGCCTCCTAACCGCCAGCTTCGCCCCGGTATTCAACCGATTGAGCTATCACAGCCCCAGAACTCGCCAAAATAACTGCACTCGCGGCAATCAGCGCCTTTACTTTTTCATGATGCTTTCCTCCAATGAATGCCAGCACACGCGGGCGCAGGCGGAGGATTGCAAAGGGTAAGCCGCGTTGATTGGCCTTTGGTTAATCGGGCGCGATCATATACCCCTCGCCGCGGACCGTCTGCAGATATCGTGGCTGCTTTGGGTCCGCCTCGATCTTGCGGCGCAGGCGGGTGATCTGCACGTCAACAGCGCGCTCTTGCGTCTGGCTGCCCGAACGGCTCAGTTCCTCCACGAGCGTTGCACGGCTAATTGGGGTCGCGGGTTGGGCGGAGAAGATCTTCATCAACTGGCCCTCGGTCGCGGTCAGTCTGACCTGACTTTCGCCATCCCACATCTCGCCGCGCTTTATATCATAACGCACACCACCCAAATGCAGCACCTTGGGTGCGACAACAGCCGGTTCGGCAGCGGGCACGCGACGTAAGATCGCGTTGATCCGCAAGAGCAATTCCTTGGGCTCGAACGGCTTGGCCAAATAATCATCGGCCCCCGCCTCAAGGCCGGAAATCCGGTCCCCTGTCTCGGCCTTTGCGGTGAGCAACATAATCGGCGTCGTCAATTTTTGGCGCAAATCACGGCACAGGGTTACACCGTCTTCGCCCGGCATCATCACGTCGAGCACGATCAGATCAAACTCAAGCCCCGACAAAATCCGCCGCGCATGGGCCGCGTCCCGTGCTGTCGTCACCAAAAAACCGGAGCGCACGAGGAATTTCTGCAACAGACCCCGAATCCGCTCGTCATCATCAACAATCAGCAGGTGCGCGTCATCAGCCATCATTCCGGTCTATCCTTCATCGCCCTGTAGTGGTGGCGTATTTCTTCATCCATCATCGCCTCCAAGACCTCGCGGAACCCCGCAACTGCCTCTGGCCCAGCGGCCCGATAGGCCGAGCGCATCCGGTCGCGCTGCGCGTCCGACAACTCCCGCTCAAGCGCGGCCCCCGCATCCGTCAAATGCAAATGACGTTCACGCTTATCGGCCTTACCAACTGTGCTAGAGACTAAACCGTCCGCAATCAAACTGCGCAACACACGATTAAGCGACTGTTTTGTAACACCAAGTATCGCCAGCAGGTTGTTGACCGTCGTCCCTGGACTGCGATGAATGAAATGGATCGCACGGTGATGCGCGCGACCATAAGCCTTTGTCGCCAAAATGCGGTCAGGATCGGCCGTAAACCCGCGATAGGCAAAGAACATCGCCTCAATACCAATACGGACCTGCTCGTCTGTCAAAAAGAGCAGAGTTTGCCCCGTTGTTGGTTGTCCGCTTTGGGCCATCGGCACGTTCCTCGCACTTATCCTGCCGCAGACAATACGTCAGCTTTATTGACATTCCAACAATCAAGAGTTAGCGATTTCGGTAATTACCGCAACTTTATGTCCGAAACGGACCTATCTGCGACACTAATGCAAATCAAACGGGAGACGACCAATGGCTGGTGCATATGATGACCGAGACGGCAAAATCTGGATGGATGGCAAACTGATCGAATGGCGCGACGCAAACGTCCACATTCTGACCCACGCCATGCACTACGCTTCTTCGGTTTTCGAGGGCGAGCGCTGCTATTCTGGCAAGATTTTCAAATCGCGCCAGCACACCGAACGACTGCACACATCCGCCAATCTCATCGACTTTGAAATCCCGTTTTCCGTGGATGAAATCGAAGCCGCGAAAATGGCAACCCTCAAGGCAAACGGCCTCACCAACGCCTATGTGCGCCCACTTGCATGGCGCGGCTCTGGCGAGGACATGGGCGTCGCAGCCAAGCGGAACCCCGTCCACCTCGCCATCGCCGTCTGGGAATGGGGCAACTACTACGGCGACGCGAAAACCAAAGGCGCGAAACTCGACATCGCCAAATGGAAGCGCCCGTCACCCGAATGCGCGCCCTCCCAAGCCAAGGCCGCAGGACTTTACATGATCGCAACCATGTCCAAACATGCAGCCGAGGCCAAGGGCTGCTCTGACGCGCTCATGTTCGACTATCGCGGCTACGTGGCAGAGGCTACCGGCGCCAACATGTTCTTTGTGAAGAACGGCGAAGTCCACACCCCAACACCAGACGCCTTCCTCAACGGCATTACCCGTCAGACGGTCATCGACATGCTGCGTGAGAAAGGGATCAACGTGATCGAACGGCACATCATGGCTGAGGAACTCGAAGGCTTCGAGCAATGCTGGCTCACCGGCACCGCCGCCGAAGTCACCCCCGTCGGCCGAATCGGCGACTACAACTTTGAGGTCGGGGCCATGGCGCTGGATATTTCAGCGAGCTATGAGAAGTTGGTGCGGGCTTAAATATGCGATACCTTTTAATCCTAGCCCCCACGGTTCTAGTTTCATTCTTGATACTTTTGCCATTCGGGTGGCTAGGATTGTGCGCAATGTCGGACTGCTTAAATTCTGGAACGCCTAACCCTCCAGTTAACCCAGCCGATAAACTTTCGGGTATCGCGCTAATTGCCAGCGCGTACATACCTTTCGCTCTATCCAAACGGTTGCTATATTAATTTCTACGGAAACAACCGCTCGGAAAGATCACGAGGGGACTCGCATGGCTTCTCCCTTTTGTTTTGGCAGCATTAGGCATTTTTCAAATTCTTAATGACTTCGGTGACGCAATTTGGAGCGGGATACCCTTAGTCATTTTCGCAATATTTCTTGGTATGTCGGTACGTTACTTCCCGATCTCGGACAAAGTAGGCATTTAGATCAGGACGTTTCTCAAACCGCAAAGCCTCGCTTTTTCCCAAATACTCACTCTTCTACTTCCGCCCAACATGCCCCATCGCCTTACGTTGCTCGGCACGTTGCAATCCCAGCTTCCGCTCGCGCCAGATAATCAAAAGCCCCGCAAATATTGCAGGGCTTCGCTCATTGTAACGCCTAAGCCTCGTTACCCCGTTCAATCCGCAAGAATTCCTTCATCCGAATTGCATCATCACGGTCCCGCTTGCGGGCCTGCAATATCAAGGTTGCTTCACTCGGCTTCGCCGCTAAATCTTGCTTATAATTGGCCCTGTAGTCGGGGTCTTTGGTCATTTCGCGTGGTTGTGCAGACATGATATGGCTCCTCCATAGGTCTAACCATACCGCATTTCCTCTGATGCACCAAATCATCCGCCCACGTTACCGGTGGCTTTCCGCTGCTGCGCCCGCTTCAATCCAAGCGACCGCTCGCGCCAGATGATCAAAAGCCCCGCGAAAATCACCACACTGGCACCCGCGATCATGGTCATCGTGGGCACTTCACCAAACACGAAATACCCGACCCCAAGGGCGAGGATCATCGAGGTGTATTCAAAGGGTGCCACCAATGACGCATCCGCATAGCGATAACTCGACGTCAGCAAAATTTGCCCGACCCCGCCCAGCAACCCCGCCAAGGCGAGCATCAAAAACGTCGAAACGCTTGGCACGGCCCAGCCCCAAGGCAGGCTCAACAAAGACATCAACGTCGCCGTGACCGAGAACCAAAACACAATCGCCGCCGTGCCTTCCGTGTTCACAAGTTTGCGCACAAACACCTGCGCCAAGGCCGCACAAACCGCGCCCATCAGCACCACGATCGCGCCCAAAGTTTCCGCCGTGCCCATTGCCGCCCCGACCGACAACCGTGGCGAAAGCACAATCATCACCCCGATCATGCCCAAGGCCACCGCAGACAAGCGAAACGCTTTCACCTCTTCGTTCAAAAACATCGCCGCAAACACGACCACGAGGATTGGCGCGGCATAGCCAATCGCCGTCACCTCAGGCAGCGGCAGCAGGCCCAAGCCGGCAAAGCCCAAGCCCATCGCCGTCGTCCCCACAACCCCGCGCCAGACATGGCCCATCGGGTTCTTGGTCTCCAATCCATGCCGCAACTCGCCACGCATGATCAGCCAAGCGACAATCACAGGCAGCGCAAAGATCGACCGGAAAAACACTGCCTCCCCCGGAGGCACTTCGCCAGACGTCGCCTTGATCAAACTCGCCATCGCAAGAAAGACGCAGACCGATAAAACCTTGAACAAAATCCCACGCAATGGCTGCATCACGATAACCTCTCTACGGCCCAGAGCGCCGCATCTGCCACCGCCTCATCCGCATCATTCACCAATGGCAAAATGGATCCCAATAGCGCCTTATCCCCCGAATTCCCAATCGCATAAGCCACATTACGCACAAAGCGATCCCGCCCGATCCGCTTGATCGGCGACCCCGAGAACTTCTCGCGAAACGCCTCATCGTTTAAACGAACCAGTTCGGCCAGCGGAGGTGCCGCCAAATCATCCCGCGCGGCATAGCGCACCTCGCGCGCCTCAACCGCAAACTTGTTCCAAGGGCACGCCGCCAAGCAATCATCGCAGCCATAAATATGGCTCCCCATTTTGGCCCGAAGTTCCAGATCAACTGCACCCTTATGCTCGATCGTCAAATAGGAAATACAGCGCCGCGCGTCCAAGCGGTAAGGCGCAGGAAACGCGTCCGTTGGGCAAACATCCAAGCAGGCCGTGCAAGACCCACAATGGCTGACTTCCGCTTTATTAGTATCGAATTCCAGCGTTGTAAAAATCGCCCCCAGAAAGAACCAAGACCCTAAATCGCGGGCCAAAAGGTTCGTATGCTTGCCCTGCCAACCTATCCCCGCCGCCTGCGCCAACGGCTTTTCCATCACTGGGGCCGTATCGACAAACACCTTAATCTGCGATTCCGGATCCTGCGCAATTAACCAGCGCCCAACAGTCTTAAGCCGTTTCTTTACGATGTCATGATAGTCTCTATTCTGAGCATAAACCGAAATCGCGCCCGCATCAGTCTGATCAAAGACCGCCAGCGGATCATGTTCCGGGGTGTAAACCTCTGCGAGCATAATGACGGTCTTGGCCTCGGGCCAAAGCGCTGCAGCATTGCCTCGCCAATGCATGCGCTCTGCCATCCAACCCATCTGCCCGTGCATCCCCGTGTCGACAAAGACGGCCAGCCGATCCGGCAAGTCAGGCACAGCATCAGGCCTGCAAAACCCGACCTTCGCGAACCCGACCTCTTGCGCATAGTCGACCAAGCGTTGCTGTAGGTCGGACATCTGGGTTTAGAAATCGAGGTCGGCGTAATGACGCGGTGGCGGAAATCCAGAAACCTGGTCGGCCAATAACGAGCGGAAGGCAGGGCGCGACTTAATCTTCGCGTACCAGTTTTTGACAACCTCGGATCGGTTCCAATCAACGTCAGAAATATAGTCTAAACAGGACAATTGCCCCGCCGCTGCAAAATCTGCGAGAGACATGTCGTTGCCAGCCAACCACCGTCTTTGATCCAAAAGCGACGCCATATAATCGAGGTGATATTTCACCGCGCGCGCACCCGCCTTCACATTGGCACTGTCGGGGTAGCCCGTGCCCATAATCTTTCGAAACACGCGCTCTCCAACCAGCTTGCTCGTGACATCTTCATGAAATTTGTCGTCAAACCACGCCACCAAACGACGGACCTCGTAGCGATCCTCGGCCGATTTAGGCAGAAGCGCTGGCGTTGGAAACACTTCCTCAAGATATTCACAAATAGCGGTGCTATCCGCAAAGGTGCGATTGCCCATCTTCAAGACAGGAACCTTACCCGCCGGATTGCGCCGCAAGAAATCAGGGTCTTGCTCCCAATACCGCTCTTCGACCAATTCGACTTCGATACGCTTTTCGGCCAGCGACAAGCGGACTTTGCGCGAAAATGGTGAAAGTGGAAAATGATAGAGGCGGTTCATGAGGGCAACGCTTTTATATAAGGTGACCCCTTATCAATGCCGCAAGCGGGCGCGCGATTCAATGGGTGATCAGCCTTCAAAGCATGCAGCACGACCATCGGCCGCAATCGTCGCCGCCCCATCCAAGATTGCGGCAGACCGTTTACGTTGGCGCGACGTGAGGTTGCCCGCATCTCGATCTTTCGGATTCGGCAGGACAGAGGCGAGACGCGCGGCCTGCACAGCGGATAGATCTGCGGCATCCACCCCAAAATAGTGTTGCGATGCGGCTTGAACGCCGAACACACCAGTATCGAATTCGACAACATTCAGATAAATCTCAAGAATGCGGCGTTTTGACCAAACGATTTCTGATAAGGGCGTCCAGAGGGCCTCTGTTGTTTTGCGCACCCAACTGCGGCCCTGCCATAAAAACACGTTTTTGATAACTTGCTGGCTGATTGTTGAGGCGCCGCGATTGCCGCCCGCATCTAACGCTGCTTCAATCGCCTTAACGTCAAGGCCCCAATGCAGACAGAAATTCGCGTCTTCGGCGGCAACTACAGAGCGCGCCATGACTGGAGCAATCTGTTCTATTGGCACCCACTCTTGAGAGACACCGCCAAGGCGCCGGCTCTCGGCCAACATGTAGGGGGTCGTCGGTGGGTTAAAGACGGCAAAAACGACGGTCAGAAAAATGGCGAGCGACAAAACAATGACTGTGGCGCGTAATGCCCATTTGAGCAAGAACCGAACCGGGCGCGCAGACGCGGCAGCTTTCTTCGCTGGTTTTGCTTTAGGTTTCACTGTCTTTACCATGCCCCCATAAGTCACAGTGACGATCGCGGGGTCAAGCCTACATCCCGCATAGCACACGTGCCTCCTTGCCCTTGATGACATGGCGGGCACACCGACGATCCCAACCACTCCCCATGTCCGATAGCTCCGGAAACAGGGTGCTTAACTCGGCGCGCAAATCAGCGTCACCATCAAGAATAGTTTCCCCAGGATGAAAACTCTCACTCGGGATTCCGTTGCTAAAGACAATTTCATGTTGGTCAAAAAGTAGGTGATGGTAGCTGACCTCGCGCGTTGACATCACATGGATCATGTCACCATTTACAAGGTGTTTGGCCGCTACCAAGACCTCATCCTCACCAAACAAGAGTTCTGCCCGCCATCCTGTAATCAACATTCGATGTTGCGGAGACACCAGTAATTCAACCTCATTTCTCAAGGCATTTGGCGCAAAGCGTATCGGCGCAAAGTCACCTTGCCCCGCAACAACGCGACATCCAGTCCAACGCACCTCTTGTGGCCCATTGTCGAGCGTCATAACCAGATCGCCGACGTCCAGGTCTTCAACGGCGCGCGGTCCTTCGTGCGTATCAATAAGCGTCCCAGCGACAAAACACGGTGGGCCCAAGCTCCCGACCAAAAGCGGCCCTTACGTATTCACATAGGTGGAACTGTTAAGAGTCGCTACTTTTAAAACCTGCCCGTCGGTTGGCGCAAACACACGCCCGCCACCCTGCAGATAGAAGGTCGTCCCGACATAGGTCACCGCGCTACCATCAGGCAGCGGCACCTTGACTGTATCACCAGGCCACGAATTGACGATATCAATGCCATTGATTGAATCGCCACTGAAGCGATCAATATCCCCATCATTGTTTTGATCGGTGAGCGTATAGCTGACAGACGTCATCGTCGACCCCACCGAAGGTGGGTTCGCGGGGTCCATCAAATAGAACTGATCGACATAACTTGTCGGCACAGTCTTTACGCCCTTTCATCAAAGCTCTTTGACGTTGGGGTAAGGGAAGATTTTGACGTAAATTTGAGGTAATTGTGCCTAAAAACGAAACAACCAAGACGTATTTGCCTTGGTTGTTTCTGATTTAGCAATTCAAAGGGGTGCTATTCCGCAGGAATAGCGGCCTGTTCCAAAGTGAGCGGATGCTTGAGGTGGACCAGCATTTCTTTCGGGCAAACCTGCACGAAGTTGGCCTTTTCAGTATCCCAATCCTGCAAAATCGCCGCCGCTTTCACACTGCCGGACTCCACATGATGACGCTTGACCAGAGACAGCAACTGCTCTTCCCAATGGGCGACGGTGACAGGGCAAGTGACCAGAGTTTCCATATTAATCAGGTCTTTCGTCATCCCATTTGGATCATAAAGATAGGCCATACCGCCCGTCATACCCGCGCCAAAGTTCGCGCCAATTGACCCAAGGATCACAGCGACACCGCCGGTCATATATTCGCAACCGTTCGTGCCACAGCCTTCGATGACCACGGATGCCCCAGAGTTGCGCACCGCAAATCGCTCGCCCGCACGACCCGCCGCAAACAGATAACCAGCCGTCGCACCGTAAAGCACCGTGTTGCCGATAATCGTGTTCTCGGAGGCCACCAGTGGCGAGCTCATCGGCGGACGCACGACGATCAAGCCGCCAGACAGGCCCTTACCAACGTAGTCGTTGGCATCGCCCGACACTTCCAGTTTCAGACCGGGTGCCGCAAAAGCGCCCAGCGACTGACCGGCAGAGCCGCGCAATTTCACCGTCAGGTGGTCATGCTGCAAACTGTTCCGCATCCCGAACTTCTGCACAATGTGGCTCGAAGTGCGCGTCCCGATTGTGCGCAGCGTATTTTGCACCGCATAATCAAGCTGCATCTTCTCACCATCATTGAGGAAGCGCGCAGCGTCCTGAACGATCTGTGCGTCAAGCGTATCATCGACAGGGTTACGCGGTTTATCCCTGTTATAGACAATAGATTTCGACCCATCGACCGTGATCAAAAGCGGGTTCAGGTCAAGATCATCAAGATGGGCAGAGCCACGGCTTACCTGTGTCAGCAAGTCCGCGCGGCCAATCACATCATCCAAGGACCGCGCTCCGATAGACGCCAAGATTTCACGGACTTCGGTCGCATAGAATGTGATCAGGTTCACTACCTTGTCAGCATTTCCTGTGAACTTCTTACGCAGCGCCTCGTCTTGCGTACACACGCCAACAGGGCAAGTGTTCGACTGGCACTGACGCACCATGATACAGCCCATCGCGATCAATGCTGCCGTGCCGATCCCGTATTCCTCGGCACCGAGCATGGCCGCCATAACGATGTCACGCCCGGTACGCAAACCACCATCGGTGCGCAATGTAATGCGGTCGCGCAGGTTGTTCATCGCAAGCACTTGGTGTGCTTCTGTCAAACCCATTTCCCATGGCAGACCCGCATATTTGATCGACGTGCCTGGGGACGCACCAGTGCCGCCATTGTGACCCGAAATCAGGATCACATCGGCCTTGGCCTTAGCCACACCAGCGGCAATCGTGCCAACACCACTTGAGGCAACCAGCTTTACCGTCACTTTACAGCGCGGGTTGATCTGCTTGAGGTCGTAGATGAGCTGCGCCAAATCCTCGATTGAATAGATATCGTGGTGCGGCGGTGGCGAAATCAGGGTCACACCCTTGGTCGAGTGACGCAGACGCGCAATCAGGTCTGTGACCTTCATCCCCGGAAGTTGACCGCCCTCACCCGGCTTCGCGCCTTGGGCAACTTTGATTTCCAACTCTTCACACGCGTTCAGATACTCCGCAGTCACACCAAAGCGACCAGAGGCAACCTGCTTGATCTTCGCGGATGGATTGTCGCCGTTCGGCTCTGGGTTAAAGTGCGCTGGATCTTCACCGCCCTCACCACTGTCCGACTTTGCGCCGATACGGTTCATCGCGACGTTTAGTGTCTTGTGGGCCTCAGGTGACAACGCGCCAAGCGACATGCCCGGCGTAACAAAACGCTTACGAATAGCCGTAATAGATTCTACTTCTTCGATCGGAACGGCCGTGCCAAGTGGCTTGATTGCCAGCAAATCGCGCAAGTGGATCGGCGGGTTTGCCTGCATGGATTTGGAATACTGCTTCCACATCCCATAAGACGCGTTGGTACAAGCAGCCTGCAACATGTGCATCGTCTGCGCTTCCCAAGCGTGCTTTTCCCCCGAGCGACGGGACTTATAGAAACCGCCAACAGGCAAGACATCCGTCTGTCCCTGCCAACCGCGTGCATGTACTTCCTCGGTCTTCGCTTGAATACCTGTCGTACCAATCCCAGAAATGCGGCTCTGCATGCCAGGGAAATACTCGGCAACCATCGCACGCGACAGACCGACAGCCTCAAAGTTCAGACCACCGCGATAGGATGACAGGACCGAAATTCCCATCTTCGACATGATCTTCAACAAGCCTGCATTGACGGCATCGCGGTAACGATGCACAGCGTTCAAAAGTGTGCCCTCGATCAAGCCACGCTCAACGCGGTTTGCGATGCTATCCTGTGCCAGATAGGCGTTAACGGTTGTCGCGCCGCAGCCAACCAGCACAGCAAAGTAATGCGGATCGACACATTCTGCTGACCGCACGTTCAATGAACAGAAGGTACGCAAACCTTTCGCCGTTAAACCCGAATGCACCGCACTCGTTGCCAAAATCATCGGCATCCCGATCCGCTCTTCGGACTGGTGTTGATCGGTCAAAACGATATGGCCCGCGCCTGAAGATACGGCATCGGCAGCCTCGGCACGAATGCGCTCCAGCCCTTTGCGCATTGAATCCGTGCCCTTGGCGAAGGTACAGTCGATCACCGTTACGGTTTCGCCGAAATGGCGCATCATTTCGTCAAATTCGGCGTTGGCCACAAATGGGCTTTCCAGAACCAAGATCTCGGTCTGGGACCCGTCTTCATCCAGCACGTTCTTGAGGTTGCCGAAACGGGTCTTAAGCGACATCACGCGGCTTTCGCGCAAGCTGTCGATTGGCGGGTTCGTCACCTGAGAGAAGTTTTGGCGGAAAAAATGCGATAGTGGACGATATTGCTTGGACAGGACGGCACTCGGCGTGTCGTCACCCATAGAGGCGATCATCTCTTTGCCGTCTTCGGCCATCGGGGCGAGAACCTGCTCTAATTCTTCGATGGAATAGCCCGCCGCGACCTGTCGCTTGCGCAATTCCGCACCCGTGAACACAGCCTTTTCATCAACGTCGCGCATCATGTCATTTAGATCGACAACCTTTTCGACCCACTCACCAAACGGTTGCGCAGCGGCCAGTTTGTCTTTCAACTCTTCATCGCGGTACAAACGACCCTCGGCCATATCGACAGCAATCATCTGCCCCGGACCAAGCGCGCCTTTTTCAACAACAGTCGCTTCATCTACAGGTACCATGCCAACCTCGGACCCAGCCACCAAAAGGCCGTCACCTGTCACGACATAACGCAGCGGGCGCAGACCGTTACGGTCGAGACCACCACAGACCCAGCGACCATCTGTCATCGCAAGCGCAGCAGGACCATCCCACGGCTCCATCACGGCGTTGCAATAGCCATACATGTCTTGCCAAGACTGCTTCATTTCAACCGCTTGCTGCGACCACGCCTCTGGCACAAGCATCGTTTTCGCCATTGGCGCATTGCGGCCAGCACGGACAAGAACTTCAAAAACAGAGTCTAATGCTGACGAATCCGAGGCATTCGCAGGAATGATCGGCTTGATATCTTCGGCACGATCCCCAAAGGCAGACGAGGCCATGCGGATCTCGTGAGAGCGCATCCAGTTGACGTTGCCCTTGAGCGTGTTGATCTCGCCGTTGTGGGCCAACATGCGGAACGGCTGGGCCAAATGCCACTGCGGGAAGGTGTTGGTGGAATAGCGCTGGTGGTAAATCGCAAAGGCGCTCTCAAACCGCTCGTCCATCAGGTCAGGATAAAACTCTGCTACCTGTTCGGCCAGCATCATGCCCTTATAAATGATCGACCGGCAAGACAGCGAACAGATATAGAATCCGTTGACCATCGCAGTTGCTTTTTCGATGCGACGACGAATGATATACAGCTCGCGTTCGAACTTCTCGTCGTCAATGCCCTTCTCGTTGCGGATCAAAATCTGTTCGATTTCGGGGCGTGTCGCGTTTGCCTTATCGCCCAGAACAGCATTGTTCACAGGCACATGGCGCCAGCCGTAAATGTAGTGGCCCATGCGCAGCACTTCGGTCTCGACAATCGTGCGGCAACGCTCTTGCGCGCTAAAATCCGTGCGCGGCAGGAATACCTGACCAACGGCAATGAGCTTGTCCATCGCAGGCTCGTGGCCTGTGCGGCGCACCTGATCATAAAAGAAGGGAGCAGGGATTTGCACATGGATCCCCGCGCCATCACCCGTCTTGCCGTCGGCATCGACCGCGCCACGGTGCCAAACTGCCTTCAGCGCGTTAATGCCTTTTTCCACAACCGAACGAGACGCTTTTCCCTCGATGGAAACCACAAGGCCAACACCGCAAGAGCTATGCTCATCTTCGGCAGCATAAAGGCCGTTTTTAGCCATCCACTTGCGCTTTGCCTCTTCGGCCTCAACCCAATTTTGATCAAATGTTGTCATTGGTAAACTCCTGCAATTCGGGGGCTGCTGACATCACAACGCCGCAGCCATACTTGGGTTTAGAAGAAAGAAAGCCAGCCTCACCGGGGAAAATGAATTCCTTTGGTGAGTTGTCTCTCTCGAAGGTTTCGGTCGAATTGGTAATCGTGGCTGTGCCTGAAAGGAACAAGCGCCACTCACGGTTGATAAACTCATAGCCCTCAGATTGCCAAAGGGTCATGCCGTCAGGGGACATCGCGGTGATCTCGAACTTGGTTTCGTCCAGCGTAACACCATCAATTGTTACCGTGCGGCCCGTCAAAATGTCTGTCCCGACATAACGGGTTATGCCGATCTCAGGAGACGTGGTTTGAAAATCGTAGGCGTCGACCTTATTCGCGATAAGGTCAGAAAAAGATGCGGGTTCTGCAGGGTTAGACACTAATCTCTCAGTATGCCCACTCAACGGATGATAACTCTCGATCCACTGGGTCTCGGCGTCGATCTGGCCCATAAATGTCATACGATCCTCGTCGAGAGAGACGCGACGCTGCGTGCCTGCCAGATCGCCATTACACCTGAAATGATGATCAACAGAGCAACTGGTCTCTTGCACGGTCAGATAAGCGGTGCACCCCGCAGGCAAGCTAAATGGCGTCTGCGCCATCGCGCCGACAGGAGCCAGCGTCGCTATGATCGCAAGGGTTTTCATCCTCCGAAACTCGACTCGATGACACCGCATTCAAACTTCGGCGTGGCCGCAAAGAACCCCGCCTCGCCCGGATAGACAAATTCTACAGGGGACAGGTCAACCATCTGATCCGCGTCGTCCCCTGCCGGGCTTACGCCGAAAAAGAACATCCGGTGCTTGGCGCTAACAAACTGATTGCCGATGCCACCGTCAATCTCTGTGCCATCCTCGGCCAAAGTACGGCCTTCAAACTCGGTCTGAAAAAGCGGTTCTCCGTCGATTTCAATTTCAAGGCCGGTCAAGGCATCGAAGCCAACATTGCGCTCCGTGCGCCCTTCTTTCTGGATCACGAACTCGAACGTATCGATTCCGTTTTCAAGGAGTTCGGTCATTGATGAAGGATCGGGCGCGGGGACAATCAGGTTTTCATTTCCCGTGACCTTGAACGATTCGAGCCATTGGAATTCACGATCAACGTGTTGCACCGAATAGGGGCCGTTTTCAGTGATCAGTGCGATCCATTTGTCGCCTTCGGGATCGGCAGCGCATTGCCAAACATTCACCAACAGACAGCCGCGTTGCTGGACGGTCAAAACGCCTTCACAACCATCAGGCACGGGGAAGGACTGCGCTTGCGCCGCAAGCGGGAGGAGGCCGAAAAAGGCAGCGATCAGATGTTTATACATTCTTCACTCTCCATGTCAGCGCGGCTGACCAATTGCGGGTCCGTTCCCTTTGCTTGCGAAACGGCTTACTCTGCGGCGACGGCTTCGACCTGATTGAGGTAAGTCATGATCGCCTCAGCAGCGTCACGACCATCTTTGATCGCCCAAACAACCAAAGAGGCACCGCGGACGATATCACCAGCGGCAAACACGCCCTCAAGGCTGGTTTGACCCGTCGTAAATTCGGCCTTGATCGTGCCCCAGCGGGTCACTTCCAAGCCCTCGACACCCCAGAGTGCAGGCAGGTCTTCTGGCTCAAAACCAAGGGCCTTGATCACAAGATCAGCAGGTTCGACATAGTCGGCACCCACAATCAGTTCCGGCATCTGACGACCTGTCGCATCAGGCGCACCAAGGCGCATTTTTTGCACGTTCACGCCCGTCACCGCATCGCCCTCAAATCCAGCAGGTGCAGAGAGCCAGACGAACTCGACACCTTCTTCTTCGGCGTTTTGCACTTCGCGTTGCGAACCGGGCATGTTGTTGCGGTCGCGGCGATACAGACACTTCACGCTTCCCGCACCCTGACGGATCGCTGTGCGTACACAGTCCATCGCCGTATCACCGCCACCGATGACGACAACGCGCTTGCCCACGGCATTCAATTCACCGCTCTCGTATTCCTCGACAAGGTCGCCAAAGGATTTGCGGTTGCTTGCCGTAAGGTAGTCGATGGCGCGGACGATCCCGTCAGCCTCATTGCCCTCAAGCTCCAAATCGCGTGTTTTATAGACGCCTGTCGCGATTAACAGCGCATCATGCTTGCCGCGAATGGCATCAAACGTCAGGTCTTCGCCGACATTACAGTTCAGGACAAACTCAACGCCGCCGTCTTCAAGCTGCGCCATACGCTGCATGACGATGTCTTTCTCAAGCTTGAAACCAGGGATGCCATAGGTCAGCAAACCACCCCCGCGATCATAACGATCGTAGACGGTCACTTGCACACCCTGACGGCGCAGCATGTCCGCCGCAGCAAGGCCACCCGGACCCGCGCCAATGATGCCCACGCTCTCGGTACGTTCGGCATGTGGGCGGATCGGCTTGACCCAGCCTTCTTGGAAAGCGGTGTCGGTAATATATTTTTCAACAGCGCCAATCGTCACAGTACCGTGGCCAGATTGCTCGATCACACAGTTGCCTTCGCACAGGCGGTCCTGGGGGCAAATGCGACCGCAAATCTCTGGGAAAGTATTGGTCGCCTGTGAAATCTCATAGGCTTCTTCGAGACGACCTTCCGCCGTCAAACGGAGCCAATCAGGAATGTTATTTTGCAGCGGGCAATGCGACTGGCAATAGGGAACCCCGCACTGACTGCAGCGGCTCGCTTGATCGGCGGCCTTGTCGGTCGCGTACTGCGCATAAATCTCATCAAAGTCTTTGTTGCGCAGGTTCGGCACACGCTTTTCGGGCATGTCACGCTCTACAGTCACAAACTTTAACATTTTCTGGCCAGCCATCGCGCAGTCCTTTTCTGAAACACTTGAAGGTGTTTTAGAACGCGTTGCCGGAAATGAAAAGTCAGCAGTGCTGACCTAAATGACAGTTTTTGTCAGTGCGACTGACCTATTCTGTAGAATTATACCGTAATTAGGTCAGTATATGTTACCTATATGATCAATAACCCAATGAGAGCGCGACAAAGGCAGCGCTCCCGACGATGATTCGCCACCAGCCGAACAGCGCGTAACCGTTCTTGCTCACATATCCCAAAAGCCATTTGACGACTAAGACCGCCGCAATAAATGCGAAAACGAAACCGACTGCGATCTCATTGATCGCACTGGCGTCAAGAACATCACGGTTCTTATAAAGGTCATAGGCGAATGCACCCGCCATCGTCGGCATCGACAAAAAGAATGAAAACTCGGCAGCGGCGCGCTTGCTCGATCCCAGCATCAACGCGCCCACAATCGTCGCACCAGACCGTGAAACGCCAGGAATCATGGCAAGACATTGGATAAAGCCGATCGCGAGCGCCATCGGGATCGGAAACTTCATCGCATCTTCGTGGCGTGGCGGCGGCGCAAGGCGATCAACAAACACCAAAACGATCCCGCCGAGCACGAGCATCACGGCAATCAGACGCGGCGTTTCAAAAAGAACGGTCTTGATGAAGTCATGCGCCAAAACTCCGATAAAGACAGCGGGCAAGAAAGCGATCAGCACAGAATAGATGGTGCGACGCGCACCTGCATCATGCGGCGCATCGCGAAAAAGCGGCCATAGGCGCCCCGCGTAAATCGTCAAAATCGCGAGGACAGCGCCAAGCTGGATCACCACTTCAAACGTTTTGCCCGCACTATTGAAACCAAGGAAATGGCCCGCCAGCAAGATATGCCCAGTCGATGAAACTGGGATGAACTCTGTCAGCCCTTCCAGAAGACCTAGAAAAGCCGCTACCAACGTTGTTGAGCTATCCATTTAGGTTTTCCGCAGATTCTTTGCCGAATCTTTGATTGCGTTATATTGCCCGGAAGGACGGAACCGCCACAAATAATCAGGCAAAATCGCGCCCATTGCTGCGGGACGAATCCCAAGTGCTTCAAATCCCTGCGCGGTCTCAGAGACCACATTGTCGACCCGCAAATTCGCGATCTGATCCTTGGTAATCGGCGCCTTTATGATCCCCAGAGAACAGACCTGCGCGATCTTAAAGCCGAATGCCAAGAGGTTTGCCGCTCCAAATGGAATATTCACAACCAAACGGCGGCGGTGCACAACGCCAAGCATGGTGTGCATCAACTCGCGCATTGTTTGCCGCTCAGGTCCGCCAAGCTCGTAAATACCAGCAGCATCACCCGCGACCCCCATCACCGCAGCAGCGGCGACATCGTCAACATAAACGGGCTGAAACGTCGTATCCGCCCCAACAATCGGCAATATCGGACCCATCCCGGCCATGCTCGCAAAGCGGTTGAAAAACTCATCCTCGGAGCCAAAAATCACCGAAGGACGCAGGATCATCGCGCAGGGCATATGAGCCAGAACGCCCGCTTCGCCTTGGGCCTTGGTCTTGGCGTAATCGCTCTGGGCCTCTGCATCGGCACCAATCGCGGAGATATGCACCATGCGCGCAACACCGGCAGCGGCAGCCAAACGCGCGATCCGCTCGGCCCCTTCCGCCTGCACAGCCGCAAATGTGTTCTTCCCGGCTTCGGTCAAAACCCCAACGCAGTTGACGACGGCATCAGCGCCCTCAAGCACGGCAGCAACTGATGCGTCATCACGGATATTGCAGAAAACAGGCTCGACCTGACCGACCGCACCATAGGGCCGCACGAACATCGCTTCATTCTGATTGCGGACGGCGACGCGAATACGCCAGCCTTCCTTGGCCAAACGGCGCGCAATGTAGCGTCCCACAAAACCGGAACCGCCAAAAATCGTGACAAGCTTAGACATGATGCAGCCTCTTTATATTCAATGCAACAGGGTTTACGCGTCCTGCGCGCATCAGACAAGACGCAACATCCCTAAGTTCCAGTCTATCGCAGACGCATAATAGCACAAACTTCCGCGCGATTGACATTGACAGCGCCCTGCGTTCCCCCTAAATCGCGATCACGACGCACCTGCCCAGGTGGCGGAATGGTAGACGCGCTAGCTTCAGGTGCTAGTATTGGCAACGATGTGGAGGTTCGAGTCCTCTCCTGGGCACCAAGCATCTCTCAAAATCCTTATTTATATAGTAATTTTTGGCTTACTCAGAGAAGTTTCGTACCAAATTAACCCGAAATTTCGTACCAAATTGGCGAGCATCAATGAAGTGCATTTAACACTCTCGACCAAATCTC
>JAQXBV010000129.1 GCA_029252195.1 Yoonia sp.
ATCGGTAAGGCGGCTCTGACTGAACGTGCAAAGACTGCGCCCAAAAAGCGGCTCGTCACGATCCAAGTGGATAGCGATACAACACCCGCGCGCCCCGGGGCCTCGGTCATGCTTGACGGAAAGGTTGTCGGCACGGTGTCGTCTGGCGGTTACGGGCACCGTGTCGCAATGAACTTGGCCTATGCCTTTGTCGACGCGGCGGTAGCGGCAGAGGGTCAAGAGTTCGCCATTGATGTTCTCGGTCAGTTGGTGCGCGCCCTCGTTATCGCCAAGGCACAATACGACGCAGAAAACGCTCGTGTCCGTGCCTGAAGCGCGGTCCTTGCGTCAAATGCCGCAGGGCTGTGCAATTAAGTAATTGCCCCCTTGCGGCAGCCGCAACTTTGGCTAGTGTTTGCCAGCTTTCTGGGAGGAACTGGCGCCGTGGAATTTGACTATATCATTGTGGGTGCCGGATCTGCGGGATGTGTTCTGGCAGAGCGTCTGAGCGCCAAGGGGCAAAAGGTTTTGGTGCTGGAAGCAGGCGGCAGCGATGCGCGTTTCTGGATCAAACTGCCGCTTGGATATGGCTATACCTTCAACGACCCAAAGGTGAACTGGCGCTATACTGCGGAGCCTGATGCGGGGCTGAACAACCGTGCCGCCTATTGGCCGCGCGGCCGCGTGATCGGCGGGTCAAGTTCGATCAACGCGATGGCCTATGTGCGCGGGCTGCCCCATGACTTTAGTGATTGGGAAAAGGCGGGGGCCAAGGGCTGGAACTGGGGCACTGTGCGGCAAACCTATGAAAAGATGGAAAGCACCAGCGAAAAAGGGTCCGACGGCAAGATGCGGATCAGAGGCAACGGGCCTGTGCGCGTATCTGACTTACGCAAAAATATGCATCCGTTTTCCGAGCGGTTTCTGGATGTGGCCCGCGATCTTGGCTGGGATGTGCTCGACAATATGAACGGCACCTCCTTTGAGGGGATTTCCTATTATCGCAGTACGGTGCGCAACGGGATGCGTTATTCGGCGGCAGACGCGTTCTTGCGGCCCGCGATGAAGCGCTCTGGCGTCAAGGTCGTGCGCGGCGCGCTGGTCGAGAAGGTCGAGATCGAAAACAACAAGGCGACGGGTGTCTGGTATCGCTTGGGCGACAAGCGCATTTTTGCAGCCGCAAAGGGCGAAGTGATCCTAAGCGCGGGCGCTGTCAATTCGCCGCAAGTATTGCAACTCTCCGGCGTAGGCCCTGCGGCGCTGCTTAAGCAGCATGGGATCGAGGTGAAGGCGGACCTGAGCCAGGTTGGCCAAGGGTTGCAGGATCATCTCGCGATCACCCATCACTATACCGCCAATGAACCGACCCTGAATAACCGGCTGGGCAAGCTCTTCGGGCGGATGACTGCTGGTCTCGAATATGCGTTGCGCCGCTCTGGACCTTTGGGTGTGCCTGTCAATCAGGTCGGCGGCTTTGTGCGTTCTGACGCCAGCCGCAACGCGCCCGACATGCAGATATACTGCAACCCTGCCTCTTATGGAATGACCGCAGACGGCAAGCCTGACATGGGCCCCATACCCGGTTTTATCCTTTCGGCGCAGCCTTGCAGGCCGACCAGTCGCGGACAGATCAATATTGTCTCCGGCGACCCGATGGACGCGCCGAAAATCGAACCCAACTCGCTTTCCACCGAAAAAGACATCGACGATGTGTTGCGCGCCTCGCGGCTGGTGCAGGCCATGGCGGGCACGCCAACGGTCAAACGGGTGATGAAAGCGGTCAAAGCACCCGACATTTCGCAAATGAACGATGCGGAGTTGATCGAAAATTTCCGCGCGCGCGCCTCCACTGTGTTCCATCCAACCTGCACCTGTCGCATGGGGGAAAGTGCCGCAAACTCCGTGCTGGATGACCGGTTGCGGGTGCATGGGATCGGCGGGTTGCGCGTGGTGGATGCGTCTGCGTTCCCGAACCTGACCTCGGGCAATACCAACGCGCCGACGTTGATGCTTGCGATGCGGGCCGCTGACCTGATCCTTGCGGATGCGGCCAACGGCTAAGCAGAAGTTGTAAATGACGGGTCCGCTTGGCCGAGATCCTGTCTTCATTCTTAACCTTGGGGATATCTCGCCGCGCGCGTCTCCCTGTTATCATCTGGAGACCCCTATGACCGTTCGCTTTGCAATTCTCGGCGCTGGCCGTATCGGGCAAGTCCACGCCAAAGCTGTTGCCTCGACGCCGCAAGCGACGCTTGTGGCCATCGCCGATCCGGTCTCGGCAGCCGCGCAGAGTGTGTCTGACGCCTATGGCTGCGACATCCGGACGATTGACGCAATCAGCCAAAGCGCGGATGTGGATGCCGTCGTGATCTGCACGCCGACAGACACCCACGCAGACCTGATCGAGCAGTTCGCCCGCGCAGGCAAAGCCGTGTTCTGTGAAAAGCCGGTTGATCTGGATTTGGACCGCGTGCGCGATTGCATCAAGGTTGTGGCCGCACAAAAGGCGACCCTGATGGTGGGGTTTCAACGCCGGTTTGATCCTGATTTTATGGCGCTCAAAAAGGCGATTGATGATGGGGCGATTGGCGACGTCGAGATGGTCACGCTGACCAGCCGCGATCCGGGCGCGCCACCTGCCGATTATATCAAGCGCTCTGGCGGTATCTTCCGCGACATGACGATCCACGATTTCGACGTGGCCCGCTGGCTTTTGGGCGAGGAGGTTGAGACCGTGCAGGCCGCCGCCTCCGTGCTGACCGATCCCGCGATCAAGGCCTTGGGCGATTACGACAGCGTCAACGTGATCCTGACCACAGCGAGCGGCAAGCAGTGCACGATCAACAACACCCGCCGCGCAACTTATGGCTACGACCAGCGGATCGAAGTCCATGGATCCTTGGGGTCGGTCTCGGCTGAAAACCACCGTGAGTCCCGAATCGAGATTGCGAACGGTGCAGGCTATACACGGCCACCGCTGCTGAATTTCTTTATGTCCCGCTACACGGCAGCCTACGCCAACGAAATCGCGGCCTTTGTTGCAGCCATCGCCAATGGCACCCCCACGCCAACCACGGGTTTCGACGGGCTCAAGGCGCTTGAACTGGCCGACGCGGCCATAAAGTCTGTGGAAACCGGCCAAGTGATAAAGCTTAGCTAAAGCATGTCTCAAAAGAAGTTCTTCAATCTCCGCCTGCCGTTCTTTCTGCCGCTTTGGCGCAGGGTTCTGACCACTGGCGTACTTACGGGCTGGACGGGGGTTGAAATCTGGGGCCAAAATATGGGCTGGGCTATCCTGTTTGGGGCATGTGCGGCCTATACTGCCTACGAATTTTTCATCGCGTTTGACCCCATAAATTATGAGGACAATGCTGATCGTTGATCGCTGATCTACCGGGTAAATCCTATGCAATGACCTGTAAAGTGCAACACATCAGCTTTGCAGCCGTACCGGCTGGCCCAAACCGATGACACCTATGCGTGTGATGAACAGGCTTGAGAGGCGCTGCTTCGCAGCGCATCGTAAAGACAGCATAAACGAGAGGTTGTCGGAATGAAGGTTGTGGTTATGGGCGCGGGTGTCATTGGTGTGACGACCGCATATTATCTGGCCAAGCAAGGTGCCGAGGTCGTCGTCATTGACCGGCAAACCGGACCTGGGCTTGAAACCAGCTATGCCAACGCAGGGCAACTTAGCTATGGTATGACCTCACCTTGGGCCGCACCGGGTATCCCGGTGAAGGCGGTTAAATGGCTGTTCATGAAACGCCGCCCTTTGTTTATCTGGCCGCTGATCAGCCCGACCATGTGGAAATGGTGCCTTCAGATGCTCCAGAACTGCAACGAAGACAGCTACCGCATCAACAAAGGCCGCATGGTCCGCGTGTCGAGCTATTCGCGCGATGTGATGCCCGAATTGATCGCTGATACAGGTATCCAATACGACGGGCGCGAGCAGGGCACGCTGCAACTGTTCCGCACGGCCAAACAGATGAAGGCCTCCAAGGCCGATCAAGAGATCCTTGCCGAATACGACAGCCCCTATGAGGTGCTGGGGCGCGATGCTTGCATTGAAGCCGAACCTGCGCTGTCCGAAGTGCGGGGCAAATTCGTGGGCGGCTTGCGGATGACGGCGGACCGCACAGGCGATTGCCGCATGTTCACCATCGCCTTGACGGCGATTTGCGAAAAGATGGGCGTCGAGTTCCAATACGGCCAGTCGATCAAGGGGATCGCGATTGAGAACGGCAAGGTCGCGGGCGTCGATACCGAGATCGCAGGGCGGGTCACAGGTGACCGTTACGTGTGCGCGATGGGCTCTTACGCGGTCAACGTGCTGAACCCGATCGGGATAAAACTGCCCGTCTATCCTGTCAAAGGCTACTCGGTCACGCTGCCCGTCACCGACGACCGCTTTGCGCCGCAATCCACGATCATGGACGAGACCCATAAGGTTGCGATCACGCGGCTTGGTGACCGTATCCGTGTCGCAGGGCAGGCGGAAATTGCGGGCTATTCCAACCGCTTGGGCCCGCATGCGACAGATACGGTCAAGCACGTCATTGGCGATTTATTCCCCAAGGGCGGCGATATCTCCAAGGCCGAAGGCTGGACCGGCCTGCGTCCGATGACACCGGACGGCACGCCCGTTTTGGGCGAAACCCATATCCCGAACCTCTTTGTGAACACAGGGCACGGCACGCTTGGCTGGACAATGGCCTGCGGATCGGGGCGGGCGGTGGCCGATGTGGTCATGGGCAAGACACCGGAGATTTCCTTCGACGGGCTGACGGCGGCCCGCTATACTAAATAGCCGCCGGTGCCGGGGCGGCCTTGACCAACGGGTTTTGCCCGCTTGCTCACGCAAATGATGAAACTCGCCGCCCTGATTGCCCTGTCTGCCAGCCCCGCCTTTGAGGCGTGGAACTGGACCGTGTGTCGCTGTCGGCGGAGGGGGCGATGCGGCCGGTCTATGAGGGGCGCGAGGTGACGTTCACTTGGGATCTGGACGGGATCACGGGCGACGGGGTGTTCTACCACGACAGCTATGCGATCGAGGCCTTGGGCGCAGAGGGCTTTCGCGCCGTGGCCCAGAATGCCGATCGGGCCGATATCTTCCGCTTTGAAGAGGGGGTCCTGATGCACGCGGCCATCGTGAAATACGGGCAAGCCCCGTCGATCCAGTCGCAGGTTTTTGGCTGCACGGCGCAAGACCCATAGCACCACAATTGTTTGCGCAACCGCCGCAATATCGCCAGATTACACGCTTAGGGTGATCCTTATTTAAATGAGTGCCCCATGTTTCGGTTTGTTTTCATTTTGACGGTCCTGTTTGCAACATCGGCGCAGGCCGACCTTTCCAACCGCGAGATCCGCCAAATTGCCTATGACGGGGATATGGCGCGGATGGAGGCGACATTCTCCGATCTGCATCACAAATCGCTTAGCGGGGCGATCAGCTACGACAGCCTGCGATCCAACGTCTCGGCGCTTGCAGTCAGTCACCCCGATATCCTTGCGTTCACCGAAAAATGGCAGGCAGCCTATCCGCAATCGCCCTATGCGAACACGGTGCGCACGTTCCAGCTATGGGAGTTGGGATTCGGGATGCGGGGAGGGCAGACTTGGCAGAAGACTCCGATCCCTGCGCGCGAAGGGTTCCAGCGGATGCAGCAGGCCGGCGCGGCGATGGCTTTGGCCGCTTACGAGGCAGCCCCCGATTTTGTGCCCGCGACAGATGCGGTGTTCAAATACAATATGACGACCCATTTTCTTGATGCCGAGGCGCTGGACAGCTTGCGACACGAGGTTCTGTCGCGGACCCACGATTTCGGATCACTGTCACGCTCGTTGTTCTCGGCGCAGGGAACCTGGGGTGGCGAGGGGCTGCGGAATACTACCGCGTCTGCGATGAATTTGCCCATCTGATCGACATTGATGAACCATTCGACCACACCATCTGCACGCTCAATATGATTTCAAGTTTGCACAGCGACCTTGGGTCCGAAATGTGGGCCTATGAGGCGCTGGGCGACCGTGACGGGCCGCAATGGCTTTACCTTCGCGCAAAGCGTGCAATGGCCTATATGGAGCAAATCAGGCGTGCGATGGGTGAAGATGCGCCCGATGATCCACATTTGCGCGCGGATGTTCTGGCGTATCTGTCTCATCCGGACGTCGGAGACCGCCAGATCGCCAGCGCATTTATGGATAGCTGGGACCGCGACGCTGAAAGTGATGCGATCCTGCTGGCGCTGGATGACCGGTCATTGGTCTGGAATTTCGAGGCCCTTCAGAGTGACCCGCTCAATATTGCCTACATTAACGCCATCGTTGACAGGCCGCTGAGGGTCTTCATTGACAAGGAAGGGTCGTCTGCGCTCACGATGGAGCAACGCATCCTGTTTGACCTGCGTCGGATCGTGGCACAGCCATTTGCCTATCACAGTTTGCAGGACTATCCCATGATTCTCGACGTGAAGCCGCAATCGGGAGAGGCCAGTCTGGCCGATTACATTTTTATCAGCGCGTTGCTGAACACCGGTCACGGGACCTCGTCTGTGATCCAGATGCTGGAACTAAAGCTGCGCCTTTATGATTGGTACGATGCTGCGCCTTTATGATTGGTACGATAAGGCAACAAGACTGCCCACATTGCTGCAAACATCGGACAACCCCGAGGAGGATCTTGTGCTGATGCCGCATGAGGAATTTCTGGACGAGATCGTGTGCCCGATTGCCTGTCTCAGCCGCCTTTATGCCGCCGCATGCGAGGTTGCAAATCGTTGCACTGAAAATGGCCTCCACTATGGCCATGCTTTTGAGGCGGCCTTGACGCAGATACGTGCCGATGGGGTTTGTCTGGCCGAAATGAGCGGCCCCCTTGCGGCGCAATATTACACCGTCGATGACGTGGACATGATCGATATCTATGCCGGGATCGAAAACCGCGAGTAACAAGGGCAATCACGCAGGGTATCCCCGAACAACCCTTGCAAAATCCGCCATCTGGGGCCATTGACAATCAACCCGGTTTCCAAAGGCTTTTGACTCGATGACTGACCTCGCACATATCCGCAATTTCTCGATTGTAGCCCACATTGACCACGGCAAATCGACCCTCGCTGACCGTCTCATTCAAGAGACCAATACCGTGGCTGCCCGCGATATGAAGGCGCAGATGCTTGACAGCATGGATATCGAGCGCGAGCGCGGCATCACGATCAAGGCCAACACGGTGCGCATTGATTACACAGCGCTCAATGGCGAGAATTATGTGCTCAACCTGATCGACACCCCCGGTCACGTCGATTTCGCCTATGAGGTGTCGCGGTCGATGCGCGCGGTTGAAGGCTCGTTGCTCGTCGTCGACAGCACCCAAGGCGTTGAGGCCCAGACGCTGGCAAACGTCTATCACGCGCTGGATGCAGACCACGAAATCGTGCCGGTCCTGAACAAGATCGACCTGCCTGCGACCGATTGCGATGCTGTGGCCGCCCAGATCGAAGACGTGATCGGCCTTGATGCCTCTGACGCGATCCGCGTGTCGGCCAAAACCGGCGTGGGGATCAAGGAAACGCTTGAGGCCATCGTGCACCGTCTGCCTGCGCCGAAAGGCGACCCCGACGCGCCGCTCAAGGCGATGCTGGTCGACTCGTGGTATGACAGCTACCTTGGCGTGATCGTCCTTGTCCGCATCATCGACGGCTCGATGAAGCGCAACGACCGCGTCCGCTTTATGTCCAATGACACGATCCACCAGATCGACAAAATCGGTGTGTTCCGTCCGCAGATGATGGACGTCACCACGCTTGGCCCCGGCGAGATCGGCTTTATCACCGCCTCTATCAAACAGGTTCGCGACACCCGCGTTGGCGATACGATCACGTCTGAGAAAAAGGGATGCGACAAGGCGCTTCCCGGCTTTAAGCCCGCGCAACCCGTCGTGTTCTGCGGCCTGTTCCCCGTTGACAGCTCGCTGTTCGAAGACCTGCGCGACGCCATCGACAAGCTGGCCCTCAACGACGCGTCATTCTCCCACGAGATGGAAACCTCTGCGGCGCTGGGCTTTGGCTTTCGCTGCGGCTTCCTCGGGCTTTTGCACCTTGAGGTGATCCGCGACCGGATCGAGCGCGAATATGACATCGACCTGATCACCACGGCGCCCTCGGTCGTATATCACATCCACATGCGCGACGGGACGATGCAGGAACTGCACAACCCCGCCGACATGCCCGACCTCACCCACGTCGACCACTTGGAAGAGCCGCGGATCAAGGCGACCATCCTCGTGCCTGACGAATACTTGGGCGATGTTCTCAAACTCTGCCAAGACCGCCGCGGCGTGCAAATGGACCTGACCTATGCGGGGTCGCGCGCCATGGTCGTCTATGACCTGCCGCTCAACGAAGTGGTGTTCGACTTCTATGATCGCCTGAAATCGGTAACCAAAGGCTACGCCTCCTTCGACTACGTTTTGACGGGCTACCAAGAGGATAACCTCGTGAAAATGTCCGTGCTCGTGAACGACGATCCGGTCGATGCACTCTCCATGATGGTGCATCGTGATCGGGCCGAAACCCGCGGCCGCGCCATGGTCGAAAAGCTCAAAGAACTGATCCCGCGCCACATGTTCAAAATCCCGATCCAAGCGGCCATCGGCGGCAAAGTCATCGCCCGCGAAACGCTCTCGGCCATGCGCAAAGACGTGACGGCAAAATGCTATGGCGGCGATGCGACGCGGAAGCGCAAACTGTTGGACAAGCAGAAGGCGGGTAAGAAGAAGATGCGGCAGTTCGGCAGCGTGAATATCCCGCAGGAAGCGTTTATTTCTGCTCTTAAAATGGACAGCTAAAAGCTGGCCATTTTTTGAACCTGCGGGGAAACGTTTTGGCCTCGCCAAAATGTGGCCGCACCCGGTGAGGATGGAGTGTTGCGGGCAAGCTATTGCTGTGACCTGATTCTTGGAGTCAAATTTGGATAAAACGCATGATGAGGTTCTGTTAGAGTTGCAGTCGAATTATGGCACTAAAGACGGCAAATCCGTACAGCGATAACAAATTCAACTATTCAGCTTTACAGAGAATGGCGTGTGTATTTGTATTTCTTTGCGAGCAAAAAAGAACGTGTCGACGTCTTAAATCAGTCATCGGGTTGCCACCGCAAAGATTATCCAGAAGGCGCTTTGGGACAGCGCTATTTCTAAAGTCAGACGGCTTACTGATCCAGTGGGTAAAGGGTCCAACAAGAATCTGAGTTTAGAGCAGCTCGTTTTTATTGCAGAGCGTGCAAATTGGACGGATTTAACGCGAGCTTACGGGGCAATGCTAAAGCAAGTTGCAAGTTGCAGAAAACATGCCGACAAATACCTTGCCCATCTTGATTTAACTCACGCTCATGGATCAAAAAGCGCATTCGTGACTTGTAAAGAAACTACAGAAGCTGTGTCTGCGATTGGTGAATTTGTTCGACTGTTTCATCTTAGAGTAGGGCAAGTCGACTATGTCTTAATGCCCGTAGGTAACGCAGAGGATGAAAAAAGATTCCTTATGCATCTCTATTTGGGAAATCAAAAGGATCTGTCCAATCGAAAAGAAAATCTTGAAAAAGACAAGGCTGGGCAACCTTATAAGCGCTCAGACTACGCATGGCCCGATTGGGTTTTTGACACGCCATCTGCTGACTTGTTTAAACCATTCGACGACTGTTTCATTGCCAGATTTCCAATTTGGCCGCGCCCGACCCAGCGCTTCGCCCGTGCGGCCGTAGAAACTGACTTCGACAGTTTCCTTCACGGACCTCTCCCCCTCAGGGCACAAGCTAAGATAATTCGCGGGCGCATCGGAGACGATGTGCTCGCTTTTTTGCGTCTGGAACCCCTTTTACTCAGACGCAAGCGGTGTTTCGCCCCGACCTTCCCCTAGCATCCTTGATCTGAGTTTCCTTGCCGCGTTAATTTGAGGGAGTTTCTCCATGGAGCCTATGTCCGAGTTATTCGTGGATGTTCCACGAGGTCCGAATGGTCGGCGGCGCTAGCCTGATGCTGTGAAGGCGCGGAGTGTTGCGGAGACGTTGATTGAGGGCAGCACCGTTAAGGCAGTTGCTGCGCGTTATGACGTTGTGCCCAGCCATATATCCGATTGGTGGCACAGCCGCCGTGCGCATTGCCGAGATCGTGGCCGCGCTGTGATCCACCCGTCCTATGGCGTGCAGGTCTTTGTGGCGACCAAGCCTGTGGACTTCCGCAAAGGTCGCGATGGTTTGGCCGCTTTGGTGCAGAGCCACCTGCAAAAGAAGCAGTTCGACGGCGTGGTCTATGTATTTCGCGCCAAGCGGGCGGATCGGCTCAAGATGATTTGGTGGGACGGGACGGGTCTCGTCATGGCTTACAAGCGACATTGGAATGTGTTCAAATGGCCAGCCATCAAAGACGGCGTTTTGCGGCTTGATCCAGCACAGTTCGCGGGCCTGGATTGGCGGCGCATGACTGCATGAGAGGCCAGTCCACCAGCTGCGGAAGAACGCTTCGGGTGGCGTTTTGTGCGGGCGATTGAGGCGTGGTTTTGGTAATAATACCTATGACTTTCTCTGCTGATCTTCCTGATGATATTGATGCGCTCAAGACCATTATTTTGGCCTCGCAGGCGAAGATGGCATCATTGAGCGCAAAGAAGACCGCATCTTTCGGCTTGAAAAGTTGCTCGCCGACTTCAAGCGGGCGCTCTATGGTGCGAAGTCCGAGAAGGCCGATCCAGATCAGTATCACCTCGCTCTGGAAGATATTGAGACGGCCATGGCCGTAGTCCATTCCGAGGATGAAGCGATTGATTTGCCAAAGACAGCGGTGTCAAAATCCCGCGGTGGTCGTGGCGTCCTGCCAAAGCACTTGCCGCGTGTTGAAGAGATTATTGCACCAGACCTCACCTGTGGTTGCGGCGCGATGCGTCACATCATTGGCGAAGACGTCAGCGAACGGCTTGATATCGTGCCCGCGCAATTCCGCGTCCTTGTGACCCGCCGACTGAAGCAACCATCGCCAGTGTGATCGTGTCCAAATATGCTGATCACCTGCCGCTTTATAGTCAAAGTCAAATCTATGCGCGTCAGGGCGTCGATATTGATCGCTCCATATTGGCGCTCTGGGTTGGCAAAGCGGCTTATGAACTAAGGCCAGTGCATGACGCGCTGTTGTTGCACCTCAAAACGTCATCCAAACTCTTTATTGATGAGACCCTTGCGCCGGTACTTGATCCGGGGCGGGGCAAGGTCAAAAAGCGATACTTCTGGGCGTTGGCGCGCGATGATCGCGGTTGGAATGGACCAGAGCCGCCTGTCGTTGCCTTTACCTATGCGCCGGGGCGGTCAGGCAATTGCGCAACAGAGATATTGCAGGACTTTGAGGGCATCCTGCAATGGACGGCTATGCTGGATATAACCGCGTGCTTGATCTACGGGATAATGCACCCATTCAACTGGCGTATTGCTGGGCCCTGACCCAACACAACGTGGCCCCTATCGCGGAAGAGGGGCTCAAACAGATCGCAGACCTTTACAGGATCGAGAGCCGAGCCCGCGGCACATCAGCCGAGGACCGACTGGCCCTGCGCCAAGCCAAAAGCGCGCCCAAGGTCGCAACTTTCAAAACATGGTTGGATCAAACCGGCCTCCAAGTCTCCGCCAAATCCCCAATGCCGTCGCGCGCACAATCCGCCACATCGCGCTGCAACGCAAAAACGCACTCTTCGCGGGTCATGACGCAGGCGCCCAGAACCGAGCGATGCTCGCGTCACTGATTGGGACCTGCAAACTGAACAAAATCGCACCGCACAGCTACCTGCTGCCGTCCTCTCAGCCATCGTGAACGGCCATAAGCAAAAGAACATCAACCAGCTGCTGCAATGGAATTTTAGCGGCTGAAGCAGCGCTTAAAGATCAGCGCCGTGTCAGCGACGGCAAGCTTGCATCTGGAGACTTCAGCAGCGCCTCAAGCTCCGTGTTCCCGCCGATCAGGGTTTGATCGACGAAGATCATCGGGAATGTTGCCCAGCCGGACCACATTTTCAGCGCCAGCCGTCGGTGCCATTGCGATGTATAGCTGCCGTATTCCAGATAGGTGAAGGCGACCCCTGCGGCCTCTAGCGATTTGCGTGCCTTCTTGACGACGGGGTTTTGCTTCATGCCCACGACCACCACGCCGATTGCGGTGACCGCGGCCTGCACTTCGGCCACGATATCGCTGTGATAGGTGTCAACGGTTTGCGCAATCGCGGGGTGAATGGCGTCGGGGCTTAATAAAGCGCGCATGGCGAGAACCTTTCCAATGATTCCATGGTTTCGACTGCACCTATCTTATCTGTCCGACTGCCGAAACAACCGAACGCATCTGGCCTCAGGTATGCGCTGCGGCTTTTGTCGGTGCGGTTGATATGGTAGGGGACAAAGGGCGCGATGAAGCGCCAAGCCCTGTTATACAATGAGCGGACCGACATTTGACGAACACAGACAGCCCCTATGTCGCCTATCTGGCCGAAAACCGCGCCGAGAAGATGGCGTTTTTCGAAGCGGTTGCAAAAGACTTGGGGCAGGGGGTGCGGGTCAGGACATGGCCGATGTCGTGGCGCGGCTATCCGCAGACCGATGCGCGCGCGTGCCTGTTTGGCGCGGGCGAAACGGCAGCCCAAGACAGTGGTCGGGCGCTGGTTGAAGCTGGCGTTTCTCAAGGGCCGCTATAATTGGGCGCGTCGCTACTTTACGGATCACCCGCAAGCCGTTGCGCTGTGTTGGCAGGGGCTGACGGGGACGCGGCGCGCCTTTATGCAAGGCGCGCAGGATGCAGGTGCGCAATGCCTTTTCGCGGAACTGGCCCCTTTGCCCGACCGCCGCACGCTCGACCCCCTAGGGGTGAATGCAGAAGGGTCCGTCCCGCGCGATCCTGCGTTCTATGATCATGTCGAGGCTGATGCCGATTTGCTGGACAGCTTGCGCGCGAGTTTCGTCGCCCGCGCGCCGCGCCGCGGGGATGTGCAGCAGAAGGCCGCGCAATTTTCACCGCAAGACTGCTTTCTCTTTGTGCCGTTGCAGGTGCCCGATGACAGTCAGATGACCCTATTCGCGGGCTGGTGCGGCGGGCTTGTGGGGTTCATTGACGCCTTGGCCGCGGCCTCGGCCGATCTGCCCGTGGGCTGGCATCTGCGGTTGAAGGAACATCCGTCGTCAAAATCTCCCGTGACCGCGCAGGTCTTGGCGCATATCGCGGCGGGCGCGCGGACCGTTCTGGACAATGACACTGACAGCTTTGCGCAGATCAGGGCAAGCGCGGGCGTTGTGACGATCAATTCGTCCATGGGGCTGCAAGCCATGTTCTGGGACAAGCCTGTCATTATCACAGGCGAGGCGCTTTATGATATTAAAGGTGTGGTCGCCAAAGCGGATAGTCAGCCCGCGCTGGCCGCCCTATTGCGGCAGGCCGATACAGCGGCGTTTGATGCGGCCCTGCGCGGGCGGGTTCTGACATGGTTGGCGCGTGACTATTATATAGTGTTTGATGGCACGCAGTTGCAGCGGTCCTATTTTCACAACGATTGACGATCACCTCTTACTAAATGACACCGAAAGCAGAGCCAGTGACCAAGTACGAAGACGACATTACCAAGATGGATCTGATGCCGGCAGATCGCCGCCGTGCCCACCGACAATTCATGTGGCAGGATCACCAAATCCTGCGCGGGCGTTGGACAAACTTCGACAGCGTCGCAGATGGCGTGTTTCGGTCCAATCAGCCGGACGCCGCCCGTTATGCGGCCTTTGCGGCGCAAGGCGGCAAGTCTGTCCTCAATCTGCGCGGTGTCAGTCGCTCTGCATTCTACCTCTATACCAAGGAAGGCTGCGATGCGGCCGGGCTGACACTCTATAATGTCGGAAAGCTTTCGGCGCGGCGCGCCCCCAACCGCGCCTCGCTGCTGGAAGTATTCAATGTGTTCGATCAGGCAGAGCGTGGCTTGCTCATTCACTGCAAGTCGGGGGCTGACCGCACGGGGCTGGTTTCGACCCTCTATCTTATTGATCAATGCCAAGAGGCAGTTGCAACGGCCCGCAGACATCTGTCGTCAAAGTATCTGCACTTCAGCTGGTCGCATTCGGGGATATTGGATCTCTTGGTGAGTGACGTGGCCCGGATTGAAGGGCGTAAATCCCTGCGTGACTATATCCGTGATGACTATGACGCAGAGGACCTGACGGCCCGTTATCAGAAGTACGGGCTGAAGGGTGCACCTAGCTAGGCAAATAACAGTTTTCAGGTGTGCCTGAGTGAGGGGACGGCTGATAATGGGGCGAGGAAAGGGTGATTCACCCAAGATTCGCTTCCGATTCCCAAATCAGAGCCCGAGTCGCGGGTGATTTGCGGACCAGAGTCGGTGCGGCGGGGCGTAGAGAGCCAAATAGCCGTGAGTTATCCACAGGTTCAGCACGAATTTTTACAAGCTCCTAAATATTGTAACGGCTTAAGTCCTTAAAAATAAGGTGTTTTTAGAAAGATGACAGAAAATCAGAAATTACCGAAAAAAGGGGTTGCGGGTCTTAGCTACTAACCTTAGAACCCCGCTTACCGGCGAGGCAGACACAGTCACACGGG
>JAQXBV010000130.1 GCA_029252195.1 Yoonia sp.
CGGCAGGACGCACCAACAAGCTTACGGAAGTGTTTGTTTAGAGACCTAGAAGACGATCAACGTATCGATTGGCGGACAGCGGTCGTTAGCTGCGCTTTGCATTAACGTCTGCTGTGCGGGACAAACCAGACTTGTGCGACTGCGGCTTTTGCCCACGCAGAAAGCGTTCGCAACTGCAGCATGCAGGCCGCCGCGTTGCCGTAATCGCCGCCGAAGCGGTCGTTGAATTTTGCTATGAGAGACCAGATCCAAGCTGTCCCTTCGCTGCAGCCTGTTCTAACAATCAAGACGCGGAGTAAGCGACTCCATCTAAATGCAGTTAGTGCTTACGCGGCATTTGTTCGCGGTCGCGGCAGATCTATCGCTGCAATGCGACTTGTGTGATCGAAGCGGAAGTTCAAAGCCACCGATTGTGACCAAATTCAAAGCTATCTTTTGTCGCAATGCACAGCAATTGATACCGCTGGACGAAGTAGGCTTTCGCGGGGGCAATGAATGAAAATGCAGACTACATGATCGCTTTGAACCCAATGTGTCCAATGTTCCAACTTTCATGACAACCGGCCTTGCTGTCATTACACATTCTGTTGAGTGTCGCAGACAGTTTTCATGCTAGTTCGTCAACCGTCAAAGCTAGCTAAGCAATCGCCACATTATTCCGAATGAAGTAAAAGACGTCAGCAAAATAATGTTGACAATCTACATTTAGCAAACGCAATCTTATAGACAACGGCACTCGGTCACGAGTCGTTTACATGCTCCATTTAGAGAGAAAATGTGACCAGGGGAGAGTTCGATGATGAAATCAGTATTTGGAATTGCAGGAATTGCGCTGTCTGTGACTGCGGCCATGCCCGCATTAGCGCAAGAGTATCCTGTCGATACCGTAACGCTTATTACCCATTCCAGCCCGGGCGGGGGCAGTGATGTGTTCTTGCGTGAGCTGTCCGGCTATCTTGCGCCAATCCTTGGCGTCAGCGTTGTCGTTGAAAACGTCCGTGGTGGCTCTGGTGCGGCCGCGATGGCCGATATGGCGCAAGCGCCTGCTGACGGGTCACGTTTTTATGCGACGACCCCTACGTTTATTTACACGTCACTTTTGTCGAACCCAGAATACACCTACAAAGATCTGGAACCGTTGGTGAACTTTTTTATCGACCCAGAAGTGATCTACACGGCATCCAGCAGCCCCTACCAGTCGCTCGACGACGTCATTGCGAAAGCCCGCGAAGATCGTGGCGTTTGGGGGGCGGCAAACCCTGCCTCACTCGAACGGCAAGCGCTTGAGCAGCTGAAAACGGCGACCGGCGTTGAGGCCGGAATTGTATCTCACGAAGGTGGGGGTGACCTGATGATTAACGTGCTGAATGGGACGCTCGATATTGGTGTTGGCGAAGTGCAGGAATTGCAAAGCCAGTTGGAAGCTGGAGCAATCCGATTGCTGGCCACATTCTCTGATGCGCGGCTCGAGTTGTTGCCGGACCTGCCAACAGTTGAAGAGCTAGGCTATGATGTTGTTGTGCGTAAATTCCGTGGTCTTGCCGGACCGCAGGGTATTCCTGATGACGTTGTAGCGGCTTGGGAATCTGCGGTGCAAGAGGTTCTTTCATCACCGGAATACCGTGCCGTGTACGAGCCAAACAACCTGCGTGCCGAATTCATCCCGCATGACGAATACGTCGCGTTCATCGCAAATTTCGCAACAGAAACGGAAACGTTCCTGCGTGAAACAGGTGTGATTGAATAAGCAGGTGGCAAGCCCGACCACGCCAAACTGCCGTGGTCGGCTAAATTTGCGGGGTTTTGACCATGCAATCTATTCTTAGTCGTGACTTTATTGGCGGGGCGGCTGCGATCGTCATCGGTGCCGTCTATCTTAGCTTTGCCTATGATCTTCGGGCAAGCGCGCTTGATGATATCGTAGGTCCGGGTGGTATGCCGCGCGCATATGGCTGGGTGATGGTGGTTCTGGGCGTGGCACTTTGTGTTGTCGCGCTTGTGACACGTTGGGGGACTGATGCACGCCTTGAATGGAGGGGGCAAGGACGCCGCATTCTTTGGGCTGCCGGGCTATTGGGTATTGGGATTGCATATCTGCTTGTGGTAAATTCCGTTGGCTATTTACTCTCTATGATAGCGCTAATTGCGGCGACGATGGTGTACCACGGTGAACGTTTCTCGGCAAAAGTGCTGGCCACATCCGTGTTTGGAGGCACCCTGCTTTGGGCGCTTTTTGTTTTTGTGCTGGACGTGTCTATGCCCCCCGGAATTTTGGCGTTTTTCGGAGCCTAGGCCGCAAGCCAACCTTTACTTTTTGTTAGGAGTCGTCGTTTTGGAAACCATTCTGACATCTGCTGGCTACCTCACTGACTATCATATTGTTCTTGCCGCATTGATTGGTGTTACGTGGGGTATAATCGGTGGGGCATTGCCGGGCATTTCGCCGTCAATCACGATGGCACTGCTGTTACCGTTTACCTATACGATGGAGCCGACCTCTGCGATTGTGCTGCTCGCGGCGACCTATGTCGGGGCGGAATATGGTGGGTCTGTGCCGGCGATTTTGATCCGAACGCCCGGCACAAATGCGGCCGCGGCAACCGTGCTTGACGGCTATGAAATGAACAAGCAGGGCAAGGCGGGATTGGCGCTTGGGATTTCGCTGTATTCAGGTGTTCTGGGCAGCCTGTTTGGTTTGGCAATGTTGATGCTGCTGTCAAAGCCGCTTGCCGCTGTCGCACTGTCGTTTACGCCACCTGCGTATTTTGCCCTTGGTATTCTTGGTCTGAGCGTGATTGCCACGTTATCCGGCGACTCGTTGATTAAAGGATTGATCGCGGCTGTGCTGGGTTTAATGGTGGCAACAATCGGTACCGACCCTGTGACTGGTGGCACGCGATTTACCATGGGATCGTCTGACCTGTTGGCGGGAATTGCACCGGTTATGGTGATGGTGGGTCTGTTCGCGATGAGCGAGCTTCTGTCCCAAGTGTCCAATCGCGGCGAAATCGAACGCGTCAACTCAAAACCACGGATCGAATTTCCGTCGCTCAAACTTGCACGACGATTGATCAAGCCACAAAGCATTGGCGGAGTTATCGGCACGTTCGAAGGCGTTATGCCCGGTGCGGGTGGAACAATCGCGTCGTTCATGTCTTATAACGAAGCGCGGCGGTGGTCGAAGAGTCCGGATGAATTCGGAAAAGGCTCTCCCGAAGGGATTGCAGCCCCTGAAACGGCAAACAATGCAGTTGCCGAAACGGCGCTTGTGCCGCTGCTTTCATTTGGCATCCCGGGATCAAACTCAACCGCAATTCTATTGGGTGGCTTTCTGATCCACGGTATTGTGCCGGGACCCATGTTGTTCCAACGCTCGGGCGAGATTGTCTATGGCTTATACGCGGGATTGTTTACCGCCGCGATTGGTCTGTTGTTCATCGGAATGGCACTATTGCCGGTCTGTATCTGGATTGTGAACCGGCCGCGCCCTTATCTGAACGCTTTCATCTTTGCGCTTATTCTGTCTGGCATCTATTCGATCCATAATAGCCTGTTTGATCTGTCCATTATGCTCGCGGCTGGTGTGGTTGGCTTTCTGATGCGGATGCTCAAGTTTCCATTCCTGCCAACGGTTTTGGGGCTTGTCTTAGGTTACCTTGTGGAGAGCAGTTTCCGCCGCTCGCTTGTGATTTCGGGGGATAACTATGGGATATTCTTTAATGATCGGATATCGCTTGGGCTGCTTTGCGTGTCTGCGCTGTTCATCTTCGGGTCTATTGGCAAACGCATATGGGACAAATTCCGCAATCAGAAGCGCGACACATTCTCTGAAGGGACGGATACGTAGATTATGAAAGATCAATTGCCAGAACTAAGCATCGCAGAGCGGATTGCCGCATGGGGATCAAAGCTTACACCTGAGAGCTTGCCAGCTGCCACAAAAACAAAAATGCGCGATATTCTTGTTGATATTGTCGGGCTTAGCGTTGCGGCGCGTGACACCAACTATGTCGGGTCTGTCATTGCTGCCGCTGAACCGGGAGATTTTACGGTAATTGCGCAGCCCCACGGTGCTGCTGCCTCCAGTGCTGCCCTTGTGAACGGGACCGCGTCGCATGGCGAAGATTTTGACGATACATTCGAAGGAGGGCCGGTGCATTCAGGAGTTGTGATTGTACCCGCACTTCTTGCGGCGGCAGAAGTGCACAAGCTCGAAAATGACCGCGTTGTTCTGGGCATGGCGGCTGGCACTGAACTTTTGTGTCGGCTGGCGTTAACGCTACCCAAAGGTGTTCATAAGGCAGGGTTTCATCCAACGGCTGTTCTTGGGGCCTTTGCTGCGACTTTCGGGATTTGCGTGGCATGCCGGACGGATGCGAAAACCACAGCACATGCTTTGGGTGTTGTGGGCAGCATGGCATCAGGTATTATTGAATATCTTGGCGATGGCAGCTGGACCAAACGGATGCATCCGGGCTGGGCTGCGCAGTCTGGGCTGCGGGCCCATGCCCTAGCAAAGGCCGGATTTGTCGGCCCCAAATGGGTGTTCGAAGGCACGCATGGCGCATTTTCTGGATTTGCCCATCCGGTCAAACCGCGCCCGGAAATGTTGTTTGACGATCTTGGTCAACGATGGGTTTGTGACACGATTACATTCAAGCCTTATCCATGCGGCACAATGGTGCAACCCTATATTGACTGTGCAATCGGGTTGAAAACGCGCGGTGTGCGGTTGGACGGGATCAGCAAGATCACTTGCAAAACGGCCGAAGGCATTGTGCACCGATTGTGGGAGCCGCTTGATCTTAAGCGCCGCCCACCTACGGATTATGCCGCGAAATTCTCGGTCCCGTATGGGGTCGCACTGGGGTTGGTCCGTGGCCGAGCCAGTCTTGCCGATTTCACGCCCGATGGTATTGCTGATCCAAAGCTGCTCGATATTGCGGGCAAAGTGGGTTTTGTGGTTGATCCCGAGAACCCTTATCCTGCCGCCTTCACAGGGCATATCCGCATCGACTATGATGATGGCAGCGTTGAGGAAGTCAATCAGGGACACATGCGCGGCGGGATTGTAGAGCCTTTGACACGCAGCGAGATCGACGCAAAGTTTCGGGCAAATGTTGCGTTTGGAAAGTTGGAAAATGCGGATGCGCTGCTGGCGATTTGTAATCAAATCGGGGCTATGGAAGGTGACTTCACGCTGATCCGAAGATTGCGCGCATGATGGAAGACTTGAAAGGACGCGTTTGTCTGGTCACGGGTGCGTCGCGCAATATCGGGCGGGCGATTGCGGTATCGTTTGCCGAACAAGGCGCTGATGTTGTTGTTCATGTGGCGCGCGATCTTGAGGCAGGCGCCGAAACCGTAGCGGCGGTTCAGGCGGCAGGAACCCGCGCCAAACTGGTTTCCGGCAATCTTGCGGATCCCGAGGTCGTCAAAGACATGATGGAAAATGCCGCTGGGGCGTTCGGGCAGCTTGATGTCGTGGTGAACAATGCCGCGATCAGACCAGAGGCGGCGTTTGGTGACATCACCTATCAGGGATGGCGCGACGTGATGGGCACGAACCTTGATAGTGTTTTTCTGGTCTCTCAGGCGGCCCTTGGTCCTTTAAGGGCCAGCGATCAGGCGGCGATTGTGAATATCGGTGGCATGACGGCTCATAAAGGTGCGGCACATCGCGCCCATGTTGTTGCTGCGAAAGCCGGGGTTGTTGGTCTTACAAAGGCAATGGCCCATGATCTTGCAGTGGATGGTATCACTGTGAATTGTGTTGTTCCGGGTCTTATCGACACGCAGCGCCTGACAGCCGCAGGAAACGCTGACCCAAAACATCGCGGCACAGCCACCAATCTTCTTGGCCGACGTGGTTTGCCGCAAGATGTGGCGGCGGCAGTTCTGTATCTGGTTGGCCCGTCAGGGCGATACGTCACCGGAGAAACAATGCACGTGAACGGCGGTGCCTATTTGTCGTGATCGCGCGGAAGGTCGTTTGAACCTTGGGTGCTGTGCCTTTTGTTGAGGCCAAACAGCTTTGCCGCGATAGGCGCGCCTGTGATGACAACGAACACGCGCACCAGATGATGCACCACGACATAGCCCAGATCAGCGCCGGCGATGATTGCAAGTACTGTAATCTCGGCCTGCCCACCGGGGGCGAATGCCAAAAAGGCATCGACAGGTGGGGCGAGTTTTAACAGGATTACAAACTCTGTAAAACCTATCGTCAGGACAGCCAGCATCAGCACAAAGTAGATGCCAGCCAAAACATCGCGCCTGACCTCGGTCATTGTCACACCCACGTATCCCGCGCCTAATCCGATGCCGATGAAAAATTGGGCCGCCAGAATGGCTTCGGCGGGTGGGCGGAAATGAATGATGTCTGTCAAAGATAGAATACCCGCTAAGATCATGGGCCCAAGAATTGACGCCCCGAATAATCCGATCCGTTCGCCAACCTTCCATCCGATGATTGCTGCTGCAGTCATTATCAGTAATTCATGGACAGGGATATCGGCGGCGGGTTGACCGATGGGACTGTCCAGACTTGCACCAAAGCCTTGCGTCAGGATGATCGGGGCAAGGGTGATCACGATAAGGACACGGGTTGCATGGATCAGCGATAATGCGCGAACATCGCCGCCTGCTTCTTTTCCGAAGATCACCATATCCTGAAGGCCGCCGGGCATTGCGGCGTACCATGCAGTTGGCCAATCGAATTTATAGACTTTGCGAAAGAACGGGACCCCGACCATGCCAATCAAGATCACATAGATCGGCACCATTAAGATTGATGCTGTCATTTGCGGCAGGCGTTCTACCACTTGCGGGGTGATTGACGCGCCAACAGCAACGCCAAGGATTGTCCGCATCCCGATCCCAAGCTGCCCTGCGCCTTTCAAATTCACGCCAAGGAGTGCCGCGATCAAGCAGGCAAAAAGCGGGCCAAACAGGAAGGGCAGGGGGAGGCCAAGCAGCCAAAATATTCCCGTGCCAACCGCGGCGATTGCAAGTGTGAGGCTGCGTCTAAAAAACATGCGTTATCCGCGTTATGATTTTGGCCGGTCGCAACAGCCGATTAGGTGGTTTCGCCGCCGTTCACAGCGATCATCTGCCCTGTGACGAATTTTGCCGATGGTCCCGCTAAGTAACCCACCGCTGCTGCGATATCGTCAGGCTGACCCATGAATCCGGTTGGGATTTTGGCGGCCCGTGCAGGGTCATCTGCTGCTGCTTTGTCGGCGCGGATTTGTCCGGGCGAGATGATATTGGCGGTAATCCCCTTGCTTGCAAACTCTGCCGAAAGCGCCTTGGTCAGGCCCCAAACACCATGCTTCGCGGCGGAAATCGGCGCACCTTCAAAGTAACCTTTGATCGCTTTCATACCAGCAAAATTGATGATCCGTCCCCATCCTTCATCAACCATGCTAGGCAAGAACGCGCGGCTGGTATAAAAGGCTCCGGACATGGCGGTATTGATCACGCCGTGCCAGTCCTCGTCCGACATATCAAGAAAAGGTTTATGTGGGCGACGTGCGGCATTATTCACAAGAATATCGATGCTGCCGAACTGATTAAGGGCCGCCTTGGCCATTCTGGTGACATCTTCGGATTGACCGACATCACCCATTGCAACAAGTGCCTGCCGCCCCAAAGCTCGAACTAGCGAGGCGGTCTCTTGGGCTGCGTCTTCGTTGCTGGAGCCATTTACGACCACGTTGCAGCCAAGCGTGGCCAAGTGAACCGAAATTGCGCGCCCAATGTTCTGCCCCGAGCCAGTGACAAAAGCGTTTTTTCCGGCAAGTGGCAGGTCTGACATGAGAAAATCTTTCTAAGTTATTGTAATCTTAAGGCTTGTGGTGGTGTCGCTTATTCATCCGGCAAGGGCATCGTTTTTCACTATGTTATGCGTTATTAATGCATAGACCCATTTTTCTGACAATCAACAGAATAATGTTGACATTATGTAATTAACCGTTTGTGTTACGTCTATGGAATTGCAAGCTCACGTTCGAGAACCATTCAAGAGTCGCCGGCAACGTTCGCTGGTCGACGAGGTGCGCGACGAGCTTGAGCGTATGATCCTGCACGGTGAAGTCGCAGCAGGAGAGCGGCTGAACGAAATTAGCCTTGCCGAACAACTTGGCGTTAGTCGTAGTCCGGTGCGCGAGGCGGCACGGTCCCTAGAGCAGCAGGGGTTGGTGACGACCGTGGCCAATCAGGGAGTATTTGTGCGCAAGCTGTCGCTTGAGGATGCGTTGGAGCTGTATGATCTGCGCGCGATGATCGCGGGGGGGCTTTGCGCAAAGCTGGCTCAAAATGCGACACCGGATAACAAAGCAGAACTGCGCCGTTTTGTTGGCCGCATGAATGCAGCACTGACGGCTGGTGACGAAGATCTATATTTCGAGACCAACCTCGCATTTCATGACTATGTTGCGGATGCTTCGGGGGCAACGCGTGCGAAAGCACTTTATATTTCGCTTGGCAAGGAAGTGCGGCTTATGCGGCTGCGCGTCCTGAAAGGGGCCACGTCTTTGACATTGTCCAATGCGGAACACGAACTGATCGTCGCCGCAATCGAGCAAGGGAATATCGACGCTGCACGCGAAGCAGGCGCGCAACATCATAAGAATGGCAAAGCCCGTTTGCTGGAGACGCTTTAACCAAATGGAAGAAGGGGTGAACCCTTCTGGAATACCAAACTGCTGTGTCGCGGGAGTGAAGATGCGACACGGTGAAACCAAAGTCTAACTATCTGGGAGGATACCATGACACATACGACAAAGACGCAAATTTCTTGGCTGAAAGTGGGCGCGATGGCGGCCTTATTGGCGGCACCTTTGGCTGTCGCGACACCAGCTGTGGCGCAACAATACCCGAGTGCGGACGAAACACTGGATTGGACCATTGCGTTCGGTCCGGGTGGCGGCAACGACATTATGGCGCGGACCATCATTGAGATTCTGACCAAGTATGACATGTACCCCGGCGACATCTCGCCAGAGAACCGCGCTGGCGGGTCAGGTGCTGTTGGTTGGGGTTATCTCTTTGCACAATCGGGTGACTCTTACGGCATCTCGACAACCTCCGGCAGCTTTGTCACCACGCCGTTGCAGGCTGACACACCTTGGCAGCCAGAAGATTTCACGCCAGTGGCACTGCTTGCCACAGATGACCTTGTTCTTGTGGTGAACGGATCATCCGAAATCCAGGACATCGAAGAGTTTATCGCAGCGGCCCAAGCAAGCCCGATGAACATTGGCGGCACTGGCACAGTGAATGTGGACTTTATTGTCCCCACACTTTTTGCCCAGAAGGCAGGATTTGAATTTGACTATGTCTCGTTCAACTCGATGGCCGATCAGACAACTGCGCTGCTGTCGGATGCATTGGACGCGATGGTTGGAAACCCTGGTGAAATCCTCGGTCTGATCGAATCCGGTGAATTGCGCCCCTTGGTATTTTCGGGTCAGAACACCCCCGCAGCTTTGGAAGGCGTGCCGACAATGGGCGATATTGGCTTTGACATCGGCGTCTCAATGCCACGTGGATTGATTCTTGCACCGGATGCACCGGCAGAGGCGCAGGACTGGTGGATCGAGACGATGAAAAAGGTCGTCGAGACACCTGAATGGGCAGAATACATCGCAACAAACACGCTGACACCAACCGTGATCTACGGTGAAGACTTCCGCACGTTCTTGGGGAACACCAAGAACGGGTTCGAGGTCGTGTTGCGCGAAGTTGGTGCAATTGACTAACGTCAAAACTGACAACGGACGAGCCGCGCCAACATGGTGCGGCGCGTCTTAACCTGATGGGACACCCTACATGCGCCTCGCGTTTATGTTCGTCGTTTTGGCTGGAGCGATCTTTTACAGCTATGTCGCCTTTGTTGATTTGTCCTTTTTGTCCCGCACGGGGCGACTAGGGCCGGGATTTTTTCCGCGGCTTGTAGGCGTCTTTGCGGTTGCGATGACCATTTGGGTGATCGTCGACTTGTTAAGGGACCAGCGACCAGAGGAAGACGACGCCAGCTCTTGGGTTGACGTTGTTAAACTGATGGTGCTGGCTCTGGCCTATGCGGTGTTGCTACGGTTGTTCGGCGGCTTTATCGCGACAGTCATCTATCTTGCGATGACGCTGACGGTGATGAACCGTGGCAAGTATTTACAAAACGTCATTCTGTCTCTGACGTTTCCAGCCGGAGTATATCTGTTGTTTGACAAGCTGTTGAACGCAAACATGCCGCCGGCACTCTTCTCATTCCTTAACTGAACCTCACGCAAAGCCTCGCACGCGCGGGCAGGAGATCACAAGATGGACATTTTCAGCGACCTAATGATGGGACTGTCGCTTGCGATCACGCCAATCAATTTGCTCTATCTGCTTGCGGGTGCGATGCTTGGCATGATTGTCGGGGTTATCCCCGGATTTGGTCCCTCTGCGGGGCTTGCGATCTTGCTACCTGTGACATTCGGGATGGACCCCGTTGGTGCCATTATGATGCTGGCCGCGATCTATTACGGGGCGATGTATGGAGGCACAATCACATCGATCCTGCTGAATACGCCCGGCGAAAGCGCTACCGTTGCTAGTACGTTTGACGGGTTTCCCCTAGCTAAGAATGGGCGTGCTGGTCCAGCACTTGTGATGCAGGCCGTGGCATCGTTTGTCGGGGGGACTGCTGGCGTGATTATGATCACCTTGATGGCCCCGATGTTTGCCCAAGTGTCCCGCAGTTTTGGTCCGCCTGAATACTTCTTGCTCGCGGTTATGGGCATGCTGACGCTGATCGTGATGATCGGTCAGCAATGGAAGCTTGGTATCATCTCTGCGATGATCGGTTTCGCGCTTGGCACGGTTGGCGTTGACTTGGAAACGGGGCAGGGGCGCTATACATTCGGTTCGGCAGAACTGATTGGGGGTATATACTTTATCCCGATCGCGATCGGGCTTTTTGGACTGGGCGAATTATTTTATGCGTTCCATCAAGGCACGCACAAGACTGGCACTGGCGGGATTGTCGAATACGATAAGGAAGAACGGTTCTGGCCAACCAAGCATGACTTTATGTCGACGCGGATGACCATGGCGCGCAATTCCGTCTTGGGGTTCATCGTCGGGGTTATTCCGGGTGCAGGTGCGACCATTGCTTCGCTTATGGCTTATTCAACAGAGCGATCATTGTCGAAACATCCCGAACGGTTTGGCAAGGGTGAAATGGCTGGGCTTGTCGCCCCCGAGACGGCCAACAATGCAGCCTCGTCTGGTGCGATGATTCCGCTGCTGACATTGGGTATCCCGGGCTCGGCCTCGACGGCTGTGCTACTTGCGGCGTTTCTGATGTGGGGTCTGCGCCCCGGACCGTTGTTTATGGAGCAGAACCCAGAACTGGCGTGGGGGTTAATCGCCTCGATGTATCTTGGGAACATGGTGCTGTTGATAATTAGCATCTTTGCGATCCCGCTTTTTGTGCAAATGATCAAGGTGCCTTACCGCATCCTTGGCCCTTGTGTGATCGTGATTTGTACGTTGGGCACCTTTTCAGTTCACGCCTCGTTCATTGAAACTTATCTGATGTTTGCTGCGGGGATCGTCGGTTTCTTTATGCGGTTATACGGCTTTTCTCCTGCTGCGTTGGTCCTCGCGCTTGTGCTTGGTCCGCTGGCCGAAGAGGCGCTGCGCCAGACGCTGACGATCTCGCGTGGTTCGTTCTCGATCTTTATTGAGCGGCAAGCCTCGCTTTGGATCATCGGCGTGACGTTGCTGCTTGTTGTTGGCTTACCTCTGCTTAACCGTTTTGGAAAAAGCGCAGGAGATGCCGAGAACGTCGGATCTTGACGCGGGTATCAGAGGCGCAAGCGCAAGATCTGGTCGCGCGCATATTCTGTCAGGTCGGGGTGCGCTTTGACATGGCCAATGATGCGGCAGCGATGTTAACCATGACCGAGATGATGGGGATTGGGACCCACGGGCTTGCGCGGGTGTCCAACTATGTGGACAGGATCAAGGCGGGTGGCGTCAATCCAGATGCCATGCCCTTGATCACAACACCCGCACCGGCGCTGCGCATCATCGACGGGCAGAATGGACTTGGCGCGGCGGTGACCTTGCAAGCGACCAAAGCCGCGATGGAGGCCGCACGCGGTGCTGGTATTGGTGCCGCATTTTGCCGCGGGTCATCGCATCTTGGGGCTTTGGCACCGCATCTATATCTGGCAGCGCAGGCAGGGTTTGCGGCCATTATAACAACTAACACCGCACCGATGATCGCACCTGCGGGTGGGCGTGACGCGGTCATTGGCAATGCGCCCTTTGGCCTTGCGGTTCCTGATGCGAATGGCACGCCTGTTATACTTGATATAGCCCTTTCGGTGGCCGCACGATCAAAGGTTCGCCAAGCCGCAGAAGCGGATCTGGCAATTCCCGAGACGTGGGCGACTGACGCAAATGGCCATCCGACCACAGACGCCAAGGCGGCCATGGGTGGCTTGATGCAGGCCATCGGCGGTGCAAAAGGGGCGAACCTTGCGCTTTGTCTTGATCTTCTTGCTGGCGGTTTGTCGGGGGCTGCAATGCTATCGGAAATCCCGAACGCAAATCTGAGACCCGATGCCGTGGCCAATGTCGGCCATATGATCGTCTTGATCGATGCTGCGTGCCTGTTGTCGCAAGATGCCTTGGCAAGCCGCATGTCCGACGCCCGTAATTTGATCGAAAACGGACGCCGTGTTGATCTTTCGGTGGCTATTCGGATGCCGGGTGCGCGGGCCATTGCCGCCTTGCACAAAGCGCAGGGCGAAGGCTTTGATATTGCACCAGCGCTGTTGGCCGAACTTGAAGGTATGGTTGCGGGCTAAGCTGCGCTTTCAGTGATTTCGCGCATGGCTTGCAAGAACTGTGCAACCTCGGTTTCGGTATTGTAGTGGCACATTGATACCCGTACCGCGTTGCTAAGCCCAATCGGGTCAAGAATATTCCCAGAATAGTGGTCTGCCTTCCGCGTATGCGTGCGGATGCCGCGTTCGCGTAGCTGTGTCACCACATCGGGGGAGTCCATACCTTTGACGGCCAAGCAGACCAGTCCCTCGCGGCGCGGGTTATCTATGCCACCGATCACAGTGACAGACGGCATATCGATCAGGCCTTTCTGGTTGCCTGTTCCGTGTATCATCGCATGTGTAAGTGTGTGTTCATGGGCATGTATCGCTTTACCTGCTGCCACGATACGCGAACGGCGGTCTGTCGTGTCAGTGAACTGGCTACCAAGCCACTCGAAATAGTCTACCACATCGGTCATCGTGGCATAGGCGCCCGTGTCGCGTGTGCCAAATTCCCAAGGATCGCCGGGGGCGTCGATAAGATGCTCGTGGGGGAGGGCGGACATCCGGTCTGACACCCATGCCACACCATAACCATGGCGCGAAAACACTTTGTAAGGTGACACCACATAGCCATCGATATCATAGCTGGCGATATCAAGCTGCCCGTGGGCCGCGTGCTGGATACCGTCGACAATTATATAGGCATCAGGCGCAACAGCGCGGATGGCCTTTGAAATGGCGGCCACATCCATGCCCATGCCTGTCACAGGCGAGGTGTGCAGGATCGTCACGACTTGCGCGTCAGGCGTAACCTGTTTGGCGTAGGCTTCGGCATCAACGGCACCGGTGGCGTTGTCGTGGTGAATATAGACATGCGCCTTGCCCGTTGTCTCAGACCACTTGGCAGCTGCACTTCGGGTTGCTGGATGTTCGACCGTGCTACTGAACACCTTACCGGTAGGGGTGCCGACAATGGCCGTACGGATCAGACGGAACAACAGCTCTGTGCCGCTTTCACCCACAAAGAACTGCCCTTGCGGGGCGTTGAACATCACGGCCATGTCAGCCTTGGCCCTGTTGATGATTGCAACCAGTGCGTGGGCTGCGGGGTTGTCGCGCCCCTGATTGTCAGGGATCGCCGCAAACTTGGCTGATGTTTCCACCACGGAATTCAGCGTCAGCGCGCCGCCTGCGTTCTCGAAAAATACGCGGGGGCCCTCAAACGGGCAGTCAGCAACATGGGCAAAGCGGGCACGCACCGCGTCCATCAGGTCGGGTTTGGATGTGATCATCGGGGCTCTCCTAAGATATCAGATAGTTGGCATTTTCCAAGTCGCAGTTGCGAGTGCCACAAGTTTGCCATCGGGTGCCGTCAGGCGGCTTTCCATAAATGAAAGACTACGTCCACGCTTTGCAAACCGTCCTTCGACGGTCACAATACCTTCGGTGACAGGCCGCATGAACTGCACTTTCATTTCGATCGTGGCGCCTGGCCCTGCAACCTTGTTGACGAGATGCCCCATCGAGATGTCCATTGCCGAACACATCGCCCCACCGTGTAATGATCCTTGCGGGTTTTTAAGCATATCGGTCACCTCAAACGTTAGCCGACAGATGTCTTTGTTGGCGTCGCTTGCGTCTTGCGGCAGATAATCGAATGACAGGCCAAGGATGCGGGCAAATAGAAATGTCTCAAAGGCCTGATTATGGCCTTCAAGTGCTGTTTCAAAATGCGCCTTCGCGCCATCCTCGTCGACGCGTTTGCGCGATCCGTCAGCCATTAGCCCCCCACAAAATTTGCTTTGCGCTTCTCAAGGAAAGCGCGGCGGCCTTCGATATAATCAGCGCTTTCGAAACAGGCTTTTACCTGACGCGCGCACTCGTCCAGATCACGCACGCTTTCATCCACAAGTGTTTGACCCACGATATATTTTGCTGACGTAACAGTCATTGGCGCGTTTGCTGCAATTATTTCTGCGGTTTTCTGGGCGATTTCGCCGACTTCGTCGTCAGGAACAACCCGGTTTACAAGGCCCATCGTGCGCGCCTCTTCGGCATCGAAACGTCGTGCTGTGAAAAATATCTCTTTTGCGAATGCCGGGCCAACAACCTTTACCAGCCGGTTCAGACCTTCATAGCCATAGCCAAGGCCTAACTTGGCAGCGGGCACCGCAAAATTTGATCCTTCGCCACAAATCCGCAAATCACAGCTGAGCGACAACGCAACGCCGCCGCCAATGCAAAAGCCGTCGATTTGCGCGATGGTCGGCTTTGGGAACGCTTCGATAATGTCGTAAACCCGCTTGGTGGCCGCATTATAGTGTGCGACTGCCTCTGTGCTGGCGCGTTCAGTTTCGAATTTTGAAACGTCTGCGCCGGACACAAACGCCTTACCGCCAGCGCCAGACAAGATAAGAACGCGCACGGTTTCATCTTTGGCAAAGCGTGCCGTCGCGGCCTCGACCGCTTCCCACATTTCAAGCGATACTGCATTGCGCTTTTCGGGCTGGTTGAAAATAATCCGCGCGATTTCGCCGGATTGCTCTGTCAGGATTTTATCAGTCATATTCTGTCCATATTAGAAAATTTTAAGTGGCGCCTGATGCTTTCATCGCGGCGATTTCTTCTTTGCTCAAGCCAATCTCTGTCAGCAGATCTTCGCTATGCTGACCCGCCTTGGGTGGAGGGGCCGCGATGTGGCTTGGTGTCCGGCTCATCAAGATAGGTTGGCCGACCAGTTCGGTCTCACCGCGTTCCTGACTGGTGTATTTCTGGGCAAGGCCAAGGTGGCGCACTTGCGGGTTTGCGAACACCTGTCCGATGTCGTTAATTTCGCCTGCTGGCACGCCTGCGGTGGTAAACAGGTCAATCCAGTCGGCGGTTGTGCGTTGCGACGTGATTGCATCGATTTCCGCGCCAAGTGCATCGCGATGCTCTGATCTGGCTGGGGCCGTTGCGTAATGCGGGTTCTCCGACCAGTCAGGGCGGTCCATCACATTGCAAAACTTGGCCCAAATATTGTTACCGGTGACTGCAAGGTTCATGTAGCCATCGCTGGTTTTGAAGACGCCTGTCGGGATTGACGTAGGATGGTTGTTGCCTGCTTGTTTGGGGACATCCCCATCCATCAAGAAGCGTGCAGCCTGGAAGTCGAGCATGAAGACCTGCGCTTGCAAAAGCGAGGTTTGCACCCACTGGCCTTTGCCGGAGTGGGACCGTTCAAACAGCGCAATCAAAATGCCCTGCGCGGCAAATAATCCTGCGCAAAGGTCTGCAATCGGGATGCCCACCCGCATAGGGCCGGCCCCGGGTTCGCCCGTGATCGACATCAGTCCGCCCATCCCTTGCGCAATCTGATCAAACCCGGGGCGGTCTGCCATCGGGCCGTCCTGACCAAAGCCGGAAATCGATGCGTAAATCAGGCGCGGGTTCGTTACTGACAAAGTGTCATAATCGATACCAAGGCGCTTTTTAACCGCAGGACGGAAGTTTTCGACAATAATATCTGCGGTGTCAGCAAGCTTGCGAAATGTGGCTGCGCCCGCATCGGACTTTAGATCCAACGTCAGGCTGCGCTTGTTACGATGCAGGTTTTGAAAGTCAGCGCCAGAGCGTGGCCCACCGAGTTGGGCTGTGTCCACGGGGGCTTCAATCTTGATGACATCCGCGCCCCAATCTGCGAGTTGCCGCACACATGTCGGGCCGGACCGCACCCGTGTGAGATCAAGCACGCGCAGACCTTTAAGAGCCAAGCTTGCCATTGGAGCGGCTGACGTCTGGTCCTGTTCGGATTGATTATCGATGTTTTGATTAGAAGGCGTTGGCATGCTGGTTCCTTCGTGGACTTTATGGTATGTTATGCTTAAGTCATAGATCAACATATAACAATAAGAATGTTAATTGTTGACAAAATATTCGGATTTGGATCATGAAGGGCCATGAATATGAGAGCGATTTCCCCACGGCGCGAAACCCTAGCTGGAGAGGTGCGCGCGGAGTTGGAGCAGATGATCATAAACGGGGATCTGAAAACTGGCGAAAAGATGAACGAATTGAACTTGTCAGAGGTTATGGGCGTTAGCCGTGGCACCGTACGCGAAGCGATCCGGTCGCTTGCCGATAGTGGTTTGATCAACCTGATTGCAAATCGAGGTGCCTATGTTCACGAGATCACCTTGCCTGAAGTACGGAACTTGTACGAATTGCGCAGCGCGGTTTTCGCGATGGCCTGTGGTGCGGCGGCGCGGCGGGTTGCCGACGGGTCAGAGCATGCTTTGCCCAAGGCTCTCAAACAGAACCTTGACCAGATGCGCAACGTGATCGCGAACGAAGACAATGCCAAATATTATGCGCTTAACATCGCTTTCCACAATATGCTTTTCAAGGCCGCCAACAATCCAAAAGCCGAGACGATCTATGATAATATCGTCAGAGAGACACATCTTTTTCGCAGGCGTGGTTTGTCGCTGGCTTCAAATGTCGCACGTTCGCTTGAAGAGCATGAGGCGATTAGCGCAGCTGTTGTGGCTGGTCATGAAGAAAAGGCAAGGGAAGCAGCACATGCCCATATTTCCTCAGGATTGGCGCGTTACATGCAAATACTCGATCAAGAGCCTGATGCTTTGAATTAACTTTGGGCAACGCTGCGTTTGCCACTCTCTGGTGCCTTGAAGGGACATACCATGACCAACCCTCTTTTTGATGCGTTATTTGCACCACACGCTGGGCGCGACACGGCGTTTTTATATCTGCAAGACGGGCAAACGATCAGCCATGCCGCTTTTTTGGCAGAGGCCGCGAAATACGCAAACACGCTGGACGCGCTTGATGTGCAAGCAGGAGACAGGGTTGCGGTGCATGTCCAAAAGTCGGCACAGGCGCTTGCACTTTATGCCGCTTGCGTACAGGCTGGCGCTATATTTTTGCCCTTGAACACGGCCTATACCGCGACCGAACTGGACTATTTTGTAACCGATAGTGGTGCTGCACTTTTTGTTTGCGATCCGGCAGAGATTGCAGAAATGACCCTGATAGCAAAGGCCAATGGCTGCCACTTGTACACGCTTGCAGGCGACGGGAGCGGGACACTTGCAGATATGGCGGCGACGCAAAAGGCGCAGTTCGCCACTGTTGCGCGGAATGCGGATGACATTGCCGCGTTACTGTATACGTCTGGCACCACAGGGCGCTCTAAGGGGGCGATGCTGACCCAAGCAAATCTTCTGTCTAATGCAGAGGCGCTGGTCGACTGTTGGCGTTTTACGTCTGACGATGTGCTGCTGCATGCATTGCCAATTTTCCACAGTCACGGGCTTTTTGTGGCGACAAATGTGATGTTGCTTGCAGGTGGGGCGATGATTTTCCTTCCGAAGTTTGATCAGGACACGGTAATCGAACGCCTTGGGGATGCGACGACGATGATGGGTGTGCCGACGTTTTATACACGGCTGCTGAACGACGCGCGTTTTACGCCCGAACTGACCGGACATATGCGGTTGTTTATCTCGGGGTCTGCACCATTGCTTGCAGAAACACACGAACGGTTTGAGGACCGAACCGGACACCGCATTCTGGAACGATACGGGATGACGGAAACAAGCATGAACACGTCAAACCCGTATGATGGTGAACGGCGGGCCGGAACGGTCGGCTTTCCGTTGCCGGGGGTCGAGGCAAAGGTGTGCGATCCGGTGAGCGGGGCTGAACTTGCGCAAGGCGAGATTGGCGTTTTAGAGGTGCGTGGCCCGAATGTCTTTAAAGGCTATTGGCAAATGCCCGACAAAACCAAAGCAGAGCTGCGCGATGACGGTTTTTTCATCACCGGAGATTTGTCGCGCATCGACGAAGCTGGCTATGTGCAGATTGTTGGCCGTGGGAAAGACCTTATTATTTCGGGTGGATACAATATTTATCCCAAAGAGGTAGAAGTGTTTTTGGATGCGCAAGATGGCGTACTGGAAAGCGCTGTGATCGGCGCACCGCACCCTGATTTTGGCGAAAGTGTTGTTGCTGTTGTGATCGCAGAGCCGGGCAAAACCTTGAACCTGACTGCCATCGCGGCGGCCGCTACGCGTGATCTTGCGGGCTTTAAACGCCCACGCCGACTTGAGGTGCTGGATGCTTTGCCGCGCAACACAATGGGAAAAGTGCAGAAGAACCAATTGCGCGATCGATATGCGGAAATCTTCAATTAGGGGCGCTAATCAGGGTTCTATCGCAAACTTTCAATAAGCGTGAAATCAAGCCCAATCATGATTTGCTCAAATGGCAAGACTTGCAAAGATCGCGAATTGGCAACTTTTGCTCAACTGGCCCTTTCTGATTATCTGTGCTGCTTCAATACCGTATAAAGTTGCCGCGGCCGATCTGAAATTCTTAAAACCGGTCATGGACCTGATGCGTCTTTTGATATTGCGATGGTCCTGCTTGACCATATTGTTCAAGTATTTGCGCCGCTTTTGTCGATAGCGCAGGCCTTTGGCAGACCGTTTTCGGCAATTTCTTGGACCAGCAACCGAAGCGCGGCGGCCTCGTCGCGGTGCTTTGACAACATAAAATCAAGCCTTTGTCCCGACTAATCCACAGCGCAATAGAGATATCACCATACACCGTGTACTTTCACGTATGTCTCATCAAGGCGCCATGAAAGGACAGACTGTGACTTCTTTCGTTGGGCCACAGATGCTAATTATGACGCGTATGTCACAACCCAGCGGTTCAGTATTACGTAGTCGACGCGGCCCCCGCGCTCGGTCAAGATTTCTTCCAAATCGCGATAGGACACGCCATATCTGACGTAGAAGAACACAGCATGTAGGATCACATCCTTCGGAAACTGCGAACCTTTGAATGGCAACATCTTCTTACCTAATCGATTAATCATGCAGGCTGACAGAACGACACTGGAAAGCTTGCGACAGAACCTGATCTTTGCTGAGGTCCGCTTGAATGACCGCTTTCCACGCTGCGCGGCGATCTAACATTTTTCGCTCCTGTAGCAACTCTAGCGCTGTGAGCGCATGCAGCAGGATGCTGATACTTCCGCAATGGGCTCACAGTTGTCATTCGCCGCGCCTAACCTGAATGTCCGCTCTTGGTTCCAACACGCATACTCCACGCGTTTGTGTCACCAACCATCTTCGCCCAAAACTTCGCCAACACAGTGGTAGCAACACAGCACTCGTCAACACTGTGTTCAACACCGTGATTCCGCCCATCAGATAGTCAATAACACGGCGAAAAGTGTTTTTTGAATTACACAGCTTAAGTGGGTTCTCCGCGAGTCTGCATATCTCATCCCCCCACTTACCAACACCGCCGGACAACTGGACACCCCTTTAGGGGGATGTCCGTGTCTTTCCGTCTGGATGAGGCGCTAACATGGTTCGGACATGTCCGTTGGGTGTCTTTATTCGAGAACCCAATTTGCACCAGTAGTGTTAAGTGTTCCTGGGTCCTTTTCGGCACATTAGGTTGAGATCATTTTTTTGGTGGGAATGCGTCGCGAAAACCAATGCGGGGTCAGCCAAAGTAGAGCGAGGGGAGCGATTTCTACATAACTTGTAGAGCCAATGCTTGCGTCACCTCCCTCATTCCAATTGCTGCTTAATAGTTTCATTAAAACAGTAGTTTAGGGGTAGGCAATAAGGTTCAGTTTAAAGGCTCAACTTGCTCCACCTCTTCCCCCTAATTGGACTGGAAAGAGCGCCAAGGCGGGTTGCTCCACCGTGGCGCTCTTCTCTATTTTGAGTATCAGAGTGGCAATTTTGGCTCGGGCGAGGCGAGCGCAAAGATCGTCCTCCCTTTGTGATCACCTGAGGTG
>JAQXBV010000131.1 GCA_029252195.1 Yoonia sp.
AAATACTGTGTCCGAAGACGACGACGAGTATGCAATGCTGAGCAATCTTCAGGCAAAAGTGGCGCAATCCAAAAGCGAATCTGACTCGGAACATCCTGCTCAAGACCCCGTTGCAGAAGAGAAGCCTGTCATCCGTGCGCAAGTTTTGCGACTGCGGAAGTCCGACCTTCCGCAAGAGGCCGAGCCAACAGAAGAATCGTTCGTCTTAAATGACGACGTGATGGACGACGAGGATGTCGAAGACGATTACGACATCGACGACGATTTCGAGAACATGCAAGACGATCTCGCAGACGTGGCCACCCTTGACGGCGCAGACGATCTTGAGGAGTTTTCAGCACCTGTCGGCACGTCACTCTCGGATGAAGAAGAAGCAGAGTTGATGGAAGAGCTGGCACAACTTGAGCGTAAAACGGCAGCTACGCCCACCGCGCCTAAGCCACGCAATTCCCTGCCTGCAATGGATGATGCGACAATGTCGCATATTCTGAACCAGACGGACCAAGAGTTGAGCGAGCCGGAAGGTAACCGTCGTCGCAATGCAATCGCCCAACTTAAGGCGGCAGTTGCGGCAACAGAAGCGGCCCGCCAGCTTGGCGAAAAGGGCGAAGACACGCGGCCGTCCGAGGATGCGTTCCGCGGCGATCTCGATCACGTCGTCCGTCCGAACCGCGTGGTGAACCCTGCCCGTCCGATCCGCTCGGAAGTGCCCGCCGCCCGGACAGAGCGTCCGCGCCCTGCTCCACTCAAGCTGGTCGCCTCCCAACGCGTCGACGCGCCATCACCTGCGGAAAACGCACCTATCCAACCGCGCAGCGTCGCGACTGCCGCTGAGGAGATTTCAACCTCCACGGCGACCAACTTCGCAGAATTTGCAGAAGAAATGGGCGCAACATCGCTGGCAGATCTTCTGGAGGCCGCCGCAGCTTACACCACATTTGTGGAGGGGGTCGAAGATTTCTCTCGCCCGCAAATTATGAAAAAGGTGCAATTGACCTCCGAAACCGAGATCAGCCGCGAAGACGGGCTGCGCTCCTTTGGCACGCTTTTGCGGCAAGGCCGGATCAGCAAGGTCTGCAACGGGCGCTTCCAAGTGTCAGAAGAAACGCGGTTTCGCCCCGAAAGCAAAGTCGGCTAAACGCACAGAGTAACACGAAAAAAGGCGGGGAAATTTCCCCGCCTTTTTTGTTTGCCCCCGCGCGCGCGGCGCGCCGGATCAAGCCTCGTCTTTTGCCTCTGGATCAGGCTGGCCGATCCCAAGAAAGACCTTCTTAAAGGGCAGCACCCAAGCGATCCCAAGAAAGACATAGATACCGAATTCAACAAACAGAGGCGCGCGGCCTGCCACGCTCATCACCGCCACCGCGAAAATGATGTAAATCGGCAGGAAAACAACCAATAAAAACAAGGCCCAGCGCCGTTTTTGTTTGTATGTCATCACACTCAATCTTCGAAAGGATCGGTGACGAGAATCGTATCGTCACGCTCTGGAGATGTAGAAAGTAGCGCGACTGGACATTCGATCAACTCTTCAATCCGCCGTACGTATTTGATCGCCTGCGCGGGAAGATCCGCCCAAGAGCGCGCCCCTTCAGAGCTTTCGGACCAGCCGTCCATCTCTTCGTAGATCGGGGTACAGCGGGCCTGCGCGTCAGCGGCAGTTGGCAAATAATCCAGTTTTTCGCCGTCCAGCTCGTAGCCGACGCAGATCTTCAGGGTCTTAAAACCGTCGAGCACGTCGAGCTTGGTCAGCGAAATACCAGTCACGCCAGATGTGGCGCAGGTTTGGCGCACAAGCGCCGCATCAAACCAGCCGCAGCGCCGCTTGCGCCCTGTGACGGTGCCAAATTCATGGCCGCGCTCGCCAAGGCGGTGCCCGTCCGCATCGTCAAGCTCTGTCGGGAAAGGGCCTTCGCCGACGCGTGTTGTATAGGCTTTCACGATCCCAAGCACATAGTCGATGGCCGTGGGGCCCATGCCGACGCCCGTGGCTGCCTGACCTGCGATGACGTTGGAGGAAGTCACAAAGGGGTATGTGCCAAAGTCGATGTCGAGCAGCGCACCCTGGGCACCCTCGAACAAAATCCGCTCGCCCTTTTTCTTACGCTCGTTGAGCACCTTCCAGACAGGCGCGGCATATTGCAGGATTTCAGGTGCAATTTCAAGAAGTTGAGCCACGAGAGCATCGCGATCAATCGCCTCGATCCCAAGTCCCATCCGCAGCGGATTGTGGTGTTGCAAGGCACGGTCGACACGCGCTTCAAGGGTTTTCCGATCGGCAAGATCAGCCACGCGCACAGAGCGACGCCCGACTTTATCCTCATAAGCGGGCCCGATGCCGCGCCCCGTAGTGCCGATCTTGGTGCCCTTGGAAGAGGCCTCTTCACGGGCCCGGTCAAGCTCACCATGGATTGGCAGGATCAGCGGCGTGTTCTCCGCGATCATCAGGGAGGCAGGCGAAATCTCGACGCCTTGACCGCGAATAGCGGCGATCTCTTTGACGAGGTGCCATGGGTCAAGCACAACGCCGTTGCCGATCACCGAAAGTTTGCCACCGCGTACAACGCCCGAAGGCAGCGCGTTGAGTTTATAGACCTTGCCGTCGATCACGAGAGTGTGGCCTGCGTTATGCCCCCCTTGGAAGCGCGCGATCACATCCGCCCGCTCCGAGAGCCAATCGACGATCTTGCCTTTACCTTCGTCACCCCATTGGGCGCCTACAACGACGACATTTGCCATATCTTATGGTCCTTTCAGAATCCCGTGACCGCTATATCCCCGCGCGCGCCGTGGTGGAACCGTAAAATGATATGCTTTGGACTGGACAGCCGCGCCATGGAATTGCAATTGTGCTGAAACGCTCAAAACAAAGGTGATTTATGGGGTTTCTGATACGTTGGCTGCTGGCCTTTGTCCTGCTCACTGCGACCTATAACCCCACCCAGTGGAATTTCGTCCGTTGGGCCATGGCCCATTACACCGATATGCTCTCTGTCACGGTGCTTGCGGGGCTTGTCCTTTTGGTCGGCTAAATCATCTATTTGCGCGCGACGCTGCGTTCGATTGGCCTTTTCGGCATGATTTTGGTCCTGTCCGTTGCAGGCACGCTGATTTGGGTCTTGTTTGACCAAGGCTTCATTGATCTGTCGAATCCAACCATCAACACATGGCTCGCGATCGTGATTTTGTCGCTCGTTTTGGCGATCGGGCTGTCGTGGTCGATCGTCCGGCGCAAGATTTCAGGCCAAGCCGATGTGGACGACGTGGACGAGTGACGCTTTACACTTGCGAGCCCCGCCCCAAAAACATAGATACCCTCCGAACCAGATGTAACCGATAGGCCACCCGCTCCATGGAAAACGTAGTCCTCGTCATTCACTTGATCCTTGCTCTCTCCCTGATTGGGATGGTTCTGATGCAGCGCTCTGAGGGTGGCGGTTTGGGTCTGGGCGGCGGCGGCGGAGCGAATGGCGCCCGTGCTGCTGGCACAGCCATGGGCAAAGCGACGTGGATTTTGGCGATTGCATTTATCGGCACGTCTATCGCCCTGACGATTATTGCAGCCGAAAAATCGGCTGGTGCCTCAGTGGTTGACCGGTTGGTCGATGCCCCTGCGGTTGTCGAAGGTGTGGCCACACCGGACCTTGGCGACAATCTGTTGCCGCCATCGACCGGCGACGTTCCACTCGTACCGGCGGGGGAATAATCCACTAATTCTGCCTATTTAGCAGTTTTTACCTACATCATGTTGCGTCAGCGGTTGCGCTGATGCCCCGAATCCCGTAATACTTAAATCCCGTAGTGATGCGAATTTTGCGGTTCGGGTTTCCACAGATTTTAACTGTTTTGAAGCACTCACGGGGGCTAATACGCTATGGCACGTTATATTTTTATTACTGGCGGCGTTGTCTCCTCACTTGGTAAAGGGCTTGCGTCTGCCGCTTTGGGCGCCTTGCTACAGGCCCGTGGATACTCGGTCCGTTTGCGCAAGCTTGATCCATACCTCAACGTTGATCCGGGCACGATGTCCCCGTTCGAGCACGGTGAGGTGTTTGTGACCGACGACGGCGCTGAAACCGATCTCGATCTTGGCCACTACGAGCGATTTACAGGCGTTGCTGCGCGCAAGACTGATTCCATTTCGTCGGGCCGCGTCTATTCCACCGTTCTCGAAAAAGAGCGGCGCGGGGATTATCTGGGTAAAACCATTCAGGTGATCCCGCATGTGACCAATGAGATTAAGGAATTCCTTAAAATTGGTGACGATGAAGTAGATTTCATGCTGTGTGAAATTGGCGGCACCGTGGGCGACATCGAGGGCCTGCCGTTTTTTGAAGCCATCCGCCAGTTTTCCCACGATAAGCCGCGCGGCGAGTGCATTTTCATGCATTTGACCTTGCTGCCCTATCTTGCCGCTTCTGGCGAGTTGAAGACCAAGCCGACCCAGCACTCTGTGAAAGAGCTGCAATCCATCGGGATCGCGCCTGATATTCTGGTCTGCCGCTCCGAGCACCCGATCCCCGAGAAAGAGCGCGAAAAGATTGCTCTGTTCTGTAACGTCCGCAAGGACGCGGTTGTCGCGGCCTATGACCTCAAGTCAATCTATGAGGCCCCGCTGGCCTATCATAAGCAAGGCTTGGATCAGGCTGTGCTGGATACCTTTGGCATTTCCCCTGCCCCTGCGCCAAAACTTGAGATGTGGCACGATGTTTATGATCGCATCCACAATTACGACGGTGAGGTGAAGATCGCCATCGTCGGCAAATACACCCAACTTGAGGACGCCTATAAGTCAATCGCCGAGGCCCTGACCCATGGCGGGATGGCCAACCGTGTGAAGGTCAAGATTGAATGGGTCGATGCCGAACTGTTCGATCGCGAAGACGCCGCCCCGTTCCTTGAAGGCTATCACGCGATCCTCGTGCCTGGCGGGTTTGGCGAGCGTGGCACCGAGGGCAAGATCAAGGCGGCGCAATTTGCCCGTGAAAAGAACATTCCGTACCTTGGCATCTGCCTTGGCATGCAGATGGCCGTCATCGAGGCTGCGCGTAACGTGGCTGGCATCACCACTGCCGGTTCGGAAGAGTTCGACCACGAGACCGGCAGCAAGCGGTTCGAGCCTGTTGTCTATCACCTCAAGGAATGGGTGCAGGGCAATCACACCGTTGCGCGCTCTGCGGGTGATAACAAGGGCGGCACGATGCGCTTGGGCGCCTATAACGCGACCCTCGCAGAAGGGTCCAAGGTTGCCGAAGTTTATGGAACGACCCACATCGAAGAGCGCCACCGCCACCGCTATGAGGTTGACACAAAATACCGCGAGCAGTTGGAGAACGTCGGACTTTGCTTCTCGGGCATGTCCCCTGATGGCAAACTGCCCGAGATCGTCGAATGGCAGGATCACCCTTGGTTTATCGGTGTGCAGTATCACCCCGAGCTGAAGTCAAAACCGTTCTCCCCGCACCCGCTTTTCGCTGGGTTCGTGCGTGCGGCGGTTGAAAACTCGCGCTTGGTTTAAAAGCTCCACGACACTTTGCGTGTCACAATGAGGCTGACGCCAAGCTGGTCAGTGGTCTGGACGATGGGGCTTTTGGCCGCGTCGTTCAGCAACTCATCATAATTGATTGTGCCCACGACGCCCCAGTTTTCGGTAACGTCATAGGCAATGCTTGCCTCGATCCCACGTGACAAAAGCCCACCGCCGGCCCGATAGCCGTTCGCGGCAGACCCGAAATAGGTGTCCGCATAGTTGTCATCACCAAAGAACAGCCGCGGCCCGACACGGACTTCGGTTTGGCTGCTAGGCTGCATGATCCAATCGCCGCCGATCTCACCGACAATGGCCTCGTGCCCGATCACGCCATAGCGGCCAACCGCGTAAATTTCCGCGTTATCAGTGGTATAGTTAAATCCGCCACCGATCTCAAAAGCCGCGTCCAGATCGGTCTCGCCCGCCAGTTCAGGATTGTCGGTCACGGTGCGCTCGCCAATATAGCGAAAGCTACCTTTGACCCCGAACCCGCCCGCATCACCGCCGCTGCCGCCATATCCGAGGGGGCCGAGCTGAAACGATCCCGGCTCAAAACTGCCAGTCAGACCGAGGGACGAATTCTCAGATCCGAAGTAATCCGGCGTCCACGACGCCCCAAGCCCCAAAGTAAAGGCGGCAACATTGCCAGTTTGCGCGTTTTGCGCCGTCGCGGATGTGGCAGCAAAGACGATCGGCAGGATCAGGATTCGCATTATGGGTGGCCTCTGGGTCAATGTGTCTTTAGATTACTCTAGCGTATCGCCCCCCATTCACAAGCGGATCGCACTGACATATCCGTCATCACAAAGAGAGCCAGAAATGCTGTCCTATCAACATGGTTATCACGCTGGCAACTTGGCGGACGTGCACAAACATGGCCTGCTGGCATGGATGCTTGATTACCTGACCCGCAAGGACAAGCCGCTGTCGTATCTTGAGACCCACGCAGGTCGTGCGGTTTATGATTTGACCGACGCGGCGGCACTCAAGACGGGCGAAGCGGCCCGCGGCATTGCAATTGCCGAAGACTGGTTTGCAAAGGATCACCCCTACGCACGGGTTCTGGCCGCGGTGCGGGCCGAGGCTGGCCCCAATTCCTACCCCGGATCGCCGATGGTGGCCGCGCATTTACTCCGCGATATTGACCAGATTGACGTGGCCGAACTGCACCCCGGCGAGATTGTGGAACTGCGCGACGCGATGATTAATCACCCCGTCGGATGCCACCATCTGGACGGCTGGCAAATGGCCATGTCGCGCTGCCCGCCAGAGCCGCGCCGTGGCCTGTTGCTGGTTGATCCGTCGTTTGAGATTAAGTCGGATTACGATGATATCCCCGATTTCTTTCGCAAGATTCACCGCAAGTGGCCTGTGGGCATTCTGGTGCTCTGGTATCCGATCTTGGTCGACGAACGGCATAGGCCGATGACCCGCGCGCTCATGGCGGCGATCCCCGATGCAAGCTTGCACGAGGTCCGCTTTCCGCCCGCCCGTCCCGGTCACGGGATGGTTGGCTCTGGCCTGTTTGTGGTGAACGCGCCCTATGGGTTTGACATCGAGGCTGGCAGGTTGGCGGCAAAGTTCAAAACCCTCAAAGCTTAAGTTTGGGGTTTGCGCCCTCCGATTGCGCCCCTATATCTAGCTCATGTTTGCAGATCTCCTTCGGCGCCTGACCGCCCCCGCCCCTGACCGTTTGACGGATACTGACGCCCGCTTGGCACTTGGCGCGCTTTTGGTACGGCTTGCCCGCGCGGACGGGGATTATGCCGCAGTCGAAATCGCGCGAATCGATGCGATTTTAGCAAGCCGCTACGGGCTTGCCGATCCTGCCGCCCTGCGCGCCCAATGCGAGGCACTGGAGAGCGAAGCCCCCGATACCGTCCGTTTTACCCGCGCCATCAAAGACGCGGTCGCTTATGAGGACAGGCTGGGCGTGATCGCCGCGATGTGGGAGATTGTGCTCGCTGACGGTGTGCGTGATCACGATGAAAACACCCTCATGCGCCTGATCGCACCAATGATCGGCGTGCAAGACCAAGACAGCCACGCCGCAAGAATCGCGATCGAATCCCGCCTGAAGTGATCCGCGTAGCGCAGCACTTCACTCCACCTAAGATTGATCCAAGCAAGCTAATACCACCGCCGCCAGCCACGAAGCACAAGTGACGCTAGGTAAAGTCGTATCAAAGCGTTGCAGAATCCCGCGAAATGCGCCCTACTGCCCGACGAAACCATAAAAAGCGGCCCAACTTGACCCCTGATATTCCCGTCATCGAAATTCGCGACCTACATAAATCCTATGGATCACTGGAGGTTCTCAAGGGCCTCGATATCTCGGCGCCTGCTGGCCATGTCGTATCGCTGATCGGCTCGTCAGGGTCGGGCAAATCAACGCTTTTGCGCTGTGCCAACCTGCTTGAGGATAGCCAGCAAGGGGATATTCTGTTTTGCGGCGAACCTGTCATCTGGAAGGGTACGAGCCTGAACCGCCGCCCCGCAGACCGTGCGCAGATCACCCGTATTCGCACCAATTTGTCGATGGTGTTCCAGCAGTTTAACCTTTGGGCGCATATGACGATTCTGCAAAACGTTATGGAAGCCCCCGTAACCGTGCTGGGCCGCGACAAAACGGAAGTGGAGGCCTCTGCACGCAAATACCTCGACAAAGTGGGGATTGGCGACAAATGCGACGCTTACCCTGCCATGCTTTCCGGCGGCCAACAACAGCGGGCCGCGATTGCGCGGGCGCTGTGTATGGAGCCAAAAGCGCTTTTGTTTGATGAGCCGACCAGCGCGCTGGACCCTGAGCTTGAGCAAGAAGTTGTCAAAGTTATCAAATATTTGGCCGCTGAAGGCCGCACCATGATTATCGTGACCCACGATATGCGCTTGGCTGCGGACGTGAGCGACCATGTCGTTTTCCTCCATCAGGGGAAAATCGAAGAAGATGGGCCGCCCGAAACACTTTTCGGCGCCCCCAAAACCGAACGCTTGCAAGGCTTTTTGTCCGCAACCGTTCCTGCCTAATACCTCATCAACTCGGGAGAATTCTGATGAACAAACTGATCCTTACGACGGCCGTTCTGGCCCTGATGGCTGGCGCGGCTTTGGCTGAAAGCCACGGCTCTGTCGTGCGTCTTGGCACCGAAGGCGCCTACCCTCCGTACAACTTCCTGAACGATGCTGGCGAAGTTGATGGCTTTGAGCGCGAGCTTGGCGACGAGCTTTGCCTGCGCGCAGAGCTGACATGTGAGTGGGTCACCAACGAATGGGACAGCATCATTCCAAACCTCGTGTCCGGTAACTATGACGCCATCATCGCGGGCATGTCCGTGACCGACGAGCGCAAGGAAGTGATCGCATTCTCCGAACAGTACACGCTTCCGGATCCGTCCTCGTTCCTCGTGATGAACGAAGCGGCAGACCTGACGACAGGCGTGATCGCCGCACAGGCTGGCACCATTCAGGCGGCTTATGTGGCTTCCACTGGCGCGACTTTGCTTGAGTTCGCAACGCCTGACGAATCTGTAGCTGCTGTGAAAAACGGCGAAGCAGATGGCGTTCTGGCTGACAAATCCTTCCTTGCACCACTCGCAGAAGCCGACGCAGAGCTGTCCTTGGTTGCCCAAGACGTGATGATCGGTGGCGGAATCGGCATTGGCTTGCGTCAGTCCGACGAAGAGCTGAAAGCAAAGTTCGACGCAGCGATCATCTCCATGAAAGACGATGGCTCCCTGAACGCGCTGATCGCCAAGTGGCTGCCTGACGCTGGCCAGTTCTAAAAGTCCTTTGCGCCTCGGTCTCATGATCGGGGCGCACTCCTCTCGCTTTTTCCAAATACGCAAATCCAACCCATCAAACGGGTGCCCCCATTTTTGAATTCTGTGCTGATCCGGCCTCACTGACAGGCGTCAAATGGCTTTCGTGTTACCTGACCACAGGTAAGCACATGGGCCTTTATTGGTCATTCGGCACTGTTCTATTGCTTCTTTGCATCACGGCCCCTGTCGCCTTGGCCTTCGGCTTCGGCGGTGCATCGGCGGCCCGCAGCCATTTCGCCCCGCTGCGCTGGTTCGGCAAAACTTACATCGCGCTGGTGCGCGGTGTGCCTGATATCGCCTTTTTCTTGTTCTTTGTCATCGCAATCGATCAAGGTATCGAATACTTGCGCCATAAGGTCAAATGTCCCGATTGGGATATGCCTGTGCGCCAAGGAAACGACTTTGTTGTCTGTGCGGCAGCGAAAATGCCGCTGGGCAATTCCCCGCAATTCTACCACGAGGCTTATGGCTTTGCACTGGCGGTTCTGACGTTTGCGATCGTGTTTGGTGCTTTTGCCGCCAATGTCTTGTTTGGTGCCATGCGTGCGGTACCACATGGCCAATTGGAAACCGCCGAGGCTTATGGCATGACCCGCCGCCAGACGTTTTGGCGCGTTCTGGTCCCGCAAATGTGGGTCTTTGCGCTGCCGGGATTGTCGAACCTCTGGATGGTGCTGATCAAAGCCACACCGCTGCTGTTCCTCTTGGGGGTCGAAGACATTGTCTATTGGTCGCGCGAACTTGGCGGCACCAAGACGCCCAATTTTACCGATTATCCGCATGGAGATTGGCGGATTTACTACTTCGCCTTCCTGCTGGTGTTCTATCTGTGCTTTACGCGCGTCTCAGAAATTGTGCTTGATAAGATCATGGCGCGCCTCACGTTTGGCCAAGCAACATCTGCGGGTGAAGCCCAGCGAAAGGCGGGGCGCTGATGGAAGATTGCATTCAGACAATCCTTGATTACGGCCTGCGATCCCAAGGGATTGGCGAGCGCCTTTTGCCGCGCTCTGATTTCACGCTGTGCCAGCAGTTCACGCTCATCGGGTCCGGCATGATCTGGAATATCTATTTCGGGGTGGTGGCCTTGATCACGGGCTTCTTCTTTGCGACGGCATTGGCGATGGGTAAGGCCGCGCGTTCCGCATGGCTGCGCAAGCCTGCAGAGTGGTTCATCTTTATCTTCCGCGGCTCGCCGCTGTTTATCCAGTTCTTCTTTGCATATTTCCTGTTCTTGTCACTCAAGTCAGTGCACCCGAGCTTTTCCGCCTTCACCTCGGCATGGCTTGGGGCTTTGGTCGTTTTGTTCCTAAACACCGCCGCCTATTCGGCAGAGATTTTCTATGGCGCGCTGCAGTCGATCCCGAAGGGCGACACAGAGGCCGCTGATGCCTACGGCTTGCAAGGTTGGTCCCGCTTTCGCCGCGTGATCTGGCCCACGATGCTGCGGCTGGCATGGCCCGCCTATACCAACGAGGCGATCTTTCTGTTTCATGCGACGACCTTGGTCTTCTTTAGCGGGTTTCCTGCCACGCAGCAGCGCGGCGATGCCCTGTATTATGCGAATTATTTTGCGGATAAGACGTTTAACCCCTTTGTGCCTTATCCGATCCTCGCTATGTATTTCATTATTCTGACGCTGATCGTCATCACGATTTTCGGCGCGGTAAACAGGTATTTAAACCGCCATCTGCCACAAGACAGACGCGCGAAGATCAAATACCGCCCACAGGTGATAAGATAAAATGAGCTGGCTCGAAGACAATGCTGAAGTGCGCAACGTTCGTTGCGGCGCTGCCGATCTAAATGGACAAGCGCGCGGGAAACGCGTGCCGCGCAAATTCGCGGCCAAGTTGGAAAAGGAAGGCACCCGTTTTCCTTTGTCCGTGTTGAACCTTGATATTTGGGGCGAAGACATTGACGATAGCCCGCTGGTTTTCGAGACGGGCGATGCGGATGGTGTGTTGCTGCCCACCGAGCGCGGCTATGTCCCGATGCCGTGGCTCTCGACCCCATCTGCGATCCTGCCGCTTTGGTCGTTCCACGAAGATGGCACCCCCTTTGAAGGCGACCCGCGTCATGCGCTGGCCGCTGTTGTGGCCCGCTATAAGGCGCTTGGGCTGACACCCGTTGCGGCCACGGAGATGGAGTTTTACCTCATCGACGACAGCGGCAAAGAAATCCGCCAGCCGAAATCACCGCGCACAGGCAAGCGCCGTGCGGGTGCCGAGATTTTGAGCTTGCGCGCACTGGACGCGTTCGACCGCTTCTTTAACGACCTTTATGACGCCTGCGACGAGATGGGCATTCCCGCCGAAGCCGCAATTTCAGAGGGTGGTTTGGGGCAGTTCGAGGTGAACCTTGAGCATGTGCCTGACGCGCTCAAGGCCGCCGACGATGCGTGGTTGTTCAAAATGCTGGTGCGCGGCATCGCCCGCAACCACGGCATGGCCGCCTCTTTCATGGCCAAACCCTATGAAGATTACGCGGGCAACGGCCTTCACACCCACTTCTCGGTCATCGACAAGGACGGCAATAACGTCTTCGCCAATGATACCTATGAGGGAACCGAGCTTTTGGCCAACAGTATCGCGGGCTGTCTCGCGGGGATGAAGGATCTTGCACTGATTTTCGCGCCCCACGGCAATAGCTACGACCGTCTGGTGCCTGGCTCCCATGCGCCGACCTCGATCTGCTGGGCCTATGATAACCGCACGGCCTCTGTCCGCGTCCCAGGCGGCAGTTTTAAGGCGCGCCGGATCGAGCACCGCGTCGCAGGCGGCGATGTGAACCCCTATTTGTTTCTTGCGGCTGTGCTTGGCTCGGCACTTGTGGGCATTGAAGACAAAATGGTCCCGCCCCCGCCGATCGAAGGCTCGGCCTATACCCAAGCGCTTCCGCAATTGCCGACCACTTGGTCGGACGCCATTGATGCCTTTGAAAAAAGCACATTGGCGCGCCGCATTTTCGACCCGCAACTGGTCGAAAACCTGTTGAGCACCAAGCGTCAGGAATTGCGGTATTTCGCAGAACTAAGCCCCGAAGAGCAACTCGATCTCTATCTCGACACGGTTTGAGGGTCGCGCTAGGCTGGGCTCATCCTAACAACGGTGACTTATGAAAATCGGTATTCTGCAAACTGGCCACGCGCCAGATGAAATCCAAGCGACACTTGGTGACTATGACGCTATGTTCGGTCGGCTTTTGGCAGACAGCGGTCTGACCTTCGCGACCTATAACGTGGTCGATATGGAATTCCCGCAAAGTGTGACGGACTGCGATGGCTGGCTGCTCACCGGATCAAAGCATGGTGCCTATGAAGACCATGCGTTTATCCCGCCACTTGAGGACTTTATCCGTGCCGCTTTTGCGGCGGACGTGCCCATGGTCGGGATTTGCTTTGGTCACCAGATTGTCGCGCAGGCCCTTGGCGGCAAGGTCGAGAAGTACAAGGACGGCTGGGCCGTCGGGCGTCAGACCTATGACTGGCAAGGCGAGGACGTCACGCTGAATGCGTGGCATCAGGATCAGGTTGTGACCCGCCCAGCCACGGCAGAGACCGTGGCCTGCAACGATTTTTGCGAGAATGCCGCACTGATTTACGGCCGCAACGCCTTTACCGTGCAGGCGCATCCAGAGTTTGGCGATCAGATGATCGACGGGCTGGCGACATTGCGCGGACCGGGTGTGGTGCCTGATCCGCTGCTGGAAGCCGCTCATGCCAATTTGGGCAAAACCAATGCCAACCAAATGCTGGCGCTCCAGATTGCGCGGTTCTTTAAGGAAAGGCGTATCTCATGACTTGGATGGATAAAATCCCGCAAGCCGCACGGACTTACCTCGAAAACAATCGTTTGGACGAGGTTGAGTGTATGATCCCCGATTTACCCGGGATAGCGCGCGGCAAGGCAGTGCCCGCAGCGAAATGGGACAAGCAGGCCGAGAGCCATTTCCACCTGCCCAACTCCATCTTTTTCCAAACGATCACAGGCGATTGGGGTGAGGCCGCCGGGCCTGAAGGTTTCCTTGAGCCTGACATGATTCTCAAGCCTGACCTGTCGACGGCGACCGCAGCCCCTTGGGCCGCCGATGGCACATTGCAGATCATCCACGATGCCTTTGACCAAAAGGGGCGCCCTGTCGGGGCCAGCCCGCGCAACGTGCTCAAGCGCGTCTGCGATCTTTACGCCAAAGAAGGCTGGAAGCCCGTCGTGGCCCCCGAGATGGAATTCTACCTTGTGGCCCGCAACATTGACCCCGCCAAACCGATCGAGCCGATGGTCGGTCGCACGGGGCGTTTGTCTGCGGGGCGTCAGGCCTATTCGCTCTCGGCTATTGATGATTACGGCCCCGTGATCGACGACATTTATGAATATGCCGAAATCCAAGGATTCGAGATCGACGGGATCACCCAAGAAGGCGGCGCGGGCCAGTTAGAGATCAACCTGCGACACGGCAATCCGGTCAAACTGGCTGATGAAGTGTTCTTCTTCAAACGCCTGATCCGCGAAGCGGCGCTCAAGCACGACTGCTTCGCCACCTTTATGGCCAAGCCGATTGAGGGCGAACCGGGCTCTGCGATGCATGTGCATCACTCGGTGATTGATGATCAGGGCCGCAACCTGTTCACAGGCAAAGGCGGCGGCGAGACAGATGCATTCTTCCATTTTATTGGTGGTTTGCAGGAATATATGCCCAGCGCGATTGCCGTGATTGCGCCCTATGTGAACTCTTATCGTCGCTATGTGCCAGACAGTGCAGCGCCCGTGAACCTTGAGTGGGGCCGCGACAATCGCACCACGGGCATCCGCATTCCCATCAGCGAGCCTGCCGCCCGCCGCATTGAAAACCGCCTGCCGGGCATGGATTGTAACCCCTATCTTTGCATCGCCGCCTCACTCGCCTGCGGCTACCTGGGCATGAAAAACGAAATCCGCCCCGACAAGCGCTGGCAAGGCGAGGCCTATAATTCAGAGGCGGAAATTGCAGCGTCGCTCTGGGATGCGCTTGATCTGTTCGATGAGGCAAAAGAGCTTCATGAGGTACTCGGGTCAGACTTTGCGCGCGTCTATTCGATCGTAAAACGCACCGAATACACAGAGTTCTTACAGGTCATCAGCCCGTGGGAGCGCGAACATCTTCTGTTAAACGTATGAACCCACTTTATCGCAATGACCACGCGGGGCAGTTTCCCAAAAGCTGGTACACAGCAACCGCCGACATACCGCCCGAGCGCCTGCCGCTATTCGGGCAAATCGAGGCCGATGTTTGCGTCATAGGCGCAGGCTTTACAGGGCTTTCTGCAGCGCTCCATCTTGCGCAAAAGGGATTTCGCGTTGTTGTCCTTGAGGCGCATCGCGCAGGCTTTGGTGCCTCGGGCCGGAACGGTGGTCAGGTTGGTTCGGGGTATAACAAAGGGCAGGCATGGCTCGCGAAATCCTTGGGCGACGGCCCTGCCCGCGCGCTTTGGGAGATGGCCGAGGAAGCCAAGTCTGATCTTCGCGCGCAGGTGGCAGCCTACGCGCCCGATGCCCGTTACCGCGCGGGCGTGGCCCATGGCTGTTATAGCGCAAGCGAAACCGCTCAAGAGCACCGCGACGCAGAGTATCTCGCACGCACATATGGCTACGATCAAATCGCTCCGCTGGATGCGCAGGCCTTGGCCGATATCGTCAAAAGCCCCGCCTATCAGGGTGGTACGTTGGATATGGGTGCGGGGCATATTCACCCGTTGCGCTACGTCTTGGGCATGGCACGCGCCGCCGAGGCTGCGGGCGTCAAGATTTTTGAACGCTCCGAGGTGCATCACATCGCCAAAGGCGACACCGCTGCAGTCCGCACGGACAAGGGTTGCGTGAAAGCAAAATTTGTGTTGGTCGCGGGGAATGGTTATTTGCCCGGGATCGAGCGCAAGATCGCGGCCAAGGTGATGCCGATCAACAGCTTTATCGGTGCGACCGCGCCGCTGACAGAGGCTCAAGCCGTTCTCGCCCGCGACATCGCCGTCGCCGATAGCAAGTTTGTGGTGAACTATTTCCGCATGTCCGAGGACAATCGCCTGCTCTTCGGTGGCCGCGAAAGCTATACCATCGGCTATCCCAAGGATATCAAAACGGCGCTACAACTGCGTATGGTCACCCTATTTCCGCAGCTCGCAGGCGTCGGGTTTGATTATGTCTGGGGGGGCACGCTGGGGATCACGGTGTCCCGCTTGCCCGCCGTGCAAAGGGTCGCGCCCAATATCATGTCCGCGGCAGGGTTTTCAGGACACGGTGTCGCGCTTTCGGGTTTTGCGGGCAAGGTCATGGCCGAGGCGATTGCAGGACAGGCGGAGCGATTTGATCTGCTCTCAAGCCTGCCCACCCCCAGTTTTCCTGGTGGGGCTGCGGCCCGCGCCCCGCTGCTCGCCCTTGCGATGACGTGGTTCGCGATGCGGGACAGATTGGGGATCTGACCCGCCGCAAAGTCTTTTGCGCTAAAATCCGGTTTTGTCGCGCAAGGCATACCACCAAGACCCGATCACCGAGTACGGCACGCGGAACATGCGCCCACCGGGGAACGGATACCAAGGCACATTCTCGAAAACATCGAAACGTGTCAGATCCCCGTCGATCGCCTCGGATAAGATGCGCCCGAATGTGTGGGATCCTGTGACGCCGTGACCAGAATAGCCGTGCGCAAAATAGGTGTTGCTGCCGATACGGCCCATCTGCGGCACACGGCTGAATGACAATGCAAAGTTCCCGCTCCACGCAAAGTCGATCTTCTTGCCTTTGAGTTGCGGGAAAACCTTGTCCATATTGCCGCGCAGCTTGGCCTCGATATCCTTCGGGTCGGCCCCGCCGTAAACGGTTCCGCCGCCAAACAGCATCCGCTTGTCGGCAGAAAGACGATAGTAATCAAGAATATAGCGGATATCCTCGACACAGACGTCTGTTGGAATAAGGGAATTAGCGAGTTCTTCACCCAAGGGCTCTGTCGCCATGACTTGGGTTGAGACAGGCATGACGCGGGATGTCAGGGTCGGGACAACATGCCCCAAATAGGCATTGCCGCAAAGCACCAGTGTTTTACAGGTCAGCGTGCCGTGGGCTGTGGTCACCACAGGCTTGGGGCTATTGGTATCCACGTCGGTGACGGGGGACATCTCGTAGATAGTGCCGCCCAGCTTTTCAAAGGCCGCGGCCTCGCCAAGGGCGAGATTAAGCGGATGCATATGCCCGCCGCTATGATCAATCAGGCCGCCTTCATAGAGGTCGGAATTAACGTGCGCGCGGAGCTGTTTCTTGTCGAGCATCTCCTGGTTCTTGATACCGTAGCTGGCCCAGAGGTTCATGCGCTCTTCAAGCTCGCCCATGTGGGCCTTGGTCAGGCCGGTAAAGACGTTCTTGTCTTTCAGGTCACATTTGATGTCATAGGTCTTGACCCGCTCGCGGATAATTTCGCCACCCTCTTGCACTAGGCCCGCAACAAAAGAGGCGGTGTCTTGGCCATAGCGCTTTTTAATGGTCTGCAAGCTGGCGTTCAAGCCATTCACGATCTGCCCACCATTGCGCCCCGAGGCCCCCCAACCGACGCGCGCGCCCTCAATAATCGCGACCTTATAGCCCTTTTCAACAAGATGAAGCCCCGTCGACAAGCCACTATAGCCAGCGCCAACAATGCAGATGTCGATTTCGACATTACCTTCAAGCTTGGGCCGGATCGGCGATGGATTTGCCGAGGCCGCATAATAGCTCGTGGTGTGATCGCCGTTGCCTGCGTAGGACTGAGAAGTTTTCGTCATGACACACCTTCTAAATGAGCGTGATATAAGGGATCAGAAAGATGATGCGACTCTTGTCGCAATTCCTGTCTGTGACATGAAACTATCATCTGTCTGAGCCGTATTGAAGAGGCGCTTTGCGTGAACATACACGCATTCGGCGGGGGCGCTTAGCCCCCTGCCGCCTATTTTCCCATGCGGGACAGCTTCTCTTGCATGGCTGCAAGCTGCTCTTTGATCGCATCAAGATCATCAGGGTCAGCTTTCGGATCTTTGCCAGTGGCGGTTGTGCCCACGCCCATCAAGCCACCGGACATGGCCTTGAAGAAGGCCTGCTGCTGGGCACGCATCGCCTCAAATCCGGGCATCGCGCCAAGCGGGCTGGCTTTGGTCATATTCTCCATGGCCTTGGATTGGCCATCGCGCAGCATCTCGAAGCTCGCCGTTAGAAATTGCGGCACCACGGAGGTCGCCTGCGTCGTATAGCTGCGCACGAGGTCGGTCAGGATATCGACACCAAGCACGCTTTCACCGCGGCTTTCGTGTTCTGCGATGATTTGCAGCAAATACTGGCGGGTTAAATCGTCACCAGATTTCAGATCAACGATCTGCACTTCACGCCCGTCGCGGATAAACGAAGCGATATCTTCCAATGTCACATAGTCGCTTGTCTCTGTGTTGTAGAGCCTGCGGCTTGCGTAGCGCTTGATCAGCAGTGGTTTAGAGGTGTCAGCCACGCGAAGTCCCTCCCAAGACATGTTGCAATGCAGAAAGCCTATGCTGCGGTAGCGCAAAAGGGAAGGAAAATGCGCGTCTGCGTAGGATGGGTTTTAACCCATCACCCCCAAAAACGGAAAACGGCCTGCGCTTAACGCAGACCGTTCAGGAGGTCCTGACCCGCAGGGAGGAGAAGGTCAAGGTATCCGTCAGTCGCTTACTTTGCAGCAGCGGCTTTCTTAACAGCAGCAGTTGCTTCTGTTGTTACTTTTTTCGCAGCAGCAGTCATGTCCTCGGACATGTCTTTGCCAGCAGCCAAGACGAGTTCCATTGTCTGTGTCTGCACTTTTTTCGCGATTTCAGCGAAAGCAGCCATGTGCTCTGCAGCAGCTTCAGCAGTTGCAGTTGCGAAATCAGAAGCAGACTTTGCGTAGTCAGCTGGCTCAGCTTTTGCAGCTGCAACAGTTGCGAACTTTGCAAGTGTGTCCTGTGTCCACTTTGCGGAAATCTCGGAAGACTTGTTTGCAGCTTCCAAAGCAACCTTGGACATTTTTTCAGCCAAAGTTGTCTGGGACTTGAACGCTTCTTCCATCGCTTTTGTGTCGACTGGGAATGCGCCCATCATGTCTTTGAAAACTGCTGTGAAATCTTGTGTGTTAGCCATGATCATATTCCTAAAGTTGATGGCGGTAGGGAGGCACCGCGTTATTTGTTCATCTTGGGAAGTTTATACATGCTGCAGTGCAGCATTTCAAGCTTTTTCTGCAGCGCAGCATAAAAAATGCTGCGCTTGAAAATTTCTCAACAGTTACGATGGCTTAGCTCACCACATAAGTCCCTGGCGCGGCACAAAGCGCGGGGTGCTTCTGGTCTCCGGGTGCTCTTGATTCCACCTTTTCACCCGATTTCGCGCTGAGCCACTGATTCCAACGTGGCCACCACGATCCGTCGTTTTTATCCGCGTCGGCCAACCAATCTTCGGGCGTAAGACCCAGATCGGGGTTGGTATAATGGCCGTATTTGTTTTTCGTCGGCGGGTTTACGATCCCTGCGATATGGCCTGATTCAGACAAGATAAATGTCTTATCCTTAGACGCCATTTTCTGAACGCCCCGATAGCTGCTTTTCCAGGCCGCGATGTGATCGGTCTCGCAAGCAATCGCACAGACCGGCACTTGCACATCATTCAACGTAACCTTTGTACCTGCCACAGGGAAGCCGTCAGTCGCCAAAGCGTCGCCTTGGCAAAGCCCGCGCAGATATTCGACCGCCATCTTCGCAGGTAGGTTCGTGCCGTCCCCGTTCCAATAGAGCAAATCAAACGCGGGTGGCGCCTTGCCCATCATATAGCTCTTGATCGCGGGGCCGTAGATCAGATCGTTGGACCGCAAATAACTAAAGGTCCGCGACATATAGAAAGACGACAAAATACCGCTCTCACCCACTTCGGCCTCGATCCCGTCAACAAAGTCATCGTCAAGGAAGACACCGACTTCGCCTCGGTCAGAAAAATCGGTGAGCGTGGTAAAGAATGTCGCGGAGGTCACGGATGTATCGCCCCGCTGCTTCATCACCCCAAGCGCCAGCGACAGCGTGGTCCCGGCGATGCAATACCCCACCGCGTTGACCTGCGGCACGCCGCATATCTCTTTGACCTGCGCGATGGCCGTCAAATACCCCTCTTCGACGTAATCCGTCATCGAGACATTGCTATACGTCTCGTCGGGGTTGACCCAAGACACGATGAACAACGTATAGCCTTGATCGACAGCCCATTTAATCATGCTGTTTTGCGGCTTCAGGTCCAGAATGTAGAACTTGTTGATCCACGGCGGAAAAATGATAAGCGGCGTCTCATAAACCTTTTCGGTCGTTGGCGTGTATTGGATCAGTTCGAACATACGGTTGCGAAACACCACCTGCCCGTCGGTCGTCCCAAGGTTCTGCCCGACCTTGAACGCATTCTTATCCGCCAATGTCACGACCAGATCGCCGTTATTGGCCTCAATATCCGCGACCAGATTTTCCAACCCTGCCACGAGACTTTCACCCTCGGTTTCTGCGGCAAGTGCCAATGCCTCGGGGTTTGTGGCCAGAAAATTGGTCGGCGACATCATGTCGATGATCTGCTGACTAAAGAATTCGAGTCGCTTCTTCTCGGATGAATCAAGCGTATCGAGGTCTGCAACCGCTTGCTGCACCGCAGCAGCATTCATCAGGTACTGTTGCTTAATGAAATTGAAATAGGGGTTTGTATCCCACATTTCATTGGCAAAACGACGGTCATGGGGGGTGTTATCCGACGGCACAGCAAGCTTACCTTGCGTCAACAAGTGCTGCGCTTCGACATAGTGCTTCACCGAATTGCCCCAAAACGCAACCTGATGCTCAATCAACTTTGCAGGATTGTTCATCATTTCCGTGAAATAGGCACCTGCTGCCTTGACATAAAGGTCTTGGCTTGGGCCCTGAAGTGCCGGTGGAACCTTACGTCCCTTGCCCATCGCGGCGAGCAAGCGCTGGGTTAATTCCTCAATTCTCTTCAGATTCGCCTCTAATTTTGTCAAGTTATTTGCAGATGTTACGTCATCGGATGAATCATGAGTTGTCATATTAACCTCTTAGGCCTACCGTGCAGATGCAGCATTGTGACGTCACTATGCGCAAACACGTCCTGAACGGAGATGTTCTGAATGAAGTATATGATGACCTACGACCTGATGGAAAGCGTAAGGAACACAAATCAATGGCTTGGGGCCTCTGCGCGCGCGATTGCCAGCTACCCGATGATGTCTTTGGGCGCTAATCCGGCGATGGATTGGCTCAATGCTTGGGGCGAGGTCACTGAGCGCACATTTAGCCGCATGGTGCTAAAGCCCGATTGGAACATTCCGCCGGTCACAGGCCAAAGTGGCAAGGATTTCCCCGTTGTCGTCGAGGCGATCGTAAAGCGCCCGTTTGGCGATCTGATCCGTTTCCGCATGAAGGGCCGTGATGAACGCAAGCGCCGCGTTTTGCTGGTCGCTCCAATGTCTGGCCACTACGCAACCTTGCTGCGCAAAACTGTGATCAGCTTGCTGCCAGATTGTGAAGTCTACATTACCGACTGGCATAACGCCCGCGACATTCCTGTCAGCGCCGGTAAGTTCGACGTCGAGGATTATACGCAATACCTCGTTGATTTCATGAAAGAACTGGGCAGCGATCTGCATGTGATTGCCGTGTGTCAGCCTGTTCCCCTGACCCTCGCGGCGACTGCTTATCTCGCCGAGCAAGACCCGAGTGCACAGCCCAAATCGCTGACTTTGATCGGTGGCCCAGTGGACCCAGAGGCGAACCACACTGAAGTCACCGACTTTGGGCGTTCCGTCACCATGGGCCAACTTGAGAACACGATGATCCAGCGTGTCGGCTTCAAATACGACGGCGTCGGCCGTATGGTTTATCCGGGCCTATTGCAGCTTTCGTCCTTCATCTCGATGAACGGCGAACTACACGCCAACGCCTTCCGTGACCAGATCTTGCGCGTGGCCAAGGGCGAAGCCTCCGAGCACGACAAGCACAACGCGTTTTATGACGAATATCTGTCCGTCATGGATATGACCGCCGAGTTTTATCTCTCGACCGTCGAGCGCATCTTCAAGGGCCGCGATATCGCGCGGAACGACTTTACCGTTGCGGGCCATAAAGTGGACATCGGCAAGATTACGACAGTGGCGGTTAAGATTGTCGAAGGCGAGAAGGACGATATCTCGGCTCCTGGCCAATGTCTTGCAGCGCTTGACCTGCTCACTGGCCTGCCCGACAGCAAAAAAGCCTCCCACCTTGAGCCAGGTGCAGGTCACTACGGGATTTTTGCAGGCGGCAGCTGGCGCAAGAATATTCGCCCGCTGGTGTTGAACTTTATCGACGCGAACAACGGTGATGTTGTGGCGAATAAGCCTGTGAAGTTGAAAGTCGCGACCTAAATCTATTTCGGGCGGCGATAGGCGTAATCGCTTTTGCCGCCCGACACTTTGGTCTCGGCCTCTTAGGATCAAGGCCTTATGCCAGACCATACATGGCAAGGCATTCATTTTCCCTAAAAGTTTGCGCGCTTATGGCGCCTAGCGCAGAACCAGCGGCTGCTTGAGCCAGTCCTTGAGTGCGCGGGTGACGGCCTCTGCGTTTTCCAACGTCGTCAAATGCCCTGCATTATCAATCACTTCCAGCCGCGCATAGGGGATCAATGCAGCCAAAAACTCGTGCCGGCGCAGGGTATTGAGCCCGTCATGCTCGCCGCACATGACCAAAGCAGGCTGTTTGATCTTGCGCATCGTGCTTTGCTGGTCTTTGCGCCGCTGCATAGCGCGCGATTGTTTGACATAGACGTCAGGCCCAAGCGCATGCGCCATGTCGGAAACCAGCGACATTACATCGTTGCGGTAAGGGCCAGGTGCCAGCCAAGACGGCTTAAGCTCGGCCCGGATCGCATCATCGAAACGCCCGGTTTTGGCGGCAATGATGAGCGGTTCACGCTGCGCCGAGATTTCGGGCATATCCGTTTGGGCATTGGTCGAAATGAAGGCAATCCGCGTTACACGCTCTGGTGCACGCCGCAAAAGCTCCATCGCGACCATGCCACCCAGCCCCATCCCCACGAGCGCAAACTTGTTGGGCAACCATGACAGGATCGCCGAGGCCATCTCTTCAATCCGGTCCCCGTTAGTGATGGGCATGCAACTGATCGGCATCGACCCCGACAGAGTGGCCAATTGCGCATAAAATACCCGCGCGTCACATAGCATTGGCGGGATCAGAACCAGCGGTTCGATCATACGCTCTGCCTCGTCAAATACATAATTAGCGCCCTTGCATCGTTGTGCCGACTTTGGCCAAAGCAGCCCTCCGCCGCAAGGGGTTAGGGGTGCTGATGCGCGGGAAACCACCCCAAAATTGCAGCCGCGAGCGGTTTGGTCTGGGATGGGCTGAAAACATCCCCCGCCATGACGTGTCCCATCACGTCGCAGGTGGCGCCTTGGTGCAATTGATGTGCATGCACCTTGCCGCCCCAATCGCGCATCACGCGCTCGGTGCGCGCGGCGCTCACGACCTGATCGGCGCGGTTATAGCCGAAGAAAGCTGGTGTTTTGATATCGGACAACTTGCCTGACCCCATCACCGCCCGCACCGCATCCGCCATCGGGTAGACCGATTTTGTCGGGTAGTTTGTTGTCCAATAGGCCGCGTGTTCGGCACTGATCGGCTTAAACGACCGTGATTTACCCGCGACCACATGCCCCCAATGCCGCGCATACGGTAGATCGAGCATGAATTGCGCGCCCCGATGAGCCAGTCCGAAATTGGGTGAGATGTGCACGATCCCCGCCGCCTGTGCCCCGCGCAAGAGCGCATCTGTCGCCAATGTGCACCCTGTCGAGCAGCCGATCAGCAAAACCTGCTCCCCAATCGCTTGCCCAATCGCAATGGCCTCGGCCACATCGGCCCTCCAAGCGGTCAGGCTGGTCTGGCCCATGGCCGCGCTGTCCTGCCCGTGCCCCGTCAGCCGTGCAAAATGCAGGTTTGCGCTCAGCCCTTTGGCCACAAGATCGGGCAGCGGGCGCAGTTCGTGTTTCGTCGCTGAAAACCCGTGCACATAGACGACCGCGACTTTGCTACGCTGTCCTACAGCCCCTGCCCAGACGATAGATTTGGCGCAATCGGCCTGCAGGTTCGGCACTTTTGCCTCTGTCGTGGCGAGCCAGTCATCAAGATGATCGAGGCTAGGCAATTGCATGTTTCACCATCGGTTTGTAGATCATCACCAAGCCCGCAACCGCGACCAACAAAATCCCCGCAGGGATCAACGTGATTGCGACTTGCAGCGTTGAGAGAGCGGCGGCGCTTTGCGTCACAGCCTCACCCCGCGTTTCCCTCCAGCCTGCCCCCGCCAAGATGCCCCCCAGCATGGCCGGAGCCAACGCGTTGGCCAGCTTTTGCCCAAAGAGCCAAACCGCCGAGAAAGCGCCCTCGATTGCGACGCCACTGCGCGCACGGGTCACATCCATCAAGTCGGGGTAAATCGCCCAAGGGATTTGCTGATAAGCCCCATTGGCAAAGCCCGCGAGCACGAAGAGCCCAGCAATTGCCGTCACATTCACCGCGGGCAAGCTGGTGAAAAGCCCACAGAGCAGCACCGCATAAAGGCAAAGCCCCGCGATCAGGGCGTTGACCTTTCCGATACGCCCCGAGACCACGACCCAAACGGCTTGGCTGATGATTGAGCCGATCACAAACGCTGCAAACATCAGCGACAGCGTCGAAAGCGCCGCAGCCGCGCCAGACAGCGCGCTCTGACCGCTATCCACAATGAGATAGAGCGCCGCAAACGGCAGCCCCGCCGTGATCAAGGCAATCGCAAGGGTCATGACGCCATAGAGTGCCGTCAGCGCCATGAAGGGCTTGTTGCCGACCACCAACCCAAACATGCCGCGCAAGTCTACCGTTACCGCTTGGGCAATCCTTGGTGCGCGGCGCGTAGCCCAAAGCGAAAGCCAGATCGCGCCGATGATTAAAGGGGCGACAGCAAGGGCGGCCTTGGCATAGCCCATCCCGCTTGCAAGTCCTGGAATAAGGGCGCCGCCGATCAGAATACCGATACTTGCAAAGCCCATCCGCCATCCTGTCATGGCCGAACGTTCTTGCGGGTCGGTTGTGATTTCGCCCGCCTGCGCGCCGTAAGGAATAGCAACCATCGTGAAACCGATCGTGGCCAATCCGAAAAAGCCGGTCACCCACGTCAGGTTGCCACGCAGGCCAAAGCCAGCAGGCACGGCGAATATCCCAATCATGCCTGCCACCATGACCACAGCGCCAACACCCATCCAAGGGGCGCGTCTGCCAAAACGGCTTTGTGTTCGGTCAGAGAGATATCCCACCAGCGGGTCGGTGATCATGTCGAAGACCAAGACGCCGGTTGTAACCAAGCCTGCGATGCCGACCGGTACGCCGAGAACGGTGGTGAGGAATGTCAGGATCAGCAATTGCTTGACCACAACAAAGACGACCACGCCCATGTCGGCCAAACCCCAACCCGCCTTTTGCCCCAGCGATAACGCCATCATGTCCCGTCCGTGAGAAGTATTTGGCTCACGTTATGAGACGCGCGCGCGATGTCAAAATCAGACGTTGCGTAAGATGCGTTTAAACGCATCCTACGTTGATCACGTCCCCGACAGTTGTTGTGATCAGATCAAGGCAGGCCTGATCCGAAAACCGGTGATCGGCTCCCGCCACCAGCGTCAGCCGCATATCGGGGCCTGTTGCATGATCAAGTAACCGCAGCGCGACTTCCCGTGACACATCCACATCCGCTGTCCCTTGCAAGAACCGCACCGGAAACGGCAAATCGAGCGGATCGCGCAGCACGAGACGGGTCCGCCCCTCCTCGATCAGCCGTTTGGTGATGATGTAGGGTTCGCCATACTCAGACGGCAAAGCCACCTGCCCCGCCGCCAATTCCGTCTTTTGCGCATCCGAGAACCCCGCCCACATGCTGTCTTCGGTAAAATCGGGAGCTGCCGCGATGGTCACCAGCCCTGCGATCCGCTCTGGCATAGCGCGCGCCACGAGCAAAGAAATCCAGCCCCCCATGGAAGAGCCAACCAGCACAAGTTTACCCGCAACCAAGCCCAGCGCCGCAAAGGCATCCTCGCACCAATCGCCAATCGCTCCGTCCGTGAAGGCCTCCGAGCTTTCTCCATGCCCCGAATAGTCGAACCGCAAGAACGCGCGGCCTTGTGCCTTGGCCCATGCCTCCAGATGCACCGCCTTGGTTCCGCCCATATCGGACTTAAACCCGCCCAAGAAAACGACAGGTGGCCCTTGGCCATCGGTCAGGTGATAGGCTATGCGTCGCCCCTCCGGTGTGGTCAAGAATTGGGTCATGTCGCCTCCAGTATACACTTATCCATTGAACTGCAAAAAAGGGGCCGCAGCAATCGCTACGGCCCCCTCTGCATCCGAAAATTGTTGCGCGTTAGTTTGTGGTATCAACGCCGATAAAGGTGCCATCCGTCTTCAAGTCACCGCATCCCACAGCGGCCGACGTCCCTTCGGATTCAACCAGCAGATATGCGCCCGACACATCGCCAATTTCGAAGTTTTGGACACCAAGGTCATACGTCGCAGTTTCGCCGTCGATGGCACTGGTCTCAACTGTCGACAGGTCTTGGTTCTCATCTGCGAAGTCGAGCGTATCCAGATCACTCACATAAAAATGCGTCACAGAGCCTGTCCTGACACCACTGTCGAAATCAACCGTAACGCTCGCCTCGCCAAGGGCGGCGAACCGTGTCGCGTCCGGATGGTACTCGGCTACAGTGAGGAAACCGTCATACGTCGCGCGTCCCGAAAGCACCCCGTCTTTTCTGGCCGATCCAGAAGAGACGCAAGCGACTTATTGGTTTCAGATTTCACCGAGACGCACCGATGCGGTAAATGACGCACCGCGCAGTAGATAAGTCCGCCGCAAACACCTGTCTTGACGCAACAGTCCTGCAATTGAAACGGCCGCCCCATATTGACAGTACCGCCCCGTCCCATCATTGAGACGCCACATAACCCGCAACCGAGCGCACAAGTAGGCGCTAAACAGACGAGGATGCCGTGCATGGCCCAAATCTCCCTGACATTCCCCGATGGTAACGTACGCCACTACGACGCCGGCATCACTGCCGCCGAAGTGGCTGCTGACATCTCCATATCCTTAGCCAAAAAGGCAATCTCTGCGACTGTTGACGGTGCCCATTGGGATCTTCAGTGGCCGATCACTGCGGATGCAAAATTCGCGATCAATACCATGAAGGACGAAGAACCCGCGTTGGAACTCGTCCGCCACGACCTTGCCCACATCATGGCGCGCGCCGTGCAAGAGCTTTGGCCTGACGTGCAGGTCACCATCGGCCCTGTGATCAAGGACGGCTGGTACTACGACTTTGACCGCAAAGAGCCTTTCACGCCCGAAGACCTCGCGGTGATTGAGAAGAAGATGAAAGAGATCATCAACAAGCGCGAGCCTGTGCGCACCGAAATCTGGGACCGCGAAAGGGCGATCTCGCATTACGAGGCCAAGGGCGAGCCCTATAAGGTTGAATTGATCGAGAGTATTCCGGGCAACGAACCGCTGCGCATGTATTGGCATGGCGATTGGCAAGACCTCTGCCGTGGTCCGCACCTGCAAAACACAGGCCAAGTGCCTGCGGACGGCTTCAAGCTGATGAACATCGCAGGCGCATACTGGCGCGGCGATAGCAACCGTCCGATGTTGCAGCGCATCTATGGTGCAGCCTTCACCAATAAAGAAGGTCTCAAGGACCACCTGCACCGCCTTGAGCAGGCAGCCCTGCGCGATCACCGCAAACTTGGCCGCGAGATGGACCTGTTCCACATGCAAGAAGAGGCCCCCGGTCAGGTGTTTTGGCACCCCAACGGCTGGACCGTTTATGTGGAGTTGCAAGACTACATGCGCCGCCGCCAACGCGCGGGTGGCTATGTCGAGGTGAACACACCGCAGGTTGTCGACCGCAAGCTCTGGGAGGCCTCCGGCCACTGGGAAAAGTATCAAGAGAACATGTTTATCGTCGAAGTCGACGAGGAACATGCCCGCGAAAAGGCCGTGAACGCGCTCAAGCCGATGAACTGCCCCTGCCACGTGCAAATCTTTAACCAAGGCCTGAAATCCTACCGCGAACTGCCGCTGCGCATGGCCGAATTCGGCTCGTGCAACCGTTACGAGCCCTCAGGCGCATTGCACGGCATCATGCGCGTGCGCGGCTTTACCCAAGACGACGGGCATATTTTCTGCCGCGAAGACCAGATTGAATCCGAAACAGCCGAATTTATCAACTTCCTGAGCCAGACCTATAAAGACCTCGGCTTTGAGAATTTCTCAGTGAAATTCTCGGACCGCCCTGACACACGCGCGGGCTCGGACGAGGTCTGGGACAAGGCGGAAGCGGCGCTGCTCTCAGCCACACGTGCCGCTGGCATTGAGCCGATCCTGAACCCCGGCGAAGGCGCATTCTACGGGCCAAAGCTCGAATTCGTGCTCACCGACGCCATTGGCCGCGATTGGCAATGTGGCACGCACCAAGTGGACTTTGTGCTGCCAGAGCGCCTTGACGCCAACTACATTGGCCAAGACGGCAACAAGCACCGCCCTGTGATGCTGCACCGCGCGACGCTTGGCTCTTTCGAGCGCTTCATCGGGATTTTGATCGAAGAGCACGCAGGCAAGCTGCCGTTCTGGCTCGCCCCACGCCAAGTGGTTGTGGCGACGATCGTGTCGGATGCAGATGATTACGCGCATGAAGTTGTGGCCGCGTTGAAAGCCTCAGGCGTGCGCGCCGAGGCCGACACGCGTAACGAGAAGATCAACTATAAGGTCCGCGAACACTCGCTGGGCAAGGTCCCTGTGATTCTGGCCATTGGCGCGCGTGAGGTCGAGGAAAAGACCGTCAGCGTGCGGCGCTTGGGTGAGAACAAGACGTCTGTAACATCTCTGGACGAAATTGTTGCAGAGTTGAAAATTGCGGCGACGGCACCAGACTTGCTGTAACATTCCAGCACTGAACATTGCAACAAACCCGCCGATTTTGCGAACGGCGGGTTTGTTGTTGTTTCAACCAGAGCGATTTGCGCAAAAAACAATCACGAACCGCTCACGGAATCGCGATGCACGGGGCTGTGAGTAGATTTGCCCTACATGAAACGATTAATCTGACTTTAACGCCAAACCGCGTTCACGAGTTAACACACTGACCCATAAGAAAATTAACATGTCTAATATTTCAAAAACCCTGATCATCGCTTCCGCAGTTGCCACAGCGCTGACCGGACTTGCAAACTCCGCTGCTGCCGCTGGCGACGAGAAATGCTTCGGTGTGGCGCTTGCAGGCGAGAACGATTGCGCCGCAGGCCCAGGCACATCTTGCGCAGGCACATCGACTGTTGACTACCAAGGCAACGCTTGGTCGCTGGTGCCAGAAGGCACTTGCGAGACCACGATGATCGAAGCCATGGGCGACAGCCCAGAGCGCAAAGGCTCGCTCGTGGCTCTTGAGCGCGACTTGCCAGCATAAATGATGCTAAGGCGGGGGGCCTCAGCCCCCTGCCACCCCTCCAGAATTTTCGGTGATTTCCATGTTAGATGCCACTCACGACAACCGCCTCCCTCCCCGCGCTGGCGTGGGCTATAAGCCGCAGCACTACATGGACATCATCCAAGGATCTGGCCTGCTTGGCTGGTTGGAGGTCCACGCCGAGAACTACATGGGCAATGGGGGCCGCCCGATTGAGCAGCTCCGCCAGCTTTCTAAAAAGTTTCCGATATCTGTGCATGGGGTCGGCCTGTCGATTGGGGCCGAGGGCGATCTTGACCCCGACCACCTCGCGCGCTTGAAACACCTATGCGACTGGCTCAACCCCGCCAGTTTCTCCGAGCATTTGGCGTGGTCGACCCACGACAGCCACTTCCTGAACGACCTACTGCCCCTGCCCTATACCGCGCAAACGCTGACCCGCGTGGCGGATCACATTGATCAAGTGCAAGAGGTTTTGGGCCGTCAAATGCTGCTGGAAAACCCTTCCAGCTATTTGGCCTTCGCAGAGAGCGAGATGGATGAGACCGCTTTTCTGTCCGAAATTGTGAAGCGCACAGGCTGCGGCCTGCTGCTTGATGTGAACAACGTCTTTGTTTCTGCCACCAACCTCAGAACCTCGCCGCAAGCCTATATCGACGCCTTTCCTCTCCATGCCGTGGGCGAGATCCACTTGGGCGGGCATGACCAAGATTACAACGAAACCGGCGCGCCGCTGCTGATCGACAGCCATGGCAAGGCGGTGGTCGACCCCGTGTGGGCCCTTCTGGATTATACGCTTGCGAAAACCGGCCCGAAGCCCCTTTTGATCGAGTGGGACAATGACGTGCCGGAGTGGTCCGTCTTGGCTGCCGAAATTGCCCGCGCAGACAGCGCTTTGGTGCGCGCATGAAGGTCACGCAAGCCCAGTTCCGCGCAGGTCTGCTCGACCCGTCCTTGCCCGCACCCAAAGGCCTCGCCAACCCAGACGGTGCGCAAGCGAGCAAACGGTTCGACGTCTACCGCAACAACGTAGCCGTCAGCCTGACCGAGGCGCTTATCGCGGCCTTCCCGGTGATTTACAAACTTGTGGGCGACAGATTTTTCCGCGCCATGGCAGGAGTTTACCTGCGCAAACATCCGCCCTCTTCGCCGCTGATGATGTATTACGGCGATAAGATGCCGCAGTTTCTGCGCCGTTTCGAGCCTGCGAAATCCCTGCCCTTTCTCTCTGATATGGCCCGCGTGGAACTGGCCATGCGCCACAGCTATCACGCCGCCGACGCAACCCCGATTGACGGGCAGGCCTTGGCGGAGCTCACGCCAGAAAAGCTAATGGGCACAAAATTTGGCTTCGCCAGTGCGACCTATGTTTTGCCATCTGATTACCCGACCTACAGCATCTACCACGCAAACACAGAAGACGGCGCGCCCAAGGCTGTGATGCGCCCCGAAGCCATGCTCATCGCACGCCCGCAATTCGACCCCAAACAGACGCTGATCACGCCCGCAACGGCGATCTTCATCACCTCGCTTATGGCGGGCAACGCCCTTGGCGTGGCGATGACGGCGGCGGGCCGTGATCTCGATCTGGGTGCCACGCTTGGCCTCCTTCTTGGCCAAAACTGCATCACCACACTCAACTGAAAGGCTTCCCATGCTCGCACTTTATAACCGCCTCACCCCGCGGCTGAACGCCCATGGCGATACCGTACTGCCGACGCTGTCGCGGCTTGTGTTTGCAGGTGTTTTGCTGGCCTATTTCTGGAAGTCTGGCCTGACAAAGCTGGGCGACGGGCTCTTCGGCTTCCAGATGCCAAGCTCCGGTGCCTACGCGCAGATTTTCCCCAAAGCCTTTGAAGCAACGGGCTATGACACCTCACAACTTGGGGTTTTCCATTGGGCAGTGGTGACGAGCGGCACGCTGGCTGAGTTTATCCTGCCGACGCTGATCGTCTTGGGCCTGCTGACCCGCCTGTCCGCTCTGGGCATGATCGGATTTATCGCGGTGCAATCGCTCACGGATATTTACGGACATGGGGCGGAGTTGGTCAGCTGGTTCGAGCGGATATCGGGCGATTTGATTGCCGACCAGCGGGCATTCTGGATCTTGGGCCTGCTGATCTTGGTCTTCAAAGGCGCAGGCCCGTTGTCACTGGATCGTCTGTTCAGAAATGCGCTTTAGGCTCGTCAGGCTTGCCAGCCGCAATCGCCAGAATTCCGCCGAGCGCGGCAAAGCCGATGGGAAACATGGTGCCAACGTTAAACCCGAAGGCCGTGTAAAACAGTGCGGATGACACCAACAACAGCCCGCCGCCCCAAAGCGCGCGGGCTTTGGCCATCGCGCCGCCTGCAATCGCAAGCAGCGGGGCCATAAAGCTGGCAAAGCGGGTAAGTCCAGGATTATCGAGTGAAAACAGATTGTTGACTTCTGGGCGGGCAACCAAAAGTTCGGCATAGCCGTAGCCGAAAAGTCCCACGACGATGCCCATGAGGCCTGCGATAATCCCGAGCATGAGGGCTGCATTGCGCATGATTGATCTCCTTTGCTTTGACTTAGGACGTCAGGACACGTTCTGCAATGTCTGGCTTCCAACCTAATGACCAGACGCCATTTCTCTCGATCACGGGGCGTTTCATCAGGGTCGGGTGCGCGGCTAACAGGGCTGCGGGATCGCGGGCCTTTTCTGCCTCGGTAAGGCCGCGCCATGTGGTCGAGGCGCGGTTGATCGCGGCCTCGCCGAACTCTGCGATGATGGCCGCGATGTCGTCGGGCGACAGGCCGTCCGCACGCACATCAACCACGTCAAAGCTTTGCCCTGTGGCCAGAATTGCCTTTTGCGCCTTACGGCAGGTATCGCATGATTTGAGACCATAAAATTTCATTAGATCAGTGCCTTAGGCAGGATTTTCAGTAGCCGCGTCAGGCCCAAGAGGCCGCGATATCCGCGTCCCAGCCAAGGGTGTAGCGGACACCATCGGTGATCACGGGGCGGGCCATGAGGGCGGGCGTGTCGGCGAGCTGCGCGTCGGCCTCGCTCTCGCGGACCCATGCGTTGAGGTTGCGGTAGGCTTGGGATTTCTTATCGACGAGGTTGTCGCCGAATTCCGCCAGCAGCACGGCCCATTCGGCCTCCGACATCGGCTCTGCGCGCACGTCGCGGAAGGTGACTTTATGCCCTGCAGCGTCAAGCGCCTTGCGGGCTTTGTTGCAGTCGGAACAGGTGGGCAGGCCGTAGAGGATCATTTGGGACTTTCGGTTGTTTCGGCAAAAGTACCGAATGTACATTCCCGGATCATAGTCTATTCGCGAGTGGGTCGTAAACTAAGGTTTCATACGGATGTTCAGCGCCGCATGAGTTATGTCCCAAAGTAATTCCAAAAAAACATCAGCAATCAGAATTGCCGAACAGTTTGCGGTAATTTGCGCCTCAACTGGGCACGGGAAAAGTGGTTTTATAACCAAAACAAAAAACCAACCCCGAACAGAATTATGAGGGTCTGGGCCGATAACCTTTTGGGTGCCCCTCGTTTTCTAGACGCTTGCCCAGTTCATTTTCTTCTGTTCTGTTTCATAGTCCGGCAATATGGAGAAAAATTACCAAGCAATGCCTCTACAAATCTAGGGGCGATTCAAGTCGCGGACGTGGTCGCAGCACCAACGCTAGGGATCGTACGAAACAACCTCACTTTTGCGACCTGCTTCAAGTGATCTTCGTACCAGCGGACCCGAGCATGCAGTGCCATGAGATGTTCGCAGAGATTGTGGATCACTTCGTTCGCGATGTCAGGCAGTTCCAAAACCGCGCCAGCCAGTATGTCCTCGGCAAATCCAATGCCCCGAGCAAGACCTCACGCAATATACACACCAAATTCAGCGACCATTCCGCGTAAACCATTGCTGAGGTGGGTGCGCTGGCGAACCAAGAGGCTTTGCGCAAGATGAACTGACAATAGGGAGTTTTGTTCGAGACCGTCTTGATCGCAACAAACCGCATTGAGGGTCGGGTACGTCTGAGTAAAAGGGGTTCCAGACGCAAAAAAGCGGGCACATCGTCTCTGATGTGCCCGCGAATTATCTCAGCTTGTGCCCTGAGGCAGGCTGAAGCTTATGCCAAAACCAAGTTGGCAGCGCTTTCACGACCATCACGGCCGGACTCGATATCGAATGTGACCTTTTGGTCGTCGTTCAGCGTTGTCAGGCCTGCACGCTCGAGAGCGGAGATGTGGACAAACACATCCTTTGCGCCACCATCAGGGGCGATAAATCCAAAACCTTTAGTAGCATTAAACCATTTTACGGTGCCATGAGCCATCGTAATTCTCCTTGAAAATACTGCCCGCGGGATGCGGCAGCTCGGCCAGCCAGTGCAAGATCGTGTCACTGAGCCGTAAGGAGCAGATAGTCGATAGAGGTAACGTAACGATCGAGCACTAGCTGGCCTGAACAGATGACGCAACCCTCGACTTACAATCAGGCATTGTGCATGCGCCTTGGTTTCTCTTTTTAGGTATTCGCTCAGGGCGCAAATCGAGCCCGCGTGCGATTGGCAAATGCCACAAGTGTCAGCATAACTGGCACTTCGACCAGTACCCCCACTACGGTTGCGAGAGCAGCACCAGAGTTTAGCCCAAAAAGGCTGATCGCGACGGCAACTGCTAGCTCGAAGAAGTTTGACGTTCCGATCAAGGCGCAGGGGGCCGCAATGCGGTGCGGCACTTTCAGGGCGAATGCTGCGGCATAAGCGATGGCAAAAATACCGTAGCTTTGCAGGATGATGGGCACCGCGATCAGCACGATGATGACTGGTTTGGATACGATCACTTGGCCTTGAAGCCCAAAGAGGATCATCACGGTGACGATCAATCCCACCACTGAATAGGGCTTTACCCGCGCTTGAAACGTCTCGATTGCCGCGTCTGTCCCAAGGCGCTGGCGTGTGATCAGGCCTGCGGCAAGTGGCAGCGCGATGAACAGCAAGACCGACAAGACCAAGGTCGACCACGGAACCGTGATATCGGTGACACCCAGCAAAAAGGCCACGATGGGTGCGAATGCAATGACCATAATGAGATCGTTCACCGACACCTGTAACAGGGTATAGGTCTCGTCCCCGCGTGTCAGTTGTGACCAGACAAACACCATCGCCGTGCAGGGTGCCGCGCCCAGCAGGATCAAACCGGCGATGTATTGCATCGCATCCTCGGGCGGGATCCACGGCGCAAAGACATATTGGAAAAATAGCACGGCCAATGCCGCCATCGTAAAGGGCTTGATCAACCAGTTCACAACAAGGGTTATCATCAATCCGCGCGGTTGTTTTGCCACGTCTTTCAGCGATCTAGGATCAACCCCGACCATCATCGGGTAAACCATCGCCCAGATCAGCACAGCGACAACCAGATTGACGCTGGCCACTTCTGCAGCGGCTATTGCGTTGATCAGTGCGGGTGCAAAATTACCCAAGAGGATACCTGCCCCCATCGCAAGCGCGATCCAAACAGAGAGGTATTTTTCAAAGATATTCATGCGGGACCCTTGTAACTTTCTTGTGGTTTAAGTTGTGCAGTCGCCAGCCAGCTCGTTCAGATCATTGTAGTGAAGTGGTCCCACTTATTCGGACAGTTTTGCGGCTTGGCTAAGATGCATCATGTTTTTGTTCATGCCGCTTTTCGTGTCTCCGCTTGGCCGAAGTATGCGATGTCCGGTGTACGCTTATCAAGGGCGGAGTGAGATCGTTCTGAATCTTCGAACCCCATCGAGGTATCGCATGATTTTCGGACCGTAAAACTTTATATTATCAGCACCTTATAGGAGTTATGCGGGATTGGTGATTTGCATGCACAATTCGGGCACCAAGCGAGCACCAATGTGTCACAGCCAAACGGACTGCGCGGCCTCGTCCCAGCCCAGGGTGTAGCGGACACCATCGGTTATCACGGGGCGGGCCATGAGGGCGGGGGTGTCGGCGAGCTGCGCATCGGCCTCGCTCTCGCGCATCCACGCGTTGAGATTGCGGAAGGCTTGGGATTTGCGGTCAACAAGGGTGTCGCCAAACTCGGCCAGAAGGGTGGCCCACTCGGCCTCCGACATCGGCTCGGCGCGCACATCGCGAAACGTGATATCGACACCCGCCTCGGCAAAGACCTTACGGGCGCGGTTACAATCGGAACAGGTGGAAATGCCGTAGAGGATCTGAACCGCCCCTTGTTTGCCGGAGACCCAGAAGTAAGGATACTGGGTTATGGAAAAGAACAAATGTGGAAACAGATATTCACCAGAGGTGCGCGAACGTGCTGTGCGGATGGTTTTCG
>JAQXBV010000132.1 GCA_029252195.1 Yoonia sp.
TCAGCGCGATACGCACCGCATCCTTGCGGAATTCGTTCGTCCGTTTCAGTCCCATAGTCAGTCTCCTTTGTTGCAGTAAATGCTATCAAAGGAGCGGCATCAAACCGCGACAGGTCCAATTTGCGCTTTCAAGAACACGCCCGCGCCCATACCGAAGCCCCTGAAAAAGTCCTTCCGTTTTTGCGGCAAAGACGTCGCTGGACTTTGGGGATGCTGCAAACTTCGTTCAAGCATTGGCGAGCGATCCCGGAAGGGCGGGCAATCGGTCTGGTGTCGATTTTGGACGCGATCTGGTTCAGCTTGCTGACCCGTATTCTGTCGCCTTTGGTGGATTTCTTGTTGATCGTCATCCTGATCAAATTGGTGGTGGGCTATAGCCTGCATGGGTCAGCCAGCCTCAACGGGTTTCCGATACCGGTGATCATCAGCTACTTTGTGCTGGCCGCCATTGACGTGAGCAACACGCTTGCTGCGTTTTGGTTCGAAAAGAAGTTCGACCTGAAATTGCTGCTACTCACGCCCGCATTGCGGTTCGGGTATCGCCAACTGATTTACATTTCCTCACTTCAAGCCATGCGCGACGCCATCACGGGCCGGATGCCCGGCTGGCAAAAGCTGCAACGCTCTGCCGCACGGCTTAATTCGAAAATCGAGCTTCTGGTCCCCGGTCTCGATCAGACTGGTTCGGATCCCAAGGAGGCGCCAAGCGACACCAAGGATCTTTCGCGAAGGTTGGCTAAAACCCTTGAAGGCGGATGAAGTAATTCCCATAAAACACTGGATTACAGACCACAATGGTGCAGGAAACAATAACCTTGGCGTTATTTATAGCGCGGCCAAGTATCCGCCAGGCGGTAGCCAGCCGGCCACGGACCCGTCGGGTCGAGCATATGCTGGTGCGTACCCGTGATCCAACCCCGTCCGCTGATTTGTGGCCGGATCGCAGCCTTGTCTCCGACTGTGGTTTCACCCAAGATTTTGCCTTGACACTCGGACCCGATGATCGAGACGCCTGTCAGGCTTTCGCCAACGGTCATGTCGCCCTTTGCATGAAGCACCGCCATGCGGGCCGAAACGGCCGTTCCCGTGGGTGAGCGGTCCAGCTTTCCCGGCTGAATGGACACCACAGATTTGGCGCGCAGCCCGTCGGCCTCCCGCGTCAGTGGCCCTGCAAATAGGCAAAACGAATGGTGCTGCCAATCGGGTTGCAGCGGATGGGAGAACACCAGTTGCTCATTCGCCGCGTTGGTCAATTCGACGCCAAGTTCCGCCAGCGATTGCGCCTCGCTCACATGAAGATCCAAGCCGAGGGACGCAGGATCAATGATCACAAAACTGTCGCCACCAAAGGCCGTGTCCACGTTCACCGTGGCGAGGCCTTCAACCTCTAATGCCACCCCCATCAGGCCAGCAAATGAGGGCAGATTCTCAACCTCAATCCGCTCGGCTTTGCCGTTTGCACAATGGGCGCGGACCCGCACAAGCCCGCCTGTCGCCTCAAGTACCATATCGGTGCTCGGCTCTTGCATCGGGATGATGCCAGAGTCGAGCAAGACCGTCGCCACGCAGATTGAATTGGACCCCGACATCGGCGGCGTATCCTCTGGCTCCATGATGATCCACGCCGCCTGCGCGTCTGGATGTGTGGGTGGCACCAACAAGTTCACATGGCGAAAGACACCGCCGCGCGGCTCGTTGAGCATGAAATTGCGCAGGCCCTCATCCGCGGCAATCCACTTGCGTTGTTCCCAAATGCTGTCGCCGGGTGGCGGCGCGACACCGCCAACGATCACATCCCCGACCTCCCCCTCGGCGTGGCAAGAGACGGTATGGATGACTTTGGTGCTCCGCATTTATCTGTCTCACTTGTTGGCATTGATCATGTTACGCACGACTATTCCGCGCTTGGGACACTGACGCAAGCGCGTGCCTATTGTCACCGCTGTTCACATATCGCATTTTTGATGCGAGCACCCGCGGGTTCCGGTAGACATAGGGCGATCGAGAACAGTTAGGGCCAGAAATTGACGATACCGACCCTCAAAGATGTGGCTGCGCGCGCGGGCGTTTCTCGATCCGCTGTCTCGCGTACATTTACCGATGGTGCATCGGTTTCGCCCAAAATGCGCAAGAAGGTTGAGCAAGCGGCAGCCGAGCTGGGATATAGCCCCAATTTTCTGGCCAGAAGCCTGACCACGCGTCGCACAAAGCTGATTGGTCTCGTCTCCAATAACTTTCACAACCCGATTTTTCTTGAGGTTTTTGATCTTTTCACGCGCGGATTGCAGGATCGCGGGCTGCGACCACTGTTGGTGAATTTGAGCGACGAGACCGACCCCGAACACTCTGTGCAGATGCTCACACAATATTCTGTGGATGGGGTGATCGTTGCCTCGTCAACTTTGCCCCCCGCCTTTTCCAAAGCTTTCCGCGATAAAAACATCCCCGTGGTCAATACCTTTGGCCGCTATGCCAGCGCCCCCGACGTGCATATTGTCGGCATCGACAATGTCGCCGCAGGGCGCACGGCGGCCCGTGAACTGGTGGCGCGCGGCTATCGTCGGGTTGCGTTTTTAGGTGGGCCGCGTTCTGCGACCTCGACCCAAGACCGCTTTGAAGGATTCCGTGACGAGATCGCACTGCATCCAGACATGACCATGACGTCGTCTTACGCGCAGGCCTATTCGTTTGAGGCGGGCCGTGCTGAAATGCAGCGCTTGCTGACCCAAGCGCCTGCCGAAGCCTATTTCTGCGGGGACGATGTGCTGTCGATTGGCGTGTTGAGCGCGATCAGGGACGCAGGGCTGAACGTGCCGCAAGATATTGGTGTGATTGGATTAAATGACATGGAGATGGCGCGCTGGGAGAGTATCGCCCTGACGACAATTCACCAGCCGATCAAGCAGATCATCGATGCCTCGGTCGCCTTGATGGTTGCGATGCTCGATGATCCAGACCGCCAGCCAGAGGCACGTCTGTTCCCCTGCCATGTGGTCGAGCGCGGGACATTACGCCCGCGCCCGTAAGCCTTATTTGAAGATGCTTGGCCGCGCGTCCATCCACGCACCCTGTGCTTTGGCAGAGGCCACCGCCGTATGCACTGCCGCCATGGACCGCACCCCGTCAGAGGCCGTGGGCAGGCCGTCGCGGGTCTCGCCCGCAATCGCATCCGCCAGATCGCAGTAGATGTTTGCCACCGCGAGCGGGAAGCCCTCAGGGTGTGCAATCGCTACGCGCGACAGGCGCTGCGCATCAGCGTGCAAACCGCCCTCGCCCTTCTCGATGATCTGCGTGCGCCCGCCAACTGGGGTATAGATCAACTGGTTGGGCTGCTCGGAGGCCCAGCGGAATCCGCCTGTTTCGCCAAAGACTTGGATGTCAAACCCGTGTTGGCGACCGATGGCGACAGACGACGTCCAAAGCCGCCCGACGGTGCCGCCCGACATGCGGAAATTGACCATTGCGTCGTCTTCCAGAACGCGGCTCGGGATCGTGGAGGCGAAGTCGGCAGAGAGCGTTTCAACCTGATCGTCACAGATAAAGCTCGCCATATGCAGCGCGTGGATACCGCAGTCGGCAAATTGCCCTGACACGCCCGCCATCGCCGGATCATAGCGCCAACGCACCCGCGGATTGTCTGCGTCGGTGGCGTCGCCGTGGTGACCGTGGCTGAAGTTTGTGACCACAAGGCGCGGCTTGCCTATCTCGCCTGCGCGGACCATCGCGCGGGCTTGGCGCACCATCGGATAGGCCGAATAGCAGTAGTTGACGGCACATATTTTGCCTGTCTTTTCAACAACTTTGACGATCTCCTCGCCCTCTTCGACGGTCATCGTCATCGGCTTTTCGCATAACACGTTGAAGCCCGCTTCAAGGAAGGATTTGGTGATTTCAAAGTGCGTCGCGTTGGGTGTAGCCACGGTCACAAGGTCCACGCGATCGCGGCGCGCCTTCTCGCCTGCCAGCATTTCCTGCCAGTCGCCATAAGCACGGTCTGCCGCGATTCCGAGGCGCCCAGCATATGCGCGCCCCTCGTCCGCACGGTGATCAAGCGCCCCTGCGACAAATTCGAAGCGTGCGTCTGCTTGTGCGCCAAGGCGGTGTGCGGGTCCGATCTGGCTGCCTTCACCGCCGCCAATCATGCCCCATTTTAGTTTGGTCATTGTGGTTTCACTTTCCTAAAAAGCGGTGCGCACCGCAAACTTAAAATCCGATGGACTGCAGATACTCGCGGTTCGCGCGCGCATCTTCCAGCGGTGTGCCGGGCATAGATGGGTCACAGTCCTGCTCGACAGTGCACCAGCCCTCGAAGTTATTATCGAGAAGAACTTGGCGCACGGCAGGAAAATCGACGTCGCCTTGGCCCAAGTTGCAGAAGATACCCTGCCCGCAGGCCTTGTAGAAATCGGTGCGATTCTCGACCACATCGGCCTTCACCACAGGGTTGATATCTTTGAAGTGCATATAGCTGATACGGTCTATGTGCTTTTTCATGAAAGCAACAGGATCGAAGCCCGCATAGGAATGGTGACCTGTGTCAAAACAGATTTTCAGAATGTTTTCGTCGACCTCGTTCAAAAGCCGCTCCAGCTCGGGTTCAAAGTCCATGAAGCCCGCCGCATGGGCATGAATGCCCACGGTCAGCCCGTATTCCTCGGTGCCCATTTTGGCGATGGTCGCGAGGCGGTCACGGAAGGCAGTCCACTCGGCCTTGTCCATCTGCTCGGCCTCGGATGCGCGGCCAGCGGTGGGCGCGCGACGTGGTGAAATGCTGTCGATGAGGACAAGGTGCTGCGCGCCGTGGGCCACAAGCGCCTTGCAGGTCCGCACGGAGGCGTCCATCACGTCGTCCCATTTCGCCGCATCATGGAAGGCGCGGAAAACCACGCCGCCGATGATCTCGAGGTCACGCGCGGCCAAGGCGGGTGCCAGAACCGCAGGGTCTTCTGGCATGTAGCCGATGGGGCCAAGTTCGATGCCCTTATAGCCCGCCCGACTGCATTGATCGAGCACGGAGGTCCATGCCGGATAGGACGGATCGCTCGCGAACTCGATACCCCAAGAGCAAGGGGCGTTACCGATTTTGATTATCATGATGTTGCCTTTCGCAAAGTCTAAATGCTGGCCACGTCGATCCACGCCTTGTTGCGTGAAGAGGCGAGCGCGGCGGCGACAATTTGGTTGACCGCCATGCCATCCGCAAAGGTTGGCCAGACGGGGGTGCTGATTTCAATCGCGCGTAAGAAATCCCGCGCCTCGATGATAATCTGGTCCTGATAGCCTGTGCCATGTCCGGGGCCTTGGCAAAATGGCTCGTAATCGGGATGCGCAGGGCCCGTCAATATCTTGCGAAAACCGCGCGTGGCCTCGGGCTCGTCGGCCGTATAAAGCCAGATCGCATTCTGGTCTTCTTGATCAAACCGGATCGCACCCTTGGTCCCCGTCACCTCATAGGCGTAGCCCATTTTGCGCCCGTGGCTGACGCGACTGAAATACATCTGTCCCATCGCGCCATTTGCAAAACGGCACATCATTTGGGCGTGGTCGTCGTTGGTCACGGTGCCGTTAGGGCGTGATTTGTGCACGGTTTCGACCTCGGCGATCAGCCGATCAATCGGGCCGATCAGCGCCAAAGCTGCGTTGATCATATGGGGTGCCAGATCGCCCATTGTGCCATTCGCGTCGCCAGTCGTGCGCCAGTTGGCGGGCATGGACGGGTCCGCGAGAAAATCTTCGGTATGTTCGCCACGGAACCATGTAATATCCCCAATGACGCCGTCGGCAATCAGCTTGCGGGCAAACTGGCTGGCGGGTGTACGGATATAGTTGAAGCCCGTCATGCTGATCTGACCTGTCGCGGCCTTGACCATAGCGCGGCTATCGTCGAGCGATGCGCCAAGGGGCTTTTCGCAAAACACGGGTTTGTTGAGCTTGAACGCGGCCTCGGCAATGGCGCGGTGGGTTTCTTGTGGGGACGCGATCACGATGGCCTCGACGGCGGGATCATTGACCAGCACTTCCCAGCTGTCGGTCGCGCGGGCAAAGCCGTAAGCGGCGCGGTATTTCTCGGCAGAGACAGGGTTCGTCGCACAGACCATCTCCAGATGCGGGCGCAATGCGGTGTTGAACACAGCCCCCACTGCCGACATCGCTACCGCATGCGCCTTGCCCATATAGCCGCCGCCGACAATGCCTATTCCAATTTTTCTCATGCTGAATTCCCTGCCCCTAATTCCGCTTTGCAACCGGTTGCAAAATAAGTATCCTGAGATTCGAAACCGCGCAAGCCGCAATCGAGCGCAGCCAATTCTTGAAAAGAGAAAACCGATGACTGATCGCACCATGACATTGACCACAGCGCAAGCCATAATTTCCTATTTGAACAATCAGTTTATTGAGATCGATGGCGTTGAGATGCGCATTTTCGGCGGTGGTTTCGGGATATTCGGGCACGGCAATGTCACCTGTCTTGGCGAGGCGCTTTATGATGTGCGCGACACCTTGCCACTGTATCGCGGTCAAAACGAGCAGAGCATGGGCTTTGCCGCCGCCGCCTATACCAAGCAGTGGTTGCGCCAGCGGATGATGTTCTGCACCGCAAGTGCGGGGCCGGGCACGGCGAACCTTTTGACCAGCGCGGCGCTTGCCCATGCCAACCGCCTGCCGATGCTTTTGCTGTGTGGCGATGCTTACCTCACCCGCCTGCCCGACCCCGTGTTGCAACAACTCGAACATTACGGCAACCCGACCCTTGGCGTGAATGATGCCTTCAAAGCCGTCAGCCGTTTCTGGGACCGGATCACCCATCCCGCGCAGGTCTTGCAATCGCTGCCTGCGGCGCTTGCGACGATGCTGGACCCTGCCGATTGCGGCCCTGCATTTATCGGCTTGCCCCAAGACGTGCAGGGCTGGACCTATGAATATCCCGCCAGCTTCTTCGAGAAGCGCGTGCACCGTATCCGCAGACAATCTCCTGACATGGCCGAAATTGCGGATGCGGTGGCGTTGCTGTCAAACGCCAAGCGCCCCGTGATCATTGCAGGCGGGGGCGTGCAGTATTCCGGCGCGGTTGCAGAGCTAACCGCCTTTGCTGAGACCCATCATATCCCTGTTGTCGAAACCATCGCAGGCCGTGCAAATATGTTGCAAGACCACCCGTTTAATATCGGCCCAGTGGGCGTGACGGGCTCTGACAGCGCCAATGCGATTGCTGAAAAGGCGGATGTCATTCTGGCCGTCGGGACGCGCTTGCAGGATTTCACCACCGGCTCTTGGACGGCATTTGCCAAAGACGCCAAGATCATCGGTCTTAACGTCGCGCGCCACGATGCGGTGAAGCATTTGTCGATGCCAATCGTGGGGGATGCAAAGCTGGCATTGGCCGCGCTGAACGCGCTGGGCGACTACAAGGCCCCCGCGACTTGGGTTGATTTCGCAAAGGCCGAGCGGGCCACATGGGTCGCTTATACGGACAAGATAACTACCCCGTCGAACGGGCCAAACTCCTACGCGCAGGCCATTCGAGTGATCAATGATCTGTGCGATCCGCGCGACCGCGTTGTGGCCGCGGCTGGTGGCCTGCCTGCCGAAGTGACCGCCCATTGGCAGACCAAAGATATCGGCACAGTGGACGTGGAATTCGGGTTCTCCTGCATGGGTTACGAGATCGCGGGCGGCTGGGGTGCGAGGATTGCGCAACATGAGCGCGAGCCTGACAACGACACGATCGTCTTAACGGGCGACGGCTCTTATCTGTTGATGAACTCAGATATTTATTCGTCGGTGCTGACGGGGCGCAAGCTGATCATCTGTGTGCTTGATAACGGTGGTTTTGCAGTCATTAACAAGCTGCAAAACAACACTGGCAACGAAAGCTTCAACAACCTGATCGCGGATTGCCCGACGGTCCCTGCCCCCTTTGCCGTTGATTTCGAGGCGCACGCCGCATCGATGGGCGCCAATGCTGAGACGGTCGCCAACCCAATGGAACTGGGCGAGGCGTTCAAGCGGGCGAAAGCAGCCGACAAGACATCGGTAATTGTCATGAAGGTCGACGCCTATGAGGGCTGGACGACACAAGGTCACGCATGGTGGGAGGTCGGCACGCCGCATGTTACCGAGCACGCTAAGGTCGCGGAAAAACACGCCGAAATCGAGGCGAGCCGCACTAAGCAGCGAAAGGGCGTGTGATGGACGGTATAAAGGCCAACAATTTTGTCGTCGTCGGGCGCGTAGGCATGGACTTGTTTCCTGCGGTGGGCGTGGCAGTCGAAGACGCCGACAGCATGACCGCCGACATGGGCGGATCATCGGCCAATATCGCGGCAGGGATTGTGAAGCTCGGCGGAAAAGCCGCGCTTGTGACTTGCGTGTCTGACGACGCCATAGGCCAGTTTTGCCGCAATAAGCTCGCGCACTACGGGGTTGATGCGACTTATGTAAAGTCGGTGGGCGGAGAGGCACGAAACTCTCTGGCCCTTTATGAAAGCCGCGTTCAAGGCCACCAATCGGTGATTTATCGCAATGGGGCTGCCGATTTTGCGATGACCACCGCAGACGTCGAGGCGGTAGATTATGCCCGCTTTGGCGCGTTGGTGACGGCGGGCACGGTGTTTGCTTCCGAGCCGTCGCGCAGTGCCGCGTTTCGCGCGTTTGAACTGGCCCGCGCGGCGGGTCTGCCGATCATTTTCGACGTGGATTACCGCCCCTATTCTTGGCCTTCTGCGCAAGTCGCCGAAGAGGTACTGTCCAAGGCAGGTGCCATGTCCGATGTGATTGTCGGCAACGACGACGAATTCGGGTTTATGGCCGGGGCTAAGGACAAGGGTCTTGAAATGGCGCGGGCGTTGGCCGCCACATCGGCCAAGATCGTTGTCTATAAAATGGGCGAGCATGGCGCGATTACTTTTGCCGACGGCGAAGAAATCCGCACGGGGATTTATGAGGTCAGAGCACTCAAGCCCACGGGCGCTGGTGATAGCTTTATGGCGGGCTTGCTCACTTCGCTTGCCGACGGGCATGATCTGAAAACTGCCGTGCTGCGCGGCTCTGCATGTGCGGCGATTGTCGTGGCGAAACCGGGTTGTGCGCCCGCGATGCCCTACCCTGCTGATCTTGACAAATTTCTGGCCGCTCACGCTAGCCCCACAGACGTAACTTAAGGAAATCGCATGCATATTGCCCCCCATGACAATCAAAACAAGCCGATCGTCGATGCGGATGACCCGCACGTTCCGCTGAACTATTTCAACATCGTAACGCTGAAGGCAGGCGAGGCGTTTGAATATCAAGTGCCGGGCTACGAGACCTGCATTGTGCCCGCGACGGGCACTGTGGATGTCGCGATTGAAGGCGTGTCGTTCAAGGCCGTTGGCAATCGCGGCGTCGATGTTTGGGACGGCGAGCCAGAGGGCGTCTATGTGCCTGTTGGGGCACGCGTCACGATTGTCGCTGTGACGGATACCGAGACATTCATCGCCGGTGCGCGCTATGACAAGGTGCTTGATCCCTTTGACGTGCGCGTGGCCGAGATCGACAAGGTGCAATACGGATCGGACGACACGAAAACCCACCGCAAGATCAAACATATCTTGGGCACGAAATACCACGATAAGGTCGGGCGTTTGCTGGTCTCGGAGTTATTCACGGTCGGTCAAGGTGGTTGGTCTGGCTTCCCCGCGCATAAGCATGACACGGACCGCAAGGACGCGGCTGGCAACATCATCGAGACGCGCCACGACGAGACCTATAACTTTCGCTTTCGGCCCAATCACGGGTCTGGTGTGCAGATCATACAGCATGAAGAGGGCAAGCCGGGTGATGCCTATCAACTGATGGATCGCTCGACGATTTTGCTGCCCAGCGGCTATCACCCCTGTGCGGTGATGCCCGGATACGAGATGTATTATTTCACGATTTTGGGCGGGCTGTCGCAGCGCAGTCTGGTCCAATATTTCCAGCCGACACATGCCTATCAGGTCGAAACCATTCCAGGCATCAAAGACATGATCGCGAAATTTAAATGACGCTGGCGACGCTGGCAGAGGTGCTGCAACCTGCCTTGAAAAACGGATATGCGGTCGCGGGCTTGGTCACGTTGGGCTGGGAAGACATGCGCGCCTATGTGGCGGCGGCAGAGGCAGAGGGCTGCCCCGTGATTTTGCAGGCAGGGCCGAGTTGTCGCGCTCATACGCCGCTGCCGATTTTGGGCAAGATGTTTCGGCATCTGGCCGAAGAGGCGAGCGTGCCTGTCGTGGCGCATCTGGATCACGGCTATACGGTGGACGACTGCCGTGCAGCCCTTGACGCAGGATTCACGTCAATCATGTTCGACGGATCGCGCAAACCTTTGAACGAGAACATCGACGAGACGGCGGCGATTGCTGAAATGGCCCATGCGATGGGCGTGTCTTGCGAGGGCGAGATCGGCTTTGTGGGCTATGCGGGCGGCGAGAATTCGGCGGGCACCGACCCTACCGAAGCCGCGCGCTTTGCTGCCGAGACCGGCATTGACGCCATGGCTATTTCGGTCGGCAACGTGCATTTGCAGCAGGATAAAGAGGGCGGGCTCGACATCGACCGCATCCGCGCGATTGAGGCAATCACAACCGTGCCGCTGGTGATACACGGCGGATCAGGCGTGCCTGTCACCCAGCGCAAGCTGCTCGCAGCGACCTCATCTGTATGCAAGTTCAATATCGGGACGGAGTTACGCATGGCCTTTGGGATAGCCTTGCGCACAGCGGTCAACGCGGACCCAAATCGCTTTGATCGGGTGGCGATCCTGAAGGAAACCCACGCGCCGCTCGTGGCAGAAACGCGACAGGTTTTGCATGCCTTCGGCGGCGCACAGTCCCGCTAAACTGGTGGTCTGCCCAGCGCAATGATTTGCGCCGGGCCAAACGCTAAACGGTTTCTTGATCTACTCTAGCGCGCATCTGACGCACGGGCGCCGTCATACGGTGTTGCGGCACAAATTCGATTTCGCGCGGAATGCGAACCTCCCCAAAAGTTGCGGGCATAAAGTTAATCTCAACCTAAAGTGGAGTGAGCCCCTTTGACCGGAGGAGTTGGATAAAGCTGTCAAGATCCTCGTTCGACACCAATTCGTCGAAAACAAGCACCCCATTGCAATAACCCTCAACCAACATGCGCCCTCAAATCCGAGCGCGCAGATAGATAAATCCGCCTGCGCAATCTTGATCCAAAGTCGCACTCAGCGTGCCATCTTCGGTTTCATACATCACCTTGCGTCCATAGGCGCGGCGCGCCCAAGCATCGGTTTCCATCGGCGTCCAACATCCATTTTTACCATTTTATCAACCATTTGATACCTCCTTTTCGGGTGCAAGGTCAGAGGGACCAACCCGATCAATCACCATAATCATCCATTCAAGCAAGGCTGTCTTTTCCTCTGCCAAATGCGGCGCTGACTGCATTTCGACGGCGTGTTTACGCAGTTCAGGCCAGCGTTCGTAAAAGTCGACCAAATCCTTGATCTCGATGTCGTCGTCCAGTTTTGCCATTGGACCGTCCCCCAGTTATTTTGCTTACTCCAAGCTTAGGCGCGGACTTTGTGAAAGTGTGTGTGAATAAACTGTGAAGCGCTTGGTCACTCAGAAATGCAGTGTTAACGTTTACGAAACTGGGGAGTTTGAACATCTTGGACACAACTCTGGAGATATCGTTGTTCGGGACATGCGTTGTGCGCGTGACGGGCAAATCACCGTGCGAATTGCGCGGGGCCAAGCATCGTGGGCTGGTCGCCCTTTTGGCCACCGCACCCTTGGGTCGCCGCACGCGCGCTTATCTGCAAAGCACGCTTTGGGCGTCTGGCGGATTATGACAGTGGCCACCAGAACCTGCGTCGCGCGCTGGCGGATATGCGCAAGCTTATCGGGGCCGATTTTGACAGCCTGTTTCTGGCCACCAACGGCGACGTCGAACTTGATCTCGCGAAGGTCAGATATATCGGCGATCCTGCGGCGGGACTATTTCTGGATGATCTGAATATTCGGGAAGCCGCGTTCAAGTCATGGGTCAGCGACGTACGCGCCGCCCCCGATCAGATCGCCGTACTCTACCGGCTGGCACCTCATCTGCAAAAAGGCCACCCGCGCCCGCGCATCACAGCCTTGCCCCTAGCCGTATTGGGCAATGATGCAGACCTGCGTATTCTGGCCGATTGGACCGCCGAAGAGACCTGCCGTGCACTGTCACGGTCCAATTTGCTGTCGGTCATTTCGCATTTGTCGAGCCGCGCAATGGCACAGAAATTGATCGCTATTTCCGAAGTCCGCAGCACCCTTGATGTGGATTATGTCGTCACGGGGACAATTCGCCGTCAGGGGGCCGACTTCATTGTCGATTTCGATTTTATTGATGCGCGCAGTGGCGCGATCTTGTGGAACAGGCATCTTTCTTGCCCGGCCACCCATTTCACCCAAGAGCTCCATGGCCGTCTTGAGAATGTCATTCAATCCATCGGTCGCACGATCGCGGATGCGGCGATTCGATATGTACGCGATAAACCTATGCCCGTGATCGAAGACCATCAGTTGATCATTGCGGGTGTCTCTTTGATGCACCGCAGCCCGATCCGCGATTTCCTGCGCTCTTACGCCTATCTCGCCGAAGCAGCGGCACGGATGCCCAATTCCGCCGAAGCCTATGCATGGATCGGCAAATGGTATGTTTTAAGCGTGTTCAAAGGGCTTTCGACAGACCGCAAGGGCGACACGCAAAATGCGCTTGATAACACTGCCCGCGCGCTCGACATTGATCCGCATTCCAGCTTCAGCCTGACGATTGACGGCTTCGCCAATAGCAACCTGTTGAAAAACATGGAGATTGCCGAAAGCCGCTATAACGCGGCCTTGGATGTGAACCCCAATGAAAGCCTGTCATGGCTGTTGCGCGGCGCACTTATGGCGTTCCAAGACGATGGCGCGGCCGCGATCCGCGCAACTCAGACCGCAAGGCGGCTCTCTCCGATTGATCCGTTTGGTTATTACTACGACAGCTTTGCGAGCACCGCCTATATCGCGGCGGAAGATTTTGAAAATGCGCTCATGCGTGCCGAGATGTCTTTGGCCGTCAATGACAGGCACCTTTCGACCATGCGGACGCGCACCACCGCTCTCCACTTTTTGGGGCGACATGAAGAGGCCCGTGCCTCGGCGCAGGACCTTATGCGCCGTCACCCGAGCTTCAATATCGACGAATATAAACGCAACCATCCGTCTGCCGATCGTCGGGCCGGGATGCGGGTAATCGAGGCGCTGACGGCGTCGGGTATTCATTAAACAAAGAGGGATTTTAAGATGGCACAATACGGTGGACTTGGTGGTTTGGGTGGACTTGGCGGCTTGGGCGGTCTTGGTGGCCTTGGCGGCTTGGGTGGCCTTGGCGGTCTGGGAGGTTTGGGCGGGCTTGGTGGCCAAACCGGGCTTGGCGCCTTTCTGGGGGCCGAAGATCCGGGCGGGTATTCTGGTGCCACGACAGCGGGGTTGCAGATGACCGCTGACGGGCTGCGCCATTTGGCGGGAGATGATCCAACTGTCGCCGCTGACGCTTTACCGTTCAACGATGCCTCCAACTATGCCCGCTGGGGCCAGTGGGTGCGCGGTTCGCTTTATATCACGGAAATGCTCAGCGGGTTAGACTGGTCTACTGGCACGGGTCCGGACCATGTGACCCTGACCTATGAGGGCGCGGATATGCTCACGCTGAACCGCCCCTCGCAGGACGTTTTGACCCAGCAATGCCAGCATGTGCGCGACTACGCCGACTTGCGCGACGAGCGCGGCGCCGAGATCGTCTCGCAGCTTGGCTTCCCGACCGAATATTTCGCGATGATCCTTGGCCTGCATCCGGCCCAGCACAAAAAGACCTTCGAGCTGATTACGGCGACCCAAGTGGTTGCCGCCCATATCGCGATGATTGTCAAACATGCGCTGGCCGTCCGCCGCCCCGACCAGATCGACGGGCGCATTTTGCCGATGATCCCGACACCGGGGCACTGCAGCTTTCCGTCTGCCCATGCGACCGAAGCCTTTGCGGTGCTCACCGTGATCACGGAACTCGTGACCCAGTGGGGCTCGCTGCATGACGCGGATCGCCGCATCAAGATGTTGCGCGGTCTGGCCGAGCGCATTGCAGTCAACCGGACCGTCGCGGGTGTCCATTTCCCGATTGATAGCTGGGCGGGTGCCGCCCTTGGCACGGCAATCGGTCATGTGATTTTGGGGCGTTGCGGGATTGCGGCCCCCTGCCCAAGCCGCAACTACACCGCGCAACATTCTGATTTCTTTGACTATGACTTTTCCGACAGCGCGCGGGCAGCCTCTCAAGGCATGACCGAAGGGGCGGCATTCGTGGCCACTTCCAAGCCTGCCTTTACTTGGCTTTGGACTGCGGCGGCCGCTGAAAAGCAGGCGGTATGACCCATGTATGAAGTGCGCCCCCCAACCGACAGCGTTGCGCGTTACGCAGGTCCCTACGAGCGCTGGGTATTCTCACCCGAACTTGGCCGCCCTTATGCGTTTCCCGCAATCAGCACCGGCAATTCACCCTATGCCACGGCCCTTCTGGAAGGGGCCGACCGGCTGCCCGATCAGGCAGGCGCCAACTACCGCCTGCCGCCTTTGTGGAACCCGCTTGGGCACAGCCGCGCCGTGATCCCTTTTGCGTTTCACACGGGCGCGGGACAAAGCGACCGTGACGTGGCCCAAGCGCTGCATGCGGTCGAAGGTGACGACGCAGAGATCAGGCCGCGCTTTCGGGTCAATTTCCCGATTGCACCTGCAGCATGGACCCCGACCTATCACCCTGACTGCGACATGGACAAATGGGTCGTTCCGCACACCCGCCCCAAAGCGATCATCGCCATCATTGACGACGGGATTCCCTTTGCCAATGCAGCCTTTCTCGACACCCAAGGGCGCAGCCGCATGAGCCATGTCTGGTTGCAATCGGCCAAGGCCAACAGTCATGGCGCGGTGCCTTTCGGGCGCGAGCTGATGAACGGTGAAATCAACGCCTTGCGGGCCAACTCTAGCGGCGATGAAAACGCGCTTTATGCCCAAGCGGGTGCTATCGACGCGACCATGCCAGAGCTTGGCCTCCACCTGCGCAGGCAGGCCACCCACGGTGCCCATGTCGCAGGTATGGCCGCGGGCAATGCGCCGCATCTGTCCAGTGATCCGATGGGCGATGACATCCAGATCATCGCCGGGCAACTGCCCAACACGATTGCATGGGACACCTCTGGTTTTGGCAAAGAAATGTATATGCTCAGCGCCTTGCACTATGTCTTTGACCGTGCCCGCGCGATGGCTGTCAAATATGCGGATGACCCTGACAACCCCGTCGAATTGCCGCTTGTGGTTAACTTCTCATATGGTTGGAGCGCCAGCCGCCATGACGGCAAATCGGAGATGGAGCTTGCGATTGAAGAGCTGCTCTCAGAACGCAAATCCTTGCGACCCTTAAGCGCGGTTGTCATGCCCACTGGCAATAACTTTGCCCAAGACATGCATGGCCAGGTCGTGCCCTCCGATCTGGCCTCTGGCAGCTACGACTTCGGCTGGAAGGTGATGCCTGACGACCGCACATCAAGTTATCTTGAAATGTGGTTCCCCGAAGGGATGGACCCGAGCGGATACACCGTGCATGTCACCCCGCCTGCAGGCGCCACGATCGACGCAGGGCACCGCATTAAGGTGGCCGCTGCGCCAAACCCCGATCCCGACGACCACGGTGACCCGCGCCGCTACACCGAGCTTGAGATGGCCGGACAGAACATCGGCCAGCTTTCGGCCGACCAGCATCGCGGGAACCGCTGGCGGGTGATGCTGGCGCTGATCCCCACGGACAATACGCGGGGGCAGTCGCGGCGGGCGCCCTCAGGTCTCTGGCGCATCGAAATCCGCCAAAACACGGGCGCGCCGCTCGCGCCGGATCAGGCGATCAACATCTGGGTGCAGCGCGATGACGACCCAGCAAGCCTAAATACGGGCGGCAAGCAAAGTCGTTTGGTCGATCTTAGCACAGCGGCGCCAACGCGCCCCGATCATCCGCTGCGCGATTATACCGAGCGGCTCGGGTTCCTGCGCGGTTACGGCACGATGAACGGTGTCGGCTCGGCGGGCTCTGTTCTGCGCGTCGCGGGCTATACCGCGCAAACGGAGCGACCCTGCCACTATAGCGGTGCAGGTGGGCTGACCCGCGATCCCGCGGGCGATGTGGCCCCATGGGGGGCGCATACGAGCCTGACTGCGGTGGCAGATCAAAGCCCGCATCACTTGGGCACACGCTCGACCGGAGTGCGCAGCGGGTCCGCGATGCAGCTGATCGGAACAAGTGGTGCAGCACCTGCTGCGGCTCGTTTAATGGTACTCAATGCCGCTAAAGGCCAGCCTCTCATGCAGGGATTCGCAGGGCCGCTACGATTGGCCCCGATTGAGGTCGCCTCCGAGATGGTCCGCGCAAAACATGCCGCCCGCACGGGGGCCTATACCGCGCCCAGTGTCGGGCGTCGCCGCATCCAGAGCAATCTGGAGACCACGCTTATATCGTGAAATAACGGAGGCGACCTGAAGACACTGGTCGCCCGCAATCCTGTTCAGTCGCCCGCCGCCGACATGACACTCGCCTTGACGATGGCGAAGATCTCTTGCCCTTCCGCGATCGCCATCTCACGCAGACTTGCTTGCGTGATCCGCGCCAAAAGGGTTGAGCTACCTGCTTGCAAGCCGACCATCACCCCGCCATTCGCGGCAGGTGTCAGGGTCCGCACAGTGACAGGTAAAATGTTGCGCGCTGAGATTTGGGTCGGGGCCGATTTCGCCAAGATCACGTCTTGGGCCGGGATATGGACGCGCAGCGCGCCGCCGATGCGCCCGACCCGCCCCGAAAGCGCCAAGCGCCCTGCATCAAAGGTGACATGCGTCAGCCCGTCCTGCACGTCATATCCCGCGACGGTGGCCTGCAACACGGCCCCTGCGCCGCGCAATCCGACAAAGGGGGCCACGGCAGGATCGGCCAAAACGACCTCTACTGGCCCCGCGCGCACCACATGCCCCGCGTCCAACACCACAAGCGTATTGGCCAGCCGCGCGACCTCTGCGACGTCGTGACTGACATAGATCATCGGGATCGCCATATCGTCGCGCAACTGCTCCAGATACGGCAGGATCTCTGCTTTGCGTTGGGCATCAAGGGCCGCAAGTGGCTCGTCAAGCAGCAGGATCGCCGGATTACTCATCAACGCCCGCCCAAGCGCCACACGGCTCTTTTCACCGCCCGAAAGCGCGGGGGGCCGCCTGTCCAAAAGCGGCGCAAGCCCAAGCAGATCAATAACCCGCGCGGCATCATGATCCCCGCCATAAGACAGGTTTTGCGCCACCGTCAAATGTGGGAAAAGTCGTTCATCCTGAAAGACATAGCCAAGGTTCCTCATGTGAACCGGCATATCCGTCAGCCTGCGGCCCGCAACGGTGATCTGCCCCGTGTCGGGGCGCAAAAGCCCCGCAATCGCGTTGATCACAGAGGTCTTGCCAGAGCCGGACCGCCCGAAAAGTGCGGTAACACCGCGCGGCGCCTCGAACTGCACGTTGAGGCTGAAATCGCCCAAGCGCTTGGTGATCTGCACCGCAATCATCGCGCCGCCATCCGCCGCGCCAGCCATTCCGAGGCGATCAGTGCGCCCATCGCCAAACCGATTGAGATGCTCACCAAAACGATAACACCGCTCTCTTCTCCGGGCACCTGCAACAGCCCGTATATCGCTGAAGGAATCGTCTGCGTTTGCCCGGGGATGGCGGCCACAAAGGTGATCGTCGCGCCGAACTCGCCCAAGGCTTTCGCAAATCCGAGGACCGCCCCTGCGAGGATCGCAGGGGTCGCCAGCGGTAAGGTCACCGTGCGGAAAACCCGCGCGCGGTTGGCGCCCAGCGTGCCTGCCGCCGCCTCCAGCCCTACGTCAACCGCTTCAAATCCCAACCGGATAGCCCGCACCATGAGCGGAAACCCCATGATCGCCGCCGCAAGTGCGGCCCCCGTCCATTGAAACGCAAAGCTGACCCCGAAAGCGGCATAGAGCGGCGCACCGATGGCCCCTTGTTTGCCAAAAAGCACAAGCAGCAAATAGCCCGTCACCACAGGCGGCAAAACCAGCGGCAAATGCACCAGCCCATTGAGCAGGCCATGCCCGCGAAACCGCTTGCGTGCCAGAATGTAGGCGATCCAAATGGCGAAAGGCAGCGCGCAGACGGTGGCGACCGCCGAAACCTTGAGCGACAAAAAGACGGCCTGCCACATCATGGCGCGGCCTGCCCGAAACCGGCGCCTTCAAGCAAGCCTTGCCCTTGGCTGCCTCGCAGCGCCGCCCAAAAGGCAACCGCTTCCGGTCGGCTGCTCAACACGCCGCCCGCGTATCGAATGGGCGGATAGCTGTCGGGTGGAAATGTGGCCACGATCCGTACCGCGTCGCTTGCGCGCGCGTCTGTCGCATAGGTGACCGCCAGCGGCACTTCGCCGCGCGCCACCAAAACCACGGCGGCCCGCACGTTATCGACCTCGACCAAGCGGTCCTTGACCGCCGCCCAAACCCCGAGGCTATCGAGCGCCGCCTGCCCGTAAACGCCCGCAGGAACCGAATTGACGGCCCCCATCCCAAGCCGCTGTGCGCCCAAAGCCGCCTCCAGATCCGCAAGCGCGACATCAGGCGCATCCGCAGCCCCGATAAGTACCAGTTGGTTGCTCGCGAAATCAGCGGCATCCGCGACCAGACCCGCCGTCACAAGCGGCGCCATCCATTCCGTATTCGCCAGTAAAACCACATCCGCAGGGGCGCCCGCCATGACTTGCCGCGCCAAAGTGCCACTGCCGCCATAAGAGACGACCACATCGCCCAGTTCAGCCGCCAAAGCGTCGATTGGCCACTTCAGGCTCGCCGCGGCAAAAACCACTACGGGTTCGGCCAAAGCCTGCTGCGCCCAAAGGCCAAGAACGAGGGAGAGGACATATTTCATTTGCCAGACTATCGGTGCAGAACACAAAGGGTTCAAGGCCCAGACGCGATGAAGCGGCACAGCGACGTGAAATTCGCATCACCGCGCCGCGAAGGGTTGCCTTATGCGCCAAGTCCATGGAAACCTAAGGCAATTGCGGGTCCACGCACCCCAAACCGAGAGGAACCATGCCCAAACTACCGAAAAAACCGGTCCCCCTCAGGTTGCGGAGCGGCGCAAAGACCGATGTGCGGGCGCAACTGGCCGCACTTTGTTACCGCTACAAGGCGGACAAACTGCAAATCTGCCTTGTGACAACACGCGGATCAGGCCGCTGGATCATGCCCCGCGGCTGGCCCACCCATAAATGCACCCCTGCAAAAGGGGCCGCAATCGAGGCCTATGAGGAAGCGGGCGTCACAGGCACAGCGCACCCTAATGCCATCGGTGCCTATAGCTATGACAAGCCACTGGGCGTCAGTGTCACCCCCGTGATGGTCGTGGTCTATGCGGTTCATGTGACGGACACCGCCAAAACATGGCCCGAGAAAAAACAGCGCAAGCGCAAGTGGATGTCGCCCAAGAAAGCGGCGAGTAAGATCGCAGAGCCCGGCGCCCGTCAGATCGTCGCCCATTTTGATCCATCCACTTTGGACATTGCACAAGACGCGTCATGACATATCTATAAACTATGATCAGATTTACCCTCTCCTGCGAAAACGCCCATAGCTTTGAATCGTGGTTCAAATCCAATGAGGCTTGCGATGATTTGATGACCAAAGGGCTGGTCAATTGTACGACATGTGGCTCGACGACGATCCGTAAATCCTTGATGACCCCCTCCGTGGCGACCAAAGGCCATGTTGAGACGCCCATCGAAAAGTTGCGCAAAGAGGTTGAGGCCAATTCCGAATATGTCGGCACCCAATTTGCCGCCCGCGCCCGTGAAATGCACGATGGCACCGCCCCCGAAAAGCCGATCTACGGCGAAGCAAACGCCGCCGAAACGAAAGCGCTGATCGAAGACGGTATCCCCGTGATCCCCCTGCCCTTCATCCCGACGAAAAAGGTGAACTGAATGACCACGCTGATTACAGGCGCCAATCGCGGCATTGGCGCGGCTCTTTTTGATGCCTTCACCGCCTCGGGGGAAAACACCATCGGCACCGCGCGCCAAGATGATACTTATTTGCCGCTGGATGTGACGCAGCGCGCGTCCTGTGCAGCCCTTGCTGCGACTTTAGACAAGACACCCATTGATACGCTGATCTGCAATGCCGGGGCCTATTTTGACAAAGGGCTGACCATGTCCGACTACACCCCCGAGATTTGGGCGGACTCGTTTGCGGCCAATGTCACGGGCGTGTTTTTCACCATCGAGGCGCTCTTGCCCCTGATCCGGTCCGCAAAGGCGGGCAAAATCGCGATCATCTCTTCGCAGATGGGATCAAACACAAAGGCCACGGGCGGCGCTTACGCCTACCGCGCGTCCAAGGCAGCCGCCCTCAATCTTGGCCGCAATCTGGCCACGGATCTGGCCGCCGAAGGGATCGCTGTCGGCATCTATCACCCCGGCTGGGTGCAGACGGCTATGGGCGGCGCCAATGCCGCAATTACCCCGCAACAATCCGCCGCAGGACTATTTGAGCGCATCACCGCGCTCTCAATGGCAAATACGGGCTGTTTTGAGACATATGACGGTCAAGCGCACCCCTTGTGATCTTGCCCTTGCCTGCGCTTGCCAGTAGGAAGCGCGCGTAACTTTAGTTAAGGCGAAATCATGCCAACTCTCGTGATGAAATTCGGCGGCACATCTGTCGCCAACATTGACCGGATTGCGCGCGCGGCCAAGCGTGTCTCCTACGAAGTCGCCAAGGGCTATGACGTGATCGTCATCGTCTCGGCGATGTCGGGCAAAACCAACGAAATGGTCGGCTGGGTCAACGAGACCTCGCCGCTTTACGACGCCCGCGAATATGACGCGGTTGTGTCCTCGGGCGAGAATGTGACGGCAGGCCTTCTGGCGCTGCGTTTGCAAGAGATGGATATCCCCGCCCGCAGCTGGCAAGGCTGGCAAGTGCCGGTGATGACCACATCCGCCCATTCGTCAGCGCGGATCAACGACATCCCCACCGACAACATCAACACCAAGTTTGCCGAAGGCATGAAGGTCGCCGTCGTCGCGGGCTTCCAAGGGGTCAGCCCAGAGGGACGCATCACCACGCTGGGCCGTGGCGGGTCAGACACGACAGCTGTGGCCTTTGCTGCTGCCTTTGGCGCAGAGCGCTGTGACATCTACACGGACGTAGACGGCGTCTATACCACCGACCCACGGATCACCTCCAAGGCGCGCAAGCTCGACAAGATCTCGTTCGAGGAAATGCTGGAATTAGCCTCGCTCGGGGCCAAGGTTTTGCAGACCCGTTCGGTTGAACTGGCAATGCGTTTCAAGGTGCGCCTGCGCGTGCTATCATCATTCGAAGAACCATCGGACGACGCCGGAACGCTCGTCTGCGATGAGGAGGAAATCATGGAATCCAAAGCAGTGGCCGGTGTGGCCTATTCCCGCGACGAGGCGAAAATGACGCTTGTGTCTGTGGCCGATAAACCCGGCATCGCCGCCGCGATCTTTGGCCCCTTGGCCGAGGCGGGTGTGAACGTCGACATGATCGTGCAGAACATCTCTGAAGACGGGCGCACCGATATGACCTTCTCTTGCCCCGTTGACCAAGTGCTACGCGCACAAAAGGCGATGGAAGAGGCGCAGGCCTCCGGCGCGATCAACTATCACGATCTGGTCGCCGACGAAGGTGTGGCCAAGGTCTCGATCGTGGGGATCGGCATGCGCTCTCATGCAGGTGTGGCCGCGAAAATGTTTGCGACCCTGCGCGACGAAAACATCAACATCAAGGTGATCACCACGTCGGAAATTAAAGTCTCTGTGTTGATTGACCGCAAATACATGGAACTGGCCGTGCAAGCCCTGCACGACGCGTTCGACCTCGACAAAGCATGAGCCTCCCTAGCCTCATGTCCGGTGTCGCCCTGATGGGGCACGGCGGGCTTGAGATGCTGGTCTGGAAAGACGATTTGCCCGTGCCAGAAATTGGCGCGGGCGATGTGCTTTTGAGGGTGCTGGCTGCGGGGGTGAACAACACCGACATCAACACGCGCACGGGCTGGTATTCCAAATCCGTCACAGGCGGCACGGCGGACGGCGAGGTTGCAGACGACGGCACATGGGACGGGCACGCCCTCAGCTTCCCGCATATCCAAGGGGCCGATTGCTGCGGCGAGGTGATTGCCGTGGGTGCCGACGTCGATCCTGCGCGGATCGGCGAGCGGGTCATCGTGCGCACCATGCAAAACTGGACAGATGCGCAGGGCGACACCCAAGTCCTGACCCTCGGGTCCGAGCGCCAAGGGGCTTTCGCGCAATTCATGGCCGCGCGGTCCCACGATGCGGTTGCCGTCAACTGCACATGGTCCGACGTTGAGCTGGCCTCCATCCCCTGCGCCACCACCACCGCCGAAGCCATGCTGCAACGGGCGGACTTGGGCGCGCAAACAGTGCTGATTACGGGCGCATCGGGCGGTGTGGGTTCTGCGGCGATCCAACTGGCCAAGCGGCGCGGCGCCACAGTCTGGGCCGTCACACAAGGCGACAAGGCCGACGCTCTGCGCGCCATCGGGGCCGATCACACGCTTGAGCGCAACGCGCCCTTACCCGAGACCCACTTTGACGTTGTCATCGACCTTGTCGCAGGACCGCGCTTTGACGACCTCTTGAAAGCGCTCAAACCCAAAGGGCGCTACGTCGCCTCTGGGGCCATCGCGGGGCCAATCGTCTCGCTCGATGTGCGCACGCTTTACCTCAAAGACCTCTCGCTCTTAGGGTCCACCGCACAACCTGATCAAATCATCCACGACGTGATCGGCTATATCGAGCGAGGTGAAATCAAGCAGCTTATCGCCAAAACTTTTCCGATGCGTGAAATTCGCAGCGCACAAGCCGCTTTTCTCAGCAAAGCTCACGTCGGCAAGATTGTCCTGACGCCAGACGCTTTAAAGTTGCAATAGCGCTTCCCCTTCGTGCGCCTGCCAAGTAAACAAGGGCCATAGGGAGGCTTCATGCCAGAACGGATCGAGACTGAAAGCCGCAAACTGCTGGGACGCCTGCGCGATGCGCTCGCCGAAAGCAGCGAAGGCCAAGCGCGACTGGACAAAGTCGTCGGGCTGATTGCCTCGTCGATGGCGGCAGAGGTCTGCTCGATCTATCTTTTCCGCGACGCCGAGACGCTTGAACTCTGCGCGACCCAAGGTCTGGACGCGGAATCCGTGCACAAAACGCGGATGCGCCTTGGCGAGGGTCTGGTGGGTCGCACCGCCAAATCACGCAGCGTGATCAATACCGCCGACGCGCCCAAAGAGCGCGGCTTCCGCTACATGCCCGAGACTGGCGAAGAGCGCTATTCGTCATTCTGCGGCATTCCGATCCAGCGTCTGGGAGATGCACTTGGCGTGCTCGTGGTGCAATCCAAAGCGGCCCGTGAATTCAGCCCCGATGAAGTCTATGCGCTTGAAGTCGTGGCCATGGTTCTGGCCGAAATGACCGAGCTGGGTGCCTTTGTCGGCGAAGGCGCGGCCCTGTCGGCGCGCCACACGCAACCTGTCCTGTTCCGTGGCACAATCGCCCAAGAAGGCGCCTCCGAGGGCCAAGTCTATTTACACGAACCGCGCGTCGTTGTGACCAATCCGATCTCGGACGATCCGGACATCGAATTGGAGCGTTTGCGCAGCGGCGTCGAGACTTTGCGCGTGGGGCTGGATGATCTTTTGTCCGGCAATGGCAATACAGACGCCGAGCAGAAAAAGGTCTTTGAGGCCTACCGCATGTTCGCCAATTCCCGCTCTTGGCTGGCGCGTATGGAAGCGGACGTCGGCAATGGCCTTTCCGCCGAAGCCGCTGTAGAGAAAGAACAATCTCTGGCCCGCACCCGCCTTTCGGCCGCAGGCGATGCCTATATGCGCGAGCGTTTGTCGGATCTTGATGACCTGTCCAACCGGCTTTTGCGTATCCTGACGGGCCAAGGGGCCAACACCGATGCGCTGCCTGAAAACCCGATCCTCGTGGCCAAAAACATCGGACCGGGCGAGCTTTTGGAATACGGCAAGGCCCTAAAAGGGATCGTGCTGGAGGAAGGCTCTGTCGGCAGTCACGCCACCATCGTGGCACGCGCTTGGGCGATTCCACTTGTCATCAACGCACGCGGGATCACCCGAGAGGCCCTGAACGGCGACACGATTCTTGTCGATGGCGAACAAGGCATCGCGCACCTGCGCCCTGACGAGGACGTGCAAAAAGCCTTCAAAGACAAAATCGCGATGCAAACGCGGGCGCAAGAGCGTTACGCCTCGATCCGCGATCTGCCCGCCCAATCCAAGTGCGGCACCGTCACCTCCTTGCAGATGAACGCAGGGCTGATGGCCGATCTGCCCTCGCTGGATGGCTCTGGCGCCGAGGGCGTTGGCCTGTTCCGCACCGAACTCCAATTTCTGGTGCGCAACAAGATGCCGCAACGCGCCGAGCTTTCGGCACTTTATTCCCGCGTGCTGGGCGCGGCCAAGGGCAAACCAGTGGCCTTCCGCACGCTCGACATCGGCTCTGACAAAGTGCTGCCCTATATGAAGGCCAACGACGAGCCGAACCCTGCGATGGGCTGGCGGGCGATCCGTGTCGGGCTCGACAAACCGGGCGTGTTGCGGATGCAATTGCAGGCGCTTTTGCGGGCAGCCAACGGCGAGCCGCTGTCGGTCATGTTCCCCTTCGTCGCGCAATACGACGAATTCAAACAAGCCAAGGCAGAAATGGCCAAAGCGATTGAGCGCGAAACCATTCTTGGGCACCCGCTCCCCTCGACCCTGCGCGTCGGCGCCATGTTAGAGACCCCCTCGCTCGCCTTTGCGCCCGACGCATTCTACGAAGAGGTCGATTTCATCTCTGTGGGCGGCAACGACCTGAAGCAGTTTTTCTTTGCCGCTGACCGCGAAAACGAGCGGGTGCGCAAGCGTTATGACACGCTCAACCCCGCCTTCCTCCTCTTCCTTCAAGGGGTAGTCGAGCGCTGCAAACGCTATGACACACCGCTGTCGTTTTGTGGCGAAGACGCAGGGCGCCCCATTGAGGCGCTGTGTTTTGCGGCGATCGGGTTCAAGACCCTCTCAATGCGCCCCGCCTCAGTCGGCCCCGTCAAACACCTCTTGCGCCGTGTCGATTTGGGCGAGGTCCGCGATGTCATCGATGGCGCCATCGCGGCCGGAGACAGCTCGGTGCGGCGCGCTGTGGCTGATTGGCTTGTCTATCAGGTCTAGGCGCCGGTCAACGGAACAGGCTTTTTGATTAAAGCCGTATGAAACGCATCCAAAACGGCCTCCTCGCCATGATCGCGCGCCAATTTGCGCAGGCCGAAATGCACATGGGCCCTCTCGACGTAATAATCTGTGAATGCGTAGTTTGTGCCTGCCCCGGCAGCCGCCCCTAAAATCGGGACAGTCTGTGATGCCAGCTTTTGGGTCAAAACAGTCGCAAAGCGCGGCGCAACCTTGCTCATCACCCCGTGCACGGCGGCCCCCGTCAGCCCCATACGCGCCGAGAAAAAGGCGGTATCAATTCCGTCATCGGACTCTGTCGGGCCACCCGCACCAAAGACCGCGAGGCATTGCACGCGCGTCTCCGCGCTCAACGGGTCCTCACCATATTGGGCTGCGACACCTTGCACTGCACGAAAAATGACCGTCGTCGCAATCGGCAGCTCCAACAGGGCTGTCGGTAGTCCGCCCAAGCCGCCAAGCCCGCCAGAAATTGCACTGAAAACCTTATGCATCCTGTCCGACCCGTGATGGGTCGTCCGACTGCGGCTGGCGGCGTCATAACTCGCCTCAAGTGCCTTGCGAGCGGCAGTATTGATCTGCGTGCGCGCGCCCGCTGGCAAGGCCTTCAGGCCACTCTCGACCTGCCCGCCGACATATGTGATCGCCTTCATCAATACGCCGTTTGCACGGCCTTGACGGGCCGCGAGGGCCTCGACATTGGTCAAAGCCTGTGCTGTAAGCCCGTCAATTGGGGTCAGTTTGCTATCCATCATGCAAAGATGGGCGCTATTGCGAAAAATTTCAATCGGTCCACTTTTCAACCGTGCCCACCACCCCGTCCCAGGCATCGTGCGTAAAGCCCAGCGCAAGGATTCGGTCCGGATTGGTTGGCGGCGGCATTTCGACACCGTCAATGCGGGCGAAGCCGAAGCGGCTGTAATAAGGCAGATCGCCAACCAACAAGACACGCTGCCAGCCCCGTTTGCGCGCAGAGGCCAGACTGCGATGTAGAAGCATCGCCGCCAGCCCCTCGCCCTGACGGGTCGGATGCACCGCCACGGGACCGAGCAATGCGACATCTGCTCCGCCGACGCGGACAGGCCAATAACGAATCGCGCCGGCCAGAATGCCGTCTCCGTCACGCGCCGTGAGACAAAGCGGATGGATCGGCTCGACATCATCACGCAACCGGTAGGATGAGAGCGCCGTGCGCCCCGGCGCAAAGCAAAGGTCATAAAGTGCCTCGACTTCCCACCAATCATTGACAGATTCAGGAGCCATAATAATTGTCTCGGTTTGCATTGGCTCTTGGCTTCTGATCATTTGCATATTCAAAAGCGTAACCGCTCAGCACTCTGACGAAAAGGCACAATATTATGTTTTATCACCCAAAAGACGGGCACGGTCTGCCGCACAACCCCTTCAATGCGATTGTGGCGCCGCGGCCAATCGGATGGATCGGGTCGCGCGACAAAGACGGACACGATAACCTCGCGCCCTATTCCTTCTTCAACGCGGTGGCCTATGAGCCGCCGCAAGTGATGTTCAGCTCAACTTCCGCCAAGCCTGATCGGGGCGACACAAAGGACAGCGTGGGCAATATCCGCGAAACCGGCGTTTTTTCTGTAAACGTGGTCTCTTTCGCCCTCAAAGATGCCATGAACCTGACCTCGGGCGCTTGGGGCAAAGACACAGACGAATTCACCTTGGCAGGGCTGGAAAAGGCCGAGTGCAACACAATCAACGCGCCACGCGTGGCAAATGCCCCCGCGACGCTTGAGTGCAAAGTTACACAAATTATCACACTCGAAGGCGCGCATAACTTCGCAGTCTTCGGCGAGGTCACGGGCGTTCACATCCGAGACGAATTCATGACCGACGGGATGTTCGACCTGCGCAAAGTGCAGCCTTTGTCGCGGCTGGGCTACCAAGACTATACCAGCGTCACCGACCTCTTCAGTCTGAAACGACCCTGACTTTCCATGTCCTCAAAAACTCTCGCCGAAGGCCACGATTTTTCGCCGAAAAATCGCCGCGCCGCTAGTGGCTGCCCAAAATGCCAGTCTTGACGCCATAGTCAGCGGCGATCTCGTAATCGGGATCGTCGTCACTATCGATCATCAAGTGCCCTGCCTTTGACAGCAACATATGACAATCGCGGCTCAAGTGGCGCAATTGGATGCGCTTGCCCGCAGCTTCATATTTGCCGGATACGGCTTCAATCGCTTGCAATGCGGATTGATCCGCCACACGGCTGCCCGCAAAATCGATGATCACCAAATCAGGGTCCGTCTCAATCTGGAACAACTCTGCGAAGCCGTCGGAAGAGCCAAAGAACAATGGCCCGTTGATCTTATAGATCTTTGCCCCGTCAAGCAGCTCGGTATTCGCGTAAATCCGTTTTGCGTTGCTCCATGAATAAGCCAGCGCAGATACAATCACACCGACAACGACCGCCGTCGCAAGGTCGGTCATCACTGTCACAATCGTCACAAGGATCGTCACGAAGGCATCCATCGGAGGCACCTTGGCAAGGATCGTCAGCGAGTTCCACGCAAAGGTGCCGATCACCACCATGAACATCACCCCGACCAAAGCCGCCAGCGGAATTTGTTCAATCAAACCAGAGGCAAAAAGGATAAAGCTCAACAAGAACAACGCCGCGACGACACCGGCAACCCGCGTGCGCCCGCCCGATTTCACGTTGATCATCGACTGACCAATCATCGCGCAGCCGCCCATCCCGCCAAAGACACCCGTCACCGTATTTGCGATCCCTTGGGCCACGCATTCTTGCGACGCTCCGCCGCGCTTGTTGGTCATCTCACCGACAAGGTTCAGGGTCAAAAGGCTCTCGATCAGCCCAATCGCGGATAGTATCAACGCATAAGGCAGAATGATCATAAATGCGTCCCAAGTGAACGGCACATCAGGGATATGGAAGGGCGGCAAAGACCCTTCAATCGACGCCAGATCACCCACGCGCGGCACGTCAAGACCAAAGCCAATCACAATAGCCGCGACGATCCCGATGCCAGCAAGTGGGGCCGGAATGATCGACGTAATCCGTGGCATGATCCAGATGATCAGCATCGTCAGAGCAACCAGCGCCAGCATCAGATAGAGCGGTGCCCCCGTCAGCCACGCCCCATTGGCCATTCCGTGACCCGCGCTTTCGGCGGAACCTGGCACCTGAAACTGGCTCATCTGCGCAAGGAAAATCACAATCGCGAGCCCGTTCACAAACCCGAGCATCACCGGATGCGGAACAAGGCGGATAAATTTACCCCAGCGCATGATGCCAACGAAAATCTGGATCAACCCCATCAACACAACAGTCGCAAAGAGGTATTCAACGCCGTGCTGGGCGACAAGCGAGACCATCACAACGGCCAAAGCCCCCGTGGCACCCGAAATCATCCCCGGACGCCCGCCAATCAACGCCGTAATCAGGCCCACGATAAAGGCGGCATAAAGCCCCACAAGCGGATGCACCCCCGCGACAAAGGCGAAGGCCACCGCCTCGGGCACAAGTGCCAACGCGACTGTCAAACCAGAAAGAACCTCAATGCGCAGGCGCGCAGGCGTCAATGGCGCATCCGCGTCGGTAAACGATAGATTTTCTGCGGCAATAGCCAGAAGTCTGCGTGGCATGGTGAAACCTGTCTTATCTAGTCCGTGTTGCGCTGGCCCTAACAAGCACAGCCTCGAATGTCACCCCCGCAATCGGCTTGCACCCGCGCGGTGCATCAATCACATTGACCCTGTTGATCAACAGCCTGTGCGATCGGAAGCAACTTATGCAAACTCATCTCGGTATCATGGGAGGTTCGGGTCTTTACGATATGCTCGGGCTGGACGGCGCAGAGTGGACCACCGTCCAAAGCCCTTGGGGCCAACCCTCTGATGCAATCCTGACCGGCACTTTGGACGGGCTACCCATTGCGTTTCTGCCGCGTCACGGGCGCGGGCATGTGCATTCCCCCACGACGGTCCCCTACCGCGCCAATATAGATGTGCTCAAACGGTTGGGGGTGACCGATCTGGTCTCGATCAGTGCCTGCGGCTCGTTTCACGATGCACTGGCTCCGGGCGACTTTGTCGTTATCGACCAATTCATTGACCGGACATTCGCCCGTGAAAAGTCGTTCTTTGGGACAGGCTGCGTCGCGCACGTCAGTGTCGCGCATCCCGTCTGCCCGCGCCTTTCGGCACAATGCCTTGCCGCAGGCAAATCCGCAGGTGTCACGATGCACGACGGCGGCACCTATCTGGCCATGGAAGGGCCGCAGTTTTCCTCGCAGGCAGAAAGCCATCTGTACCGCTCTTGGGGCTGCGATGTGATCGGCATGACCAATATGCCCGAGGCCAAACTCGCCCGCGAGGCCGAGCTTTGTTACGCCTCCGTTGCCATGATCACCGATTACGACAGTTGGCATCCCGATCACGGAGCCGTCGATGTGAGTGATGTGATCAAGACGCTGCAAGGCAATGGCACCAAAGCCCGCGATCTGGTGCTGGCATTGGCATCCGCGATACCCCAACAACGTGGACAGTGCGAACACGGCTGCGACACAGCACTCACCCACGCCATCATGACCGCTCAAGACAAACGTGACCCAGCCCTTCTTGCCAAACTCGACGCCGTGGCAGGCCGCGTCCTTTAAGTGGCCCCAGTATGCAGGCACTGTTAGATTTCCTTGGAGGCATGTTTGGCACCCGCTTGGTTGAGCTCATCGCTGCGGCCTGCGGCTTTGCAAACGTCATTTTGATCATCCGCCGCTCGCTTTGGAACTACCCGTTTGGGATAATCATGGTGATCCTCTACGCATATATCTTCTATGATTATAAGCCTTATAGCGATGCAATTTTGCAGGTCTTCTTTCTCGGGATACAAATCCTTGGCCTATTTTGGTGGCTCAAACGAACAGACGACACAGGCCGCGTTATTGTGCGGAGCATCGCCACGCGTGACCTCGCCCTTACCTTAAGCGCAGGCATTGTCGGCGCATTGATCCTCGGAACGGTTATGGCAGAATTCACAGATGCGAGCTTGCCTTACCCCGATGCCACAACCACAGTATTTAGTGTCGAGGGCCAAGTCTTGCTTGCCCGCCACTACATCCAAAACTGGCCCATTTGGATTGGGGTCGATCTGCTCGCCATTGGGATCTATAGCTATAAGGGACTTTACCCAACTGCGGTCCTTTATGTGGTCTTTCTTGGCCTTGCCATACAAGGCTGGCGTGTTTGGAAACAGACCCACGCCAGTGGCGGCAGGTTCCCCGCATGAAAAGGGGCTTTTATCTGGGCAAATACATGCCACCACATCGGGGGCATCTGTTCGTCTGCGAAACGGCCATGCAATTGGTCGATGAACTCACAGTTCTGGTCTGCGCGTTGCCAGATGATCCGATTGCAGGCCCTCACCGATATGAATGGATGAAAGAAGCGCTTCCGCGCGCCCGCGTGCTCTACCACGATGAGGTTGTGCCACAGGCGCCAGGTGAACATCCCGATTTTTGGGAAATATGGACAAACATCTGCAAAGCCGCGCACCCCGAACCCATTGATGAAGTCTTCGGTTCCGAGCCCTATATCGAAAAGCTTGCAACTGTCCTAAACGCCCGCCCAAATATCATAGATCCAGACCGCATTGCCTTTCCTGTGTCGGCAACCGCTATCCGGAACGATCCCTACAGCCACTGGCACATGATCCCAGACCAAGTGCGAGGCCACTTTCAAAAACGTGTGGTGCTGATGGGGGCGGAAAGCACAGGAAAAACAACGCTGGCGCAGCACCTCGCAGACGCCTTTGAAACGCTCTGCATCCCAGAATACGGGCGCAATTATGATGCCGTGCAGCGACATGTCGGCTGGCAATCCAGCGACTTCGACCGCATCGCCGCGACAAACAGCGCCATGAGCATTGCCACTTATCCTCATGCAGGGCCGGTTCTCATCTTAGACACTGACCCGCTCCAAACGCGGGTTTGGCAAAAGTATTTGTTAGACTTGCCCGTATTGCCACAAAACACCGCACAAACCGCAGATCTCTATCCGCTTCTCAGCCCCGACGTGCCTTGGATCAACGATGGCACCCGCTATCTTGACACTGAAACGAAACGCCAAGGCTTTCACGACGATTGCCTTTGCATGCTTCGCCAGTCAGGCGTGAACTTTTGCGAAATTTCGGGCGATTGGAATGACCGCCAATCAAAATCCAAAGACGCCATTCGTGCTCTACTTAGCCCAAAAGGATTAAACCGATGAAAACCGTTCAAGACTATATCCGCACGATCCCTGATTTTCCGCACAAGGGGATCATGTTCCGCGATGTGACCACACTTTTTGCTGACCCACGCGGGTTTCGGATTGCGATTGACCAGCTGCTGCACCCCTATTCAGGGCAACCGATTGATAAGGTTGTGGGGTTAGAAGCACGCGGGTTCATCCTTGGCGGCGCGATTGCCCATCAACTTGGCAAGGGCTTCATCCCGATCCGCAAAAAGGGCAAATTGCCGGGGAAAACTATCGAGCAGGCCTACACGCTGGAATACGGCGAAGCGATTGTGGAGGTCCATGACGACGCCATCTCGGCGGGCGAACGCGTGCTTTTGGTCGATGACCTTCTGGCCACGGGCGGGACGGCCGAAGCGGGCATAAAGCTGATCGAGCGGATGGGCGGCATCGTCGTAGGCTGTGCGTTTGTCATCGACTTGCCCGATCTTGGCGGGAGTAAACGCCTTGAGGCGATGGGCATGGACGTGCATGCGCTTTGTGCCTTTGAGGGGGAATAGGGGCTTTGCCCCTCGGCCCATGGCCTCACCCCAGAGTTTGATAGGACATAGAAAGCCGAAAGTGGAGGTGCGCGCGGCCGGCTGCCCACTGAAGGGTCGGACCGGTTTAGGGTCACCGGCGTTGCGACTTTCCACGTCACGGTCATCAACGCTCCCGCCTGTACCGCCCGACGATCTTACAAATCAGATCTTAAGGTTCGATTACCCGCGCGCTTTTGATTTTCCATGTCCTTTCAAACTCCAGCCGGAGGCAGCACAGCGCCGGGGTTCATAAGACCTTGCGGGTCAAGCGCCTCTTTGATTGCCCGCATCATTGCAAGTTTGACCGGGTCTGCGTACCGTGCCATATCACCGACCTTTAATCGTCCGATCCCGTGTTCAGCGCTCACCGATCCGCCCATGTTATGGGCCAGATCGTGCAAACATGTTTTCACCTTCTGCCGCAGTGCATCATAATCGCTGCGCGATTTTCCCTTTGGCGGGAAGACGTTAAAGTGCAGATTGCCATCACCCAAATGCCCAAAGCAATTGATCCGGAAGTGGCCGATCTGCGCGATCAAGACTTCCGCACGCGTGATAAACTCCGGAACCGCGCTCAGGGGCACGGATATGTCATGCGAGCTGATCGACCCGATTCTGCGGTTGGCTTCCGGGATCCCTTCACGGATTGCCCAGAGGGCGGCGCGCTGAGCTTGCGATTGTGCGATAACCCCATCGGTGATCAGACCCGCGTTGGTCCCCGCCTCAAAAAGGTCTGCCAGTATCTCTTCTGGTGAGCGCCCTGCCCCAAGCCCGATTTCGACCAGAACAGACCATGTGGGCGTTTGCGCGAAGGGTGCCTTTACCTCTGGTCCGACCTCGGCCAGAAACGCATATCCCTGCCCACCGATCAACTCAAACGCGCTTAGCCCGTCACCAACGATCTGCCCCGCCACACCCAGCAAGGCCAAGCCGGCCGCGGGTGAGGGGACCGCCAAGATCGCGGTGCCGACCGCCACAGGCCGCGGCGCGAGTTTCAGCGCCGCCGCGGTGATCACCCCGAGCGTGCCTTCGGCACCGATGAACAGATCGCGCAGATCGTAACCGGTGTTATCTTTGCGCAAGCGGCTTAGCCCGTGCCAGATCGTGCCGTCGGGGCGCACCACTTCCAGCCCCAAGCACTGCGCGCGCGCATTTCCGTAGCGCAGCACATTCACGCCGCCCGCATTGGTTGACAACAGCCCACCAATCCGCGCCGACCCTTCAGAGGCCAGTGACAAAGCAAACAACCGGTCCACATCAGCCGCAGCCTGCTGCACATCCGCCAAGATCGTGCCTGCATCGCAGACCAGCACATTCTCTGACGGATAGACCGCCCGTATTTTTGTCATACGGTCCAGCGACAAGACCACAGGGACGGGGCCGTCGGGCATGATTTGCCCGCCCACCAGACCAGTGCCCCCACTATAAGGCACGATTCCGATACCAGCCGCAGCACAAGCGCGCACGACAGCCGCGACTTCGGCGGTATCGCTGGGCGCTACGACAAGCCCCTGCCCGCTCCAGCGCCCGCGCGGCTCCGACAGGTAAGGGGTCGGGTCTTTGAACGCAGCATCTGGCAACAAGGCCCGCAACAAGGCCTCAAAATCTGGCGTAACAGGGTTCAACATGGGCGGGTCTCCAATACTGTGCCAAACATGGTTCAAATCTGCGCGGGGTCCAATCCGAAAACATCTTCGCCGCTTGTTTTATCTGAAACGCGGATAAACACCGTGCCTACCTCGACGCTGGTCCATCGCCCCATCCCATCCTATCATCGGGGCATCGGACCGAAGGGCCTTACGCCATGTTGCGCCCATTTTTTGCTGCCATCACTCTCATATTTTTGAGCACCCAAGCTATCGCGCTTTGCCGTGGCGATAGCTATTACGACCAGCTCACCGTCGATCAAGCCGCGCAGCTGGATCTAGACGCGCAAGCGGTTCCCTACGGGCAAGGCACGGTTTGGGTGGGAACAAAGGGCGATGCTGTCCTGACGTTGATCGGCACGGTCCATATCTATGACCCTCGATTGGGGGCGCATATGGCGCGCCTCGCGCAAACCGTGCAAGCCGCCGACCTGATTCTGCTCGAAGCAACGCCCGCCGAAGAAGCGCAATTGCAGAGCCTGATGACCCGCAACCCTGACGTTTTTCTCAATACCGACGGGCCGACGCTGCCTGACGTTTTACCGGAAAAGACGTGGGACCAGCTGATGGTTGCCTTGCGCGCCCGCGACATTCCGCCCTTTCTGGCTGCGAAATTCCAGCCTTGGTACCTGATGATGACCCTCGCGATCCCGCCTTGTGTGATGGGTGATATGGCGGCAGGACGGCGGGGTTTGGAACATATGATCATGGATGAGGCGGCAAAGACTGGTATCCCTCTCCAAGCGCTTGAGCCCTTCGACACGTTGATCCAGATTATGCAGGACGGCAGCGAGCAGGAGCAATTAGAGATGCTCGCCCTTTCGGCCTCCATCGAAGCGGATCAAGAGGCCATGTTTGTGGCGATGGGCGATAGCTATTTTGACGGGGATATTGGCAAGCTGATCGCCCTTAACCGGTTTGCGGTGGAAGACGTCGCGGGGCTTGCGCCCAGCCATGTGCAGACCTTGATACGCGATGCGGAAGAGGCGATTATTATCAACCGCAACCGTGCGTGGATGCCAAAGATCACCGCAGCATCGGCCAAACACGGGGATATCGTGGTGGCGGTGGGCGCAGGGCATCTGCCCGACCACCAAGGGTTGCTGGCCCTGCTGGTTGCCGATGGCTGGACGATCACCCCGTTCTAGACGTCACCCCAATCTGCGATGCCCTTGCGGCCCTCTTGGGTCAGATCATAGACCCCGCGCTGGACCCGTGTGAACCAGCCATAATGATCAGCAGCCATGATCTTGGTCGCGGCTGGCACCTCGGCCCAATCTTTGACCTTGGCGCCCGTACTTGGGCCATGCACAGCCAAAAAGCGGGCGCAAAGCAGCGCATCTTGGCGGTATCCCGTCACAATGCCATGGCGGGTCGCACCGCCCGCGTTCGGGTCCCCCTTGAGGCGATCAAATGCTTTCAGCAGCCGCTTGGCCGCCTTGGGTTGCTTGCGCGGCACATAGCCGCCCGGGTCGGCCTGCGGCGTCACATGCCCGTCGCGCAGACGGACGGTCAGGACGCCAAGGCCCACACGGCGCGCCAGCCGCACATTTTCCTTGAGCACCTTTTGCGCCGCGCGGCCGTCCTTTTCAGGCACAGCCACATAGACCAGATCGGTGACACGCAAACGGTCGATCCCTTGATGGAATAGCGAGAGTGTAAAGCCCAGCTTCAGCTCCACCAGCAGGGGCGGCTCTTTGTCGCGCAGGGCCATCACGTCGACCGCGCCGACCTCGCCTTTCACCTGATATCCTTGCGCCTCAAGGAAACGCTTCACCGGCGCATAGAGATCTGCTTCCCGAGGTTTCACCATACTACATACCTGCCATGGGCAATCAGCAACGTGACAGCCACGGATTTCCCTTCTATAAGCCGCTCAAATCCTCACTGATTTAAGGCAAAATGACAATGACGACTCTGATCTTCGGACACAAAGCACCTGACACCGATTCCCTTGGCTCCGCGCTGATCTGGGAATGGTTCATGAACCACACGGGCCAAAAAGCCGAAGCGAAACTTTTGGGCAAACCAAACACCGAGGCCGCATTTGTGGCAAAGCGTTGGGGTTTTGATCTGCCAGAAATCATCGTGGACGTGGCCGACGGTCAGGACTGCGTGATCGTTGACACCAACAACCCTGCCGAGCTGCCTGCAAACATCAACGGCGCGAATGTGACCGCGATCATCGACCACCACAAACTGGTCGGCGGCTTGGAAACAGCAGGCCCGATCGACATCACCATCCGCCCGCTGGCTTGCACCGCGACGCTCATGGTCGACCTGATAGGCGGTCACGAAGCCCACATGCCAGACAACATCAAAGGCTTGGTATTGTCCTGCATCATCTCTGACACGCTGGAATTCCGCTCGCCCACAACCACGGCCGTGGACAAGGCCTTGGCAGAAAAGCTGGCGGCAGAGTTGAAAATCGACCTGAACGCCTATGCGACCGAAATGTTTGAAGCGAAATCCGACATCTCGTCCTTCTCCGACGCAGAATTGCTGCGCATGGACAGCAAAGAATACGCCGTGGGCGATGTGACGTTCCGCGTCTCTGTGCTGGAAACCACAGCGCCAAAGATCGTGATCGACCGCAAGGCCTCGATCATGGACACCATGACCACGGTTGCCAAAGAAGACGGCGTTGATCAGGTGCTCTTGTTCGTCGTCGACATTCTGAACGAAGAAGCCACCATGATGATCCCGAACGCCCTGTCCAAGACAGTCGCGGAGGCGTCCTTCGGCGCGACGGTCACAGGCGACACCGTGGTGTTGCCAGGCATCATGAGCCGCAAAAAGCAGATTATCCCAAATCTGAAAACAGCTTAAAATATCTGGAAACGGGGCGCCATGAGCGCCCCTTTTCTTTGGCGCAGGCGTCCTGCAGGTTCTACCAATTCCCAATCTCACGATATGCGAGGCTATCCCATGACCCAGATCATCACCTCTTTCGACGAAATCTCCGACCGCTATGACGTCGCTTTTGTCGATCTTTGGGGCTGTATGCATAACGGGATCGTGCCCTTCGTTGACGCTGTGAAAGCCATGAAAACCTTCCGCGCCAAAGGCGGGGTTGTCGTGCTCGTCACCAACTCGCCGCGTCCGCGGTTTTCAGTCAAAACCCAACTGGACGAAATCGGCGTCGCCGAGGATTCCTACGATAGCATCGCTACCTCTGGTGACAGTGCGCGTGCGGCGATGTTCCAAGGTGCCGTCGGAAAAAAGGTCTATTTTATGGGCGACGACGCACGCGACGCCGACTTCTTCAAGCCATTGGAAATCATCAAGAACCCAGTCGAAATCGCGCGCGTCAAACTGACAGAGGCCGAAGGGATCGTTTGTTGCGGCCCGTTTGACGAACTTGCTGATCCGTCCGTCAATCGCACCGACTTTCTTTATGCCCGCGAAAAGGGCATGAAGCTGCTTTGCGCCAACCCCGACATCGTCGTCGACCGTGGCGAAGTGCGGCAATGGTGCGCGGGTGCATTGGCCGCGCTTTATACCGAAATGGGCGGAACGAGCCTCTACTTTGGCAAGCCACATGCCCCCATTTACGACCTCGCCCGCCGCCGCTACGCCGCCCTGAGCGCGGCGAAAGACGACCCTCGGATCATCTGCATCGGCGACGGGATTCGGACGGATGTTTTGGGCGGCATGCAAGAGGACCTCGACACGCTCTTTATCACAGGCGGCCTCGCTGCTGCCGAGACGAAAACCAGCGTTCATCCTGACCCAGAGGCACTAAGTGCTTATCTGCAAGGTGAAATGATGTCGCCAAACTATGCCATCGGGTTCTTGCGGTAATGCCAGATAGGGGTTGATTTTTCTGCAACCGCAAAGTAATAAAGTTACGAATTGAACTCCAATTGGGGTGTTTTGTTACTTTGCGGAGGCAGGAATGTTGGATAACGCACCACGGGGCACCATCTGTATCGAAGACATCGAAATCGGCATGATCCGGTCGCTCCGTAAGATCGTGACCGATCAAGACATTGAAATGTTTGCCGAAGTCTCGACCGACCGCAATCCGGTGCACCTCAACGAAGAGTATGCCCAAGAGACGATTTTTGGCGGGCGCATTGCCCATGGCATGCTAACTGCGGGTCTGATCTCGGCCGTGATTGGCGAGCAGCTTCCGGGTCACGGGACCGTTTACCTTGGGCAATCTCTCAAGTTCCTCGCTCCTGTCCGCCCTGGCGATATGGTTCTGGCCGAGGTTGAGGTCACCGATATCGACCATTCCAAACGCCGTGTGACCATGAACACGCGCTGCCTCGTGGATGGGAAAAAGGTGCTCGTCGGCGACGCCACTGTGCTCGCGCCCAGCCGGAAATTCGACTGATACTTGCGCCCCCGCGCATCCCGCGCTACCCACGCTTATGCGCATCATTCGTGACCCCTATTTCATCGACCCTTCCGACCGCGGCGCCGCCGTGGCGATCGGGAATTTCGACGGCGTCCACCTCGGACATCAGGCCGTGATTGACATGGCCCGCAAGGTCGCATTAGAGACCGAAGTGCCCTTGGGCATACTGACGTTCGAGCCGCATCCAAGGACGTTTTTCTCTAAGGATACCAAACCCTTCCGCCTGATGAATGCAGAAGCAAAGGCCAACCGCCTTGAAAAGCTCGGCGTTGAAAAGCTCTATGAGATGCCGTTCAACGCCAACCTGTCGAGCCTCACCGACCGCGAATTTGCGCAGACCGTTATCACCGATCAATTGGGCCTGACCCATGTTGTTGTGGGCGCCGATTTCTGTTTTGGGAAGGACCGCAAAGGCACTGTCGAATCCCTCACCGCATTCGGTGCGGAAATGGGCTTTGGCGTCACCATTGCGCCGCTCTTGTCCATCGGCACAGAAGAGGTCTCGTCCACCGCGATCCGCACCGCGTTATCCGAAGGCCGCCCTCAAGACGCCGCGAAAATGCTTGGCCACTGGCACCGCTTGGAAAATCAGGTCATCCGTGGCGAACAACGCGGCCGCGTCTTGGGCTACCCTACCGCGAACATGTCGATCGACGATCTGCACCCGCCAAAGTTCGGCGTCTATGCTGTCAAAGTCACCGTGCTCGATGGCCCCCATGCGGGCCGTTACGACGGGGCTGCCTCCATCGGCATACGCCCGATGTTTGGTGAAAACAAACCGAACTGTGAAAGCTTCCTCTTTGATTTCAAGGGCGACCTTTACGGTTCCACTCTCTCGGTCGCCTTGGTTGAATACCTGCGGCCAGAGCTGAAATTCGACGGACTAGAGGCCCTCATCACCCAAATGGACGCCGATTGCGTTCGCGCAAGGGAAATACTCGCCGATGTCTGAAATCCCCCGCAACGACCTGCGCTCCGATTTCTGGAAAACCGTCCCGATGGACGAGTTCACCAAACCTGAATGGGAAGCGATTTGTGACGGCTGCGGCAAATGCTGCCTGAACAAACTCGAAGACGAGGACACAGGCGAGGTCGATTTGACCCGCGTGTCCTGCCGCCTTCTGGACGGCTCCACATGCTTGTGCAGCAAATACGCCTTGCGCCGTCAATATGTGCCGGAATGCATCCAGCTGACGCCCAAGACCTTGGAAGATAACATGTATTGGCTTCCCAAGACCTGCGGCTACCGCCTTGTGGCTGAGGGGCGCGACTTGTTTGACTGGCATCCGCTGATCTCTGGCAACGCTGAATCAGTACATGCCGCTGGCGTCTCCATGCGGGGTCGCACAGTCAACGAGCGCGACGTCAATGAAGACGACTGGGACGACTATATCATCGAGGAACCGACCTAAATGTATTTCGCATCCGACAACGCAGGCCCCGCCCACCCAAAGGTTCTAGAGGCGCTTGTCGCCGCGAACACAGGCTACGCCATGGGCTACGGCGCCGACCCGATCATGGACGAGGTGCGCGCGATGGTGCGCGACCTGTTTGACGCCCCGCAAGCCGCCGTTTACCTCACCGCGACAGGCACCGCAGCAAACGCTATCCTCTTGGCGACGCTGGCAAATCCTTGGGACACGATCTTTTGCGCGCCCATGGCCCATATCCAAGAAGACGAGTGTAATGCACCCGAATTTTACTCCAATGCGAAGCTGACCCTCGTCCCCGCCACCAACGCGAAAATGACGCCCGACGCCCTGCGTGCGGCTATGCTGGCCGAGCAAACACGCGGTGTGCACGGGCCTCAGCGCGGGCCTGTGTCCATCACACAAGTGACCGAAAAAGGCACTGTGCATACCGTGGCTGAAATCCGTGCCCTCGCTGAGGTCGCCCATGAATGTGGCTCGAAAGTCCACCTCGACGGCGCGCGGTTCTGCAATGCTCTTGTGGCGCTTGGCTGTTCAGCGGCAGAGATGACGTGGAAGTCCGGCGTTGATGTCGTCAGCTTTGGCGGCACCAAGAACGGGTTGATGGGCGTTGAAGCCTGCGTGATTTTCGACCCTAAGCTTGCGTGGGAATTCGAGTTGAGGCGCAAGCGCGGCGGCCATCTCTTTTCCAAGCACCGCTACTTGTCTGCCCAGATGAAAGCCTACATGACCGATGACCTCTGGCACGATATGGCGACGGCGGCGAATGCCGCTTGCCAGCGACTGGCCGATGGTCTGCGCGGCTACAACAGCGCGGAACTCCTCTTCGAGCCTGAGGCGAACATGATCTTCGTCCGCCTGCCCCGCCGCGACCACCAACGGCTCATGGCGGCAGGCGCGGTCTATTACACATGGGACGGCGATCCCGCTGTGGGCGACCCAGACGAGCCACTCACAGCCCGCCTTGTCACCGATTGGTCAATGACGCAGGACGGCGTGGACCAGTTCCTGCAAATCCTGCGCTCTTAACCCTTCTTTTGGCTCTCAATACCTAGGGGGGCAGCTCTGCTGCGGGGGCAGAGCCCCCTCAGACCTTCCCGCCAAGCACGGCATCGAGATCGTCGAGACGGTCTTGTCCCCAGAGCCGCTCATCGGTGTCCGTGATAAAGAACGGCGCGCCAAAGACACCGCCTGCGACAGCCTCTTCAAGGTTCTTCGCATAGGTCTCGGCACCGATCAAAAGCCCGCTATCGGCAAGCCCTGCATCAAAGCCCGCCTGTGTCAGCAAATCGTGAATGACCTCGTCTTGCGAAATATCGCGTTCCTGTGCCCAACACGCCGCACCAAAGCTATGGACGAGCTTGCCAAGATCACCGCCGCCGGCATGTTGCGCCGCAATAATCGCATAGCTGGAAGGTGCAGGGTTCGTTGGCCAAAAGGCAGGCTTGAGGTTCAGCGGCAGGTCCGCAATCGCGGCACGACGGCGCATGTCTTGCAGCCGGTATTCTTGACGGTTGGGGTGGCGGTCTTTCGGCGGCAAGCCGCCAGTTGCCGCAAACAGTCCCATGATATCGAGCGGTTTATAAACGAGCGTTGCCCCATGTTTGGCGGCAATCTCCTCCACCCGTGTTCCGTTCAGATATGTGAACGGAGAAATCGTTGCAAAGAAGTAGTCGATATGTGGCATTTGATGCTCCAAAAGGGTCGCTGTTTCTTTGCGCGACCGTAGCCATGTGTTAACCCGTGTCAATGTCCCGATTCTCTGAAATCACCCCCAGCCCATCGCCAAAGGACCGCACCCAATGCCAATTACCACCGCTCCAAAGCTGATTTCCGGCAACGCAAATCGCCCCCTTGCGCAAGCCGTCGCGAGCCGCATGTCGATGCACCGCGGCGTGAATGTTGGCCTTGTCGATGCGCGGGTTGAACGGTTCAACGATGGCGAGATTTTCGTCGAGGTCTATGAGAACGTGCGTGGCGAGGACATGTATATCATGCAGCCGACCTCGAACCCCGCCAACGACAACCTGATGGAACTTCTCATCATTGCAGATGCGCTGCGCCGCTCTTCGGCGGCCCGCATCACCGCCGTGATCCCCTACTTCGGTTACGCCCGCCAGGATCGCCGCTCCAAGGCACGCACACCGATCACCGCCAAACTCGTGGCCAATATGATGGTTGAATCCGGGATCGAGCGCATCCTCACCCTCGATCTGCACGCGACGCAGATCCAAGGCTTCTTCGATATTCCCGTCGATAACCTTTACGCCTCCCCTGTGTTCGCACTCGACGTGATGCACCATTTCAAAGGAAATATGGATGACGTGATGGTCGTCTCCCCTGACGTGGGCGGCGTGGCGCGTGCCCGTGATTTGGCACAACGGATCAACGCGCCGCTTTCGATCGTCGACAAGCGCCGCGGCAAGCCCGGTGAAGTCGCTGAAATGACCGTGATCGGCGACGTGAAAGACCGCACCTGTCTGATCGTCGACGACATCGTCGATACCGCTGGCACGCTGTGTAAGGCGGCTGAGGTCCTCATGGAAAACGGCGCGAAAGAAGTGCACTCCTATATCACGCACGGCGTTCTTTCGGGCCCTGCCGTAGACCGGATCAGCAAATCTGTGATGAAGAATTTGGTGATCAGTGACACGATCCAAGCCACGGATGCGGTTTTGGCCTGCCCGAACATTCGCATCGTGCCGACGGCCCCGATGTTTGCGCAAGCGATCCTGAACACGTGGAACGGCACATCCGTGTCGTCCCTGTTTGACCACAAAACCTTGGGTCCGATTTATGAAGGCATGTATCGGTCCTGATTACAGGTCCCAAACATCATCGGCGCGCACGGCGCCGATGGATTGCCACGCGACACGGCAGCGGGAGACACGACTGTCGCCCCAAGTGCGAAACACAATATCAACGCCCGCGTTCGTGATCGTGTCTGACTGCACATCAAAGCGTGTATTCGTGCCGTTCGACGTGTCCAGCATCGAGACGGACACATACACCACAGGTTTTGCGATATAGCTTTCGGAAAATGCCACCGGAACGCGCGTATTGCGCGGGCCCTCACCTGTCCACATTTCACCGTCATGTTCGAAATCTGAGAACAGGACAACGTCGCCCTGATCTATACCGATCACGTTACTCTCAAGCTTGCGCATTCTGCGGTCCGATTTACTATTACTCTAGAGGACCCTAGACAATAAATTTGTCAAAAAAAGGGTTATACCGCTGCTACTCCAAAATCCGAAAGTTCTCGTGGGTTATGACGCGGAAGTTGTCTGACACCCTGTCGCGGAATTTGGTCCATTCATGCGGGATGGTTTCGCGCATGAATGCGAGGACGGCGTCGGCGAACTGTTTCTGATTTGGGTAGTATCGATTATGGGTCACATATTGATGCAAGACG